>NZ_LQXW01000012.1:0-388939 GCF_001586765.1 Pseudomonas sp. ABFPK | reverse complement strand
TATTCCATTTGCGGGGTTCAGTAGAACACGCTCGAAAAACCTAAAAATAGTTACTAAGGTTAAAGCATTGAATTACATTGATAAAATCAAAGCTAACGGTTAATTAGGGTCCAGAAGAGTTGCAGTCGATCAGCGCAAACACGTGGTCACTGCGCATGGTCACGAACGCTGTAACGCACAACGCCCCAGATCACGAGCTCGTCGCCTTCCATGATGTACCGCGGCGGATATGCCGGGTTCTCTGACTTCAGGATGACCACACCATCGCGCCGATGCAGGCGCTTGCATACTGGCTCGCTGTTAACTGCGGCAATCACCACATCGCCATGTTCAGCCTCGCGGCCGCGGTCGACGATGACGATGTCCCCGGAATAGATGCCTGCCCCTTGCATGCTGTCGCCTTCGACTTTCACTAGATACACATGGGGCGCGCGGAGGTCGAATAACTCATCAAGGGAAATATGGCCTTCCAGGTGGTCCGCAGCAGGCGACGGGAACCCGGCCGGCACGCGAAACGAATACAGCGGGAGCGGTTCGGTACCGCCGGTTGGCGTACCCAAGAAAGTGATAGTCATGGTGGAAGGTCCGAAGCATGCTGTATGCATATACAGCAAATCCAGCATCGGCTGCCCGGTCAATCCTGGACGGTGAGAATTCTGACGGGCGAGAGGGGGAATTATGTGCGGACGGTACTCGATCTATGAGTCGATGGATCACTACCTGCGACAGCTATCACTGGATCTGGTCGTAATCAATGGTTACGACCATGAACCCATCAGTCGTTTCAATGTGGCGCCTTCGACCCGGGTCGAGGTAATCCGCAGAGTAGACGAGGGGCTGAGTGTGGATAGGGTCAAGTGGGGATGGTCGCCTTTCTGGGCGAAGGGGAAACGCCCAAACCGGGAGATCGCCCTGCTCTCGCACGTTTTCACCATGGCCATGGAATGGGACTTTGCCGAGCGCAACCCATACCTGGCAGTTCGCCGCAACAAGGAGAAGGTACGCGACTTCTACGCGGCCGACGAAATCTGGGATGCGGTATATGCCGAGGGCGACCAGGGCCTCAAGGACGCTATGGACTTGGCCTATTTGGCCGGCCAGCGCCCCGCCGACACACTGAAGTTCAGCACCGTCGACCTCGACGAAGATTACCTGTGGGTCGACCAGAACAAAACCGACAAGAAGTTACGCATTCGCCGGCATATCAATGGCGAGCTGACCGGGCTTGGCCTGTTCATCGAGGCGCTGCTCGAGCGGCGCAAGCTTCACGGTGTGCGCAACTCACGCCTCATCACCAACGACTCAGGCCTGCGTATGAGCTGGGAAATGCTGAGGAACCGCTTCAGCGAAGCGCGTGACAAGGCAGCTCGGAAGCTGACTGCCGATGGCAACACAGACCTGGCCACGAAAGTTCGGCAGTTCCAGTTCCGCGATATTCGACCGAAGGCAGCGTCGGAAATCGAGGACATCAACCACGCCAGCCGGCTGCTTGGGCACTCCAAGGAGGAAATCACCAAGCGGGTTTATCGCCGTGTCGGCGAGGTGGTCAGCCCGACCAAATAAAGGGCTGATGCGGAAACGATGCCAAATGATGCGGAAACGATCCGGTTTTTCTGCGCACAAAGAAAAACCCCGCAGACGTTAATCTGCGGGGCTTTCGAATGATGGAGGCCGAGGTCGGAATCGAACCGGCGTAGACGGATTTGCAATCCGGAGCATAACCACTTTGCTACTCGGCCTCAAAGGTCGGATCTAGCAGCTTGCGCTTCGCTATCTCCTTGAAACGCTGAACCTTTTTCAAAGTTTGCTGCGTTTCGATGGGCGCCATTATGTCTTCATTCCTTTAACCTTGCAACCCCCTGAACGAAAAAAAATTTCAACAGGTTCAAGGTGTTAGCGCAGGCGGCCGAGTTTACTCCACAAGCCCACCACTGTGTTCTCCACGGTGCCACTGGCAGCCATGCCGATTCGCTCCTGCAGGCTCTTGCGTTCGGCGTAGTGCAGGTGGAACAGGTTGGCGTTGCGCGCGCGTTCGCTGAGGTACTCGTCGCTGGTCTGCAACTCGTCCACCAGCTTGCGGTTGAGTGCCGCGACGCCCAGCCAGACTTCGCCGGTGGCCACTTCGTCGATGTGCAGCTGCGGGCGATAGCGGGCAACGAAGTCCTTGAATAGCTGGTGGGTGATGTCCAGGTCTTCCTGGAACTTCTCCCGGCCTTTCTCGGTGTTCTCGCCGAACACGGTCAGGGTGCGCTTGTATTCACCGGCGGTCAGCACTTCGAAATCGATGTCGTGCTTCTTCAGCAGGCGGTTGACGTTGGGCAGCTGCGCCACCACGCCAATGGACCCAAGTACGGCGAACGGTGCGCTGACGATCTTTTCGCCAATGCAGGCCATCATGTACCCGCCACTGGCGGCTACCTTGTCGATGCACACGGTCAACGGGATGCCAGCCTGGCGAATGCGCGCCAGCTGCGATGCGGCCAGGCCATAGCTGTGCACCAGGCCACCACCGCTTTCAAGGCGTAGCACCACCTCGTCGCGCGGGGTGGCGAGGGTGAGCAGCGCGGTGATTTCGTTGCGCAGGCTTTCGGTGGCAGAAGCTTTGATGTCGCCATCGAAATCCAGCACGAAGACCCGGCCCTTTTCCTCGGCCTTGCTTTTTTTCTGCCGCTTTTCCGCCTTGGCCTGCTGCTTGCGCAAGGCCTTGAGCTGGGCCTTGTCGAGCAGGCCGGATTCCAGGCGCTCGCGCAGGTCCTTGTAGAACTCGTTCAGGCGGGTGACCTGCAATTGCCCACCCGATTTGCGCCGCCCCTTGCCACGCAGCCCGGCGATGGCCGACAGCACTATCAGGATGGCGATGACCAGGGTGGCGGTTTTGGCGAGAAAGCTTGCGTATTCAGCAAGAAACTCCACGTTGACTCCTTAAAGACTTGCGCCACTACGGCGCGTAACTGATGCAAGCATACCGTTGCGCCTGAGGTGCTGCCAGCCACGGTAAACGCTGGCAACATCTTTCAAACAACCTTTTCAAACGCTTGTATGTTTTTTCGTTGACAGCCCGTGTGCCGCATCCTAACCTCGCAGCAACCTCCAACAGGCCGGAACCTTTCGTGGGCAACCTCTACCTGATCCGACATGGCCAAGCCTCCTTCGGCGCCGATGACTACGATGTCCTCTCGCCCGTGGGCGTGCGCCAGAGCCAGGCCCTGGGTGAGCACCTGGCCCAGCTCGGTGTAAGGCTGGACCGCTGCGTGGCAGGCGACCTGCGCCGCCAGCAGGATACCGCGCGCCTGGCCCTTGATGCATTGCACGCCAATGGCTGCCCGGTGCCGGCTGTTGAGACCGATACAGCATTCAATGAGTTCGATGCCGATGGTGTGATCCGCGCCTTGTTGCCCGGGCTGCTGCCTGAGGAGCCCGACGCCCTGCACATCCTGCGCAATGGCGCGCAGCACCGCAGCGAGTTCCAGCGCCTGTTCGCAATGATGGTGCAGCGCTGGCACGATGGCGAACATGCCGACGATGGCCTGGAGACCTGGCTGGCGTTCACCGCCCGCGTGCAAGGCGGCCTGCAGCGCGTACTGGATGCTGCCGGTAGCGGCGACAATATCGCCATCTTCACCTCGGGCGGTACCATTGCCGCCCTGCTCCACCTGGTTACCCGTATTACCCCCGGACAGGCGTTCGCGCTGAACTGGCAGATCATCAACACGTCGCTCAGCCAGCTGAAGTTCCGCGGCCGCGACGTGGCACTGGCTTCCTTCAACAGCCAGGCCCATGTGCAGCTGTTGAGGGCGCCGGAGCTTGTCACCTATCGATGAGCCCGGCTTGTTGTGTCCCTGCGGGGACGTGTAAATCACTCTATAAGGAATGCGCCATGACCTCCGTAGCTGATGCCGTTAAAAAGATGCAAGAGAAGTTCAACCCATCCGCTGCCGCCGGCCTGGACCTGGTGTTCGGCTTCAACATCACCGACGAAGACAAGCACTACGCGCTGATCGTCAAGGACGGCACCTGCGACCTGCAGGAAGGCGAAAACCGGGATGCCAACTGCACCCTGGTGATGGATAGCGAAACCCTGAAGGGTATCGTCAGCGGCGAAACCGACGGCATGCAGGCATTCATGGGCGGCAAGCTGCGTGTTGAAGGCGACATGATGCTGTCGATGAAGCTCAGCGAGCTGTTCCCGTCCTGAGGGCAGGAAATAGCGGATGATCGAAAAACCGAAGCCTGACCGGCTTCGGTTTTTTTTTGCCCGCCTGTTCGGGCCCTATCGCCGGCAAGCCAGCTCCCACAGGGTCAGCACCTGCCTGCAGAACGACGCCGTACCTGTGGGAGCTGGCTTGCCGGCGATAGGGCCAGTCGCTTCATCAAGGCAGTTGATCAGGCAGCAACACCCTCACCTATATGGCATCTGGCACGCTTGTCCCATCCTCGGCGGACCATTAGATTAGCCAATAGTCCTTGCGATCGAGAATAAGGAAAACGCATGACGCTCACCGACCAGTCCACCCAGGTACGCCCCGGCGAAGAACTCGACGCGGCTGTCATCGCCCCTTACCTCAAGGCAAACATCCCCGGCCTGGATGGCCTGCCGAGCATCAGCCAGTTCCCTGGCGGCGCCTCCAACCTCACGTATCTGCTCAGCTACCCGGGCCGCGACTTCGTGCTGCGCCGCCCACCGTTCGGGCAGAAGGCCAAGTCGGCCCACGACATGGGCCGCGAGTTTCGCATCCTCAACCAGCTGAACAGCGGCTTCCCCTACTGCCCCAAGGCCTATGTGCACTGCACCGACAGCAGCCTGATCGGCGGAGAGTTCTATGTGATGGAGCGGGTCAAGGGCGTTATCCTGCGCTCGGACATCCCGGCCGAGCTGGGCCTCGACGCCAACCGCACCGAGGCCCTGTGCAAGAGCTTCATCGACCGCCTGGTGGAACTGCACCAGGTGGACTACAACGCCTGCGGCCTGGCCGACCTGGGCAAACCGGAAGGCTATGTGCAGCGCCAGATCGAGGGCTGGACCAGCCGCTATGAAAAGGCCCTGACCCCCGACGCCCCGCGCTGGGAACAGGTGACTGCCTGGCTGCACGAGAAAATGCCCGCCGACCACCCGAGGCCCGGCATCGTGCACAACGACTACCGTTTCGACAACGTGATCCTCGATGCCGACAACCCTATGCGCATCATCGGCGTGCTGGACTGGGAAATGGCCACCTTGGGCGACCCGCTGATGGACCTGGGCAACAGCCTGGCCTACTGGATCGAGGCCGACGACCCGGCGCCGGTGCAGCTGATGCGTCGCCAGCCGAGCAACGCGCCGGGCATGCTCACCCGCCGCCAGTTCGTCGATTACTACGCCGAGCGCGCCGGCATCCGCCTGGACAACTTCGATTACTACTATTGCTATGGCCTGTTCCGCCTGGCCGGCATCGTCCAGCAGATTTACTACCGCTATTACCACGGCCAGACCCAGGACAAGCGCTTTGCCCAGTTCATCCACATGAACCGCTTGCTGGAGCAGATGACCTTGCAGGTCATCGCCAAGTCCAGCCTCTGAGCCCCGACCTAGACGACGGATAACAAGGAAAACAGCATGTCCAAGACCCACCTGTTCGACCTCGACGGCAAGATTGCCTTCGTTTCCGGCGCCAGCCGTGGCATCGGCGAGGCCATCGCCCACCTGTTGGCCCAGCAAGGTGCCCATGTGATCGTGTCCAGCCGCAAGCTCGACGGTTGCCAGCAGGTGGCTGACGCCATCATCGCCGCCGGTGGCAAGGCAACGGCGGTGGCCTGCCACATCGGTGAACTGGAGCAGATCCAGCAGGTGTTTGCCGGCATCCGCGAACAATTCGGGCGGCTGGACATCCTGATCAACAATGCGGCGACCAACCCGCAGTTCTGCAACGTGCTGGATACCGACCCGGGTGCTTTCCAGAAGACCGTGGACGTGAACATCCGGGGCTACTTCTTCATGTCGGTCGAGGCCGGCAAGCTGATGCGCGAGCAAGGTGGCGGCAGCATCATCAACGTGGCGTCGATCAACGGGGTTTCACCCGGCCTGTTCCAGGGCATCTATTCAGTGACCAAGGCGGCGGTCATCAACATGACCAAGGTGTTCGCCAAGGAGTGCGCGCAGTTCGGGATCCGCTGCAACGCCCTGCTACCAGGCCTGACCGACACCAAGTTCGCCTCGGCACTGGTGAAGAACGACGCCATCCTCAATGCCGCGCTGCAGCAGATCCCGCTCAAGCGCGTGGCCGACCCCAAGGAAATGGCCGGCGCCGTGTTGTACCTGGCCAGCGATGCCTCGAGCTACACCACCGGTACCGCGCTCAATGTCGACGGTGGTTACCTGTCCTGATCAGGCTTTTACTGCAACCAGGGTGTAGCTCAGGGGCAGGCGTGCGGGCTGCTCGCGCAGGCGATATTCACCGTCGTCGCCCTTGACCATCTGCCCCGGCAGCGCCTCCCAGGGGATGCTCTGGTGCTCGACCAGGGCGGTCAGCTGCAGACCGTGGGCCAGCAAGGCGCTGATCACCTCGCCCAGGCCGTGGTTCCACTCGTGGGTTTCGGTGTGGGAAAGGCGCTGCTCGGTTTCGACGTAGGTCTGGTCGTTGTGCCACACCGTCGGTTCTTCGTGCTCGAAATACGGGTATTCGAGTTGCAGGCGGTCCTGGTGGTCTTCGTTGACTGCCATCAGCATCGGGTGCCCGTCGCGCAGGAACAACCGGCCGCCCGGCTTCAGCAGGGCCGCGACTGTACGCGCCCACGGCTCGATGCGAGGCAGCCAGCAGAGCGCGCCGATGCCGGTGTAGACCAGGTCGAACGTGCCGGCCGGCAACACCTTGTCGGCGTGGTAGACATCGGACTCGACATACGCGATGGGTGCCGCACAGCGCTGGGCCAGCGCCCGCGCCTCGGCCAGCGAAGCCGCGGAATAGTCCAGGCCACAGACCTTGGCGCCAAGGCGCGCCAGCGAGAGGGTATCGGTACCGATGTGGCACTGCAGGTGGACGGCGTTGAGCCCGTCGATATTGCCAAGCAACGGCAGGTCGAAGCGTACGGTTTCGGAAAGGTGCTCGGGATGCTGGACGAGCCGTTCGACTTCGTAGTCGTTGGAAGCAGCGTGCAACGGGGCACGTTCATCCCAGCTGGCGCGGTTGAGTTGCAGTGAGCGGTCCATGGTGCCTTCCTTGATTCGTGGGGGCTCATGCTAGCCTCCACCAATCTCCCTGCGACACAAAAGCCTTGCTAAAAATTGTAAAGCTGGTGCGGTCACTGTGGGAGCGGGCGTGCCCGCGAAGAAACAACGCGGTGGCTGGCACCGGCTACGCCGGTGTTCGCGGGCGCGCCCGCTCCCACCCGACCACACAGAGCCCCTGCCAAGTCAGCCAGCCGTTACAGGCAGGTCGCCGCCGCCGCCCGGCGCTGCAGGGCCACACCGTCGTTCTTCTGCGCGTAGTAATCCACCCGCGCCCCACCCACCTGCGGGTACACGTCCACGAACGCCTCGGCCTCACGGGTATACACGGTGAAGCCACCTTGCTTGCGTGGTTCGAGATAACCACTGGCGTCGTCGCCGAATACCTTCTCTTCCTGCCAGCTGAACTGGATGCACTGGGCCACCAGTTCCGGCGCCTTGTGCGAGTCGAGCTGCGCGCTCGGCTTGCCGCCGCGGGCCGTTTCCATGGTCGCAGAAGCACAACCGACCAGCATCAGCGCCGCAGCCATCGGCAGAATCGCACGCATGTTCCATCCTCAGGGTAAAAAAGAAGGCGACTCTAGCACTGGCAAGCATCGCGAGTGAATTGTCACGCGCAGGTGGCTGTCGCAGATAAGGCATTCCGCCACAAGGAGAACGTCATGAAATTGCACTACCTGCTGTTCGCCGCCCTTCCCTGCCTGCCCCTCGCTGCCACCGCAGCCCCCTCCGGCGAAGAAAGCATCACCGCGCCAGAAACCCACAACCGCGAGCTCAAGGTCGGCGACAAGGCACCCGACCAGTACAAACGCGATGACCAGGCAATCAAGGACTGGAAAACCAAGGGCCTGCCAGCGCCGGAAAAGGAGAGCCACTGGGTAGACATGGGGGGGCGCTACGTGCTGGTGCAGATCACCAACGGTGTGGTGCTGGCAATTCAGCCAACCCACTGATTCCACACTTTCCCCGCCGCTCATCGCTGGCACGACAAATTTTTGCCTGCCAGCGAAACCAAATGGATCCTTTCCAGTCTCAGAGGGTGTGCCGTAAACCTTTGCGGATCAAGGACCTATATCGTGATGACCCGTCTTGCAAGCCTTTCGCTGATTGCCGTTGTCCTGCTGACCGCAGGGTGCCATAGCCATCGCTACCATGACGACGACGATGGCTGGCGTGACCGTGATCGTGATCGCGATCGTGGCCATCGCCACCACCATCGGCATGACCGCGACGACGATGATGACAATCGTCAATACCGTGGTGACCGCTACTACCGCTGAAGCGTCTTTTTCAACCCTGGCCCGCCGCCCGTTGCGCGGCACCTTAACCTGATGATTCCTTTGAGGTTCGTATCATGCGTCTGACTCTGCCTTCCCTTGCCCTTGGCCTGCTGCTGTGCCAGGGCGCTTTCGCCGGTGACGGTACCGCCGCCATTGGCGGTGGCCTGGGTGGTGTTCTGGGTAACGTTGTCGGTCAACAGATCGGCGGCAAAACGGGGGCGGCCATCGGCGCCGGCCTCGGCGGCGCAGCCGGCAGTGCGGTAGGTGCACGCAAGGGCAACCGTACCGAAGCCGCCATCGGCGGTGGCCTGGGTTCGGCCGGCGGTTCGCTGCTGGGCGGCGCGGTAGGCGGCAAGACCGGCTCCACCGTGGGCGCCGGCCTGGGTGGCGCAGCCGGTGGTGCCATCGGCAACCACCTGGGCGACAACAACGGCAAGCACCGCCGTCACCGTCACTGATCCGGTGACCTGAAGGGCTGCTGCGCAGCCCATCGCCGGCAAGCCAGCTCCCACGTCGACCGCATTGACCTCAAGCCATGCGCAGTCATTGTGGGAGCCTGGCTTGCCAGCGATGGGCCGCCTAGCGGCCCTTTTTGTTGCAGCACATCAATACCCCCTTCACCGCAATCCGGCACACTGGCTGCTACTGTCTATCGTGCCCCCGTGTGAAGGAACACCCCCTCCCCATGAACCAAGAGCTGCTCTGGGTCCTCGGCCTGCTGGCCATCGTCATCACCCTGTTCGTCATCAACCGCCCACGCATGGACGTGGTCGCGCTACTGGTGATCCTCGCCCTGCCGCTGTCGGGCATCCTCACCGTGGAGCAGGCGCTGGCCGGTTTCAGTGACCCCAACGTGGTGTTGATCGCCGCCTTGTTCGTGATCGGTGAAGGCCTGGTGCGCACCGGCATTGCCTACCGTATCGGCGAATGGATGAGCGAGCGGGCCGGCAACAGCGAGGCGCGCCTGCTGGTGTTGCTGATGGTAGCCGTGGCGGGGCTGGGTTCGATGATGAGCTCCACCGGCGTGGTGGCCATTTTCATTCCGGTGGTGCTGAGCATCGCTGCACGCCTGCAGCTTTCGCCCGCCCGCCTGATGATGCCGCTGGCTTTCGCCGGCCTGATCAGCGGCATGCTCAGCCTGGTGGCCACACCGCCCAACGTGGTGGTACATAGCGAGCTGGTACGCCATGGCGAAGCGGGCTTCAGCTTCTTCAGCTTCACCCCGTTCGGCCTGGTGGTGCTGGTGCTGGGCATCGGCTACATGCTGCTGACCCGGCACTGGCTGAATGGCGAAGTGCGCAAGGACGGCCGCGTGGAAAGCCGCCGCACCCTGCTGGACCTGGTGCTGGACTACAAGCTCAATGGCCGTGAACGGCGCCTGCGCATCCGCCCCCATTCACCGCTGATCGGTCATACCCTGGGCGAGCTGGAGCTGCGCACCAGGCATGGCGCCAACGTGATCGGCATCGAGCGCCAGCACAAGTTCACCACGCGGGTGATCGCCGCCGACTCCAGCACCGTGCTGCACCAGGGCGATGTGCTGCTGCTCGACCTGTTCGCCAACCGCGACGACCTGCGCAGCCTGTGCCAGACCATGCAGCTGGAGCCGCTGCACTTCAAGGCCGCCTACTTCATTGACCAGTCCCAGGAGCTGGGCATGGCCGAGGTATTGCTGCCACCGGGTTCGAAACTGCTCGGCAAGAGCATCCTCGAACTGGCCTTCCGCACGCGCTTCGACCTCAACGTTGTAGGCTTGCGCCGCGAGCAGGTGGCGATCGAAGAACAGCTGGTGGAAGAAAAGCTGCACCTGGGCGACACCCTGCTGGTAGTCGGCCCGTGGAAAGCCGTGCGCCAGTTGCAAAGCAAGCCCAAGGACTTCCTGGTACTGAGCCTGCCCGCAGAAATCGACCTGGTCGCGCCCGCCCGCACCCGCGCACCACAGGCGTTGCTGAGCCTGGCGGTGATGGTCGGGCTGATGGTCAGCGGCGCGGTCCCCAATGTCATTGCCGCGCTGATCGGCTGCCTGCTGATGGGCGCAGGCCGCTGCATCGACATGAACAGCGCCTACCGGGCCATCCACTGGCAAAGCCTGGTGCTGATCGTCGGTATGCTGCCCTTTGCCCAGGCGCTGCAGAAAACCGGCGGCATCGACCTGGCAGTGGGCGGCCTGGTCAGCGTGCTGGGCGGTGCCGGCCCCAGTGCCATCCTTGCCTGCCTGTTCGCGGTCACGGCGGTGATCGGCCTGTTCATCTCCAACACGGCCACTGCGGTACTGATGGCCCCCGTGGCCGTCAGCACCGCCACGCAGCTGGGCATGTCGCCCTACCCGTTTGCCATGACCGTGGCGCTGGCTGCCTCGGCGGCCTTCATGACGCCGGTGTCATCGCCGGTGAACACCCTGGTACTTGGCCCGGGGCAATACCGCTTCGCCGACTTCGTCAAAGTTGGCGTGCCGTTCACCATACTGGTGATGCTGGTGACCGTGTTGATGGTGCCGTGGTTCTTTGGGCTGTAGGGCTTGGCTACGAATGAAGGCGATTTGGCATTATCTCGACCGATCGCGGCAGATTGACATCAAGTCCCCTGACGAAACACACTTATGCGCAATTGCCCCAGGTGGTTCAAGCCGTTGTCCTGGATTTCGTTTCCGCCTTGCCGGTCGAGCCCATGGTTTTTCCAGCCCAATCGCGCTTGTTGCACTACGTCGTTCTACTCGGCCTGACCTTCGCCCTGACCCTGGGCGGCATCCTGGCCCGCCCGATCGAATCCCTGTCGCTGTTCTGGCCGGTCAATGCGGTCCTGGCTGGGGTGCTACTGCGCTACCCCCGCCAAGCCACGCTGACGGGGTTTACCCTGGTCTGGCTGGCCATGGTCGGCGCCGACCTGCTGTGCGGCAGCGCCTGGGTGCCTGCCCTGTGGTTCAACCTGTGCAACCTGGGCGTGGTGGTCACCCTCTGGCTGATGCTCTCGCGCTTGCCACGCCTGCACCGACGGATGCGTACTCCCCACGGCGTCCTCAGCGTGTTCGGCGCCAGTGCCGCCGGGGCAATAGTGGCTGCCAGCATGGCGGCGGCAGTGGCCGCGCCGTGGTTCGAACAGTCGTTGCGCGCCACCTGGCTGGCCTGGTTCAGTGAACAGTTCTCGACCAGCGTGCTGGTGCTGCCAGTGCTGCTGACAGCCCCTACGGCACGAGCGCTGGTGCGCGGTGGCGCCCAGGCCATCCGCCTGGCGCCGTTGCTGGTGCTGCTGGCCTCGCTGGCGTTCAGCATTGCCTTCGGCGGCCCCGGGGCCATTGCCTTCCCGATTGCCGCGCTGCTGTGGTGCGCCTGGACTTACTCACCGTTCCTGGTTTCTCTGCTGACACTCACCGCTGGCAGCACGCTGATCGTGGCGGTGGCGCAAAACCTCATGCATTTCAGCGTGCCGCAAAGCGAGCCCGGAGTGACCACACTGATGTCGGCGCGCCTGGGCATCGCCATGCTGGTGCTCGGGCCGCTGGTGGTGGCCTGCGTCAGCCAGGCAAACCGCAGCCTGATGGCCCGCCTGGCGCATCAGGCCAGCATCGACCACCTCACCGGTGTGCTCACCCGCAGCGCCTTCACCCGCCGCGCCAACGCGCTGCTGGAAAGCCGCCAGCAACACGCCCAGGCGCTGCCGCTGACCCTGATGATGCTGGACATCGACCACTTCAAGTCGATCAATGATGTCCATGGCCATGCGGTCGGTGACCAGGTGCTGCGCCAGTTCGCCAGCACCCTGCAGGACCAGTTGCACGATGGTGAACTGTTCGCTCGCCTGGGCGGCGAGGAATTTGTCGTGGTCCTACCGGGCCTGGCGCCAGATCGGGCCAAGTTCACTGCCGAGCGCCTGCGCCGTGCGGTGCAGGACCTGCATGTGATGCAGGCCGGCCAGTCCCTGCAGATTACCGTCAGTATCGGCCTGGCCGGTTGTGCCGCCGACATGCCGGCCCCCACCCTCGATGAACTGCTGGCACGCGCCGATCAGGCGCTGTACCGCGCCAAGGCCCATGGCCGCAATCGCGTCGAACAGGCCGAGCCACAACGCCAGGCGATGTGAACTAGCCACCCAGCAGGTCCCACGTCAACTTGGCGATCAGCACGCACAAGAGCACCAGGAACAACCCACGCACAAAGCCCGCGCCCTTGCGCACCGCCAGCCAGGTACCGGTCAGCGCGCCGAGGATGTTGCAAGCCGCCATGGGCAAGGCGATGGCGTACAGCACATTGCCTGACGGCACGAAGAACACCAGCGCCGCCAGGTTGGTGGCGATGTTCACCACCTTGGCCGACGCCGAGGCGTGCAGAAAGTCCAAAGCGAAGAAGCGGATGAACAGGAAGATCAGGAAGCTGCCAGTACCCGGACCGAACAGGCCGTCGTAAAAACCGATCGCGCCACCGATCAGCACCGCCAGGCACTGCTCCTTGCGGCCGATCCTTGTGGGTTTGTGCAGCGTGCCGAAGTCCTTCTTGCAGAAGGTGTAGATGGCCATCAGCACGATCAGCACCAGCACCGCCGGGCGCATCACGCTGGGCGGCACCAGCGACACCGTGGCGGCACCGGCGAAAGACATTACGAACGCACTGAGCGCTGCCGGCACGATCACCCCCCAGTCCAGCGTCACCCTGCGGATGAACGAACGCGCAGCGAAGGCCGTGCCACACACCGACGCCAGCTTGTTGCTTCCGAGCAATGCCGCCGGTTGCGCGGTGGGCAGCACGTTGAACAAGGCCGGAATCTGGATCAGCCCACCGCCACCCACGGCGGCGTCGATCAGCCCAGCGGCGAAGGCGAACACGGAAAGCACAGCGATATCCATCATGACGCGGTTCCAGGCAGTGAAGACGCCTGCAAGGCTAATCAAAGTGCCGCGCTTGTGTTGAAATGCCATATTGCGAAAACTGCAACGAGGAGCAGGCAATGGCATTGGACATGCTGCGGGAAATCCAGGCGTTCGTCAGCGTGGCGCACAAGCGCAGCTTCGTCGCCGCCGCCCGCGCCCTGGGGCGCTCCCCCAGCGCGGTAACCCGCGCGGTACAAACCCTGGAAGACAACGCCGGGAGCAAACTGCTCAACCGCAACGCCAATGCCGTGACCCTGACCGAAGCCGGCGAGCGCCTGCTGCCACACGCCGAACGCTTGCTGGATGTGCAACGTGATGCCGCCGACGAACTGGCCGCGCTCAGCGGCAGTGCACAAGGCTGGATCCGCTTCGCCGTGCCGCAGGTACTGGGCGAACATGTCCTGCCCCAGGTGCTTGCCGAGTTTTCCCGCTGCCACCCCCAGGTAACCCTGGACGTGCAGTACAGCGACGGGGCCTTGGACCCGCTGCAAGGCAAGTTCGACTTCGTGGTGCGCGGTGCCTTCCCACAGTCGAGCGAGCTGATCGGCTACCCGCTGTGGGATTACCAGCGTCACCTGTATGCAAGCCCTGAATACCTGGCACTGGCCGGCACGCCACAACAACCCGAGGACCTCGAGGGCCACGCGCTGATCCTGCACACCGCCCCGCGCATCCTCAAGGCCTGGCACTTCTGCCGCGACGGCCAGATCACCAGCCTGCGCCCCAGGCCCAGGCTGCGCCTGGACTCAGGTGACGCGGTGTACCACAGCACCTTGGCCGGCGCCGGTATCGCCCGCCTGGCCGCCTGGGTCGGCGAAGCGCAGGTCAAGGCCGGGCGGCTGGTGCGGGTATGCCCGCAGTACCGCCTGACCTCCAGCAACGGCCGGGACCCGCAGATGCATGCCGTGTACCCCGCCGGCGAGCTGCCGGCGCGGGTACGCGACCTGCTGGCAGCCCTGCGCCGCGCCGGCCTGGCCTACTGAAACAACGCCCTGAAACGGCTGTTCAATTTCTGCTCAATTTGACAGAGCCCGCCACGGGCTTGGCTTGCAGAACTTTATCCACAGACCTACCCACGTTTTTTGTGGACAGTTTTCCCAGTGCAAAGAATGACTTATCGTACAAATCGGTAGGGTGAATCGGCCAACAATGAAGAGGAATGGGCCCGCCCGAAGGACAGGCAGGCCGCGAGGGATAGGTGTGGTGAACGTCAGCTTGGCGGAATGGTGCCAAGGATACCGATCAGAATGGTCAGCAGCAGAAAACCACCCAGGAATAGCGCGAGCTTGCCCATTGGAACCTCTACAAGTGTGATGCGGGAATGGGCATATTGTCGGGCTTGGGCTGATACCGTTACAGATTCAGCTTTATGGAAAAAAAGCGGATCAGATGTGAGGCACCGGTTCTTTTGTGGGAGCGGCCTTGCTTCGCGAAAGGGCCGCAGGGCGGCCCCGGCAATCTTGAGGGATGCATCGAAAACCTGGGGCCGTTGCGCGCCCCTTTCGCGACACAAGGCGCCGCTCCCATAAAACTGCACATAACTCATTGAATTAGCAGGGGCCCTGTGGGAGCGGCTTCAGCCGCGAACACCGGCGCAGCCGGTGCCATGCACCGCGTTGGATTCTTCGCGGCTAAAGCCGCTCCCACCGGGTACGCGGATTGCTTGCAATTTCAGTTATCTACGCGACAGCGCAGCCCAAAGAGCTGGGCCATCTCCCACAAGAGCGGCGCATCTGGCCCTTACGCGTGGCAGCAATTTTTGCAGTCATCCACGCTGTGCTAGGGTCAAGCGCTCGAACCTGCCAGGAGTGCCATCCCTTCATGACCGCTTTCGCGACCAACGCTGCCTTGTTGTTGATCGACCTTCAGATTGGTATCCACCACCCGCGCCTGGGCCGGCGCAACAACCATGAGGCCGAACTGCGTATAGGCGATCTGCTGGCTGCGTGGCGTCGGTCAGGACGCCCGGTAATCCATGTGCGCAACCTGTCCCGCTCGGTAGACTCGGTGTTCTGGCCGGGCCAGTCCGGTTGCGAATTCCAGCCCGCATTTACCCCACTGGCCAGCGAAACCGTGTTCGACAAACATGTGCCCGATGCCTTCGCCAACTCCGGCCTGGAGCGCTGGCTGCATGCGCGCAGCATCAACGCACTGGTCATCGCCGGGGTAATTACCAACAACTCCGTGGAATCCACCGCACGCTCGGCGGGCAATCTCGGTTTCGATGTGGTGGTGGTGGAAGATGCCTGCTTCACCTTTGACCAGCACGACCTGCAAGGCCGGCTTTGGCCGGCGGAGGATGTACATGCGCTGTCGTTGAGCAACCTGGCTCTGGATTACGCGCGCATCCTGCGCACGGAGCAGGTTCTGATTGCTGACTCGCTTCAGGTCAACCGCTGAAGCTTCTGCGCAGGCAACCAGCCAACTCGTCATTGCCATGGCGGCGACACCAGACCCAGCCATTGAGCGGGCGCACCATCTGCACCTGCTCTTGGCGAAGCGGATGGGCGCAGATGCCCGATGTCTACCCGCCACTCGACCACCACCCTGCCACACCGTTTCAGCCGTACACTGCTCGCCTGTACCCTGCTGCCACCTGGCCTGCTGACGGCGGACATCACCACGGCTGCAGCACAGCAGCCCCAGCCAGCCGCTACAGCGGCGGATGACTTCGACCCGCTTAACAACTTGCCGCAGGAAGCGCCTCAGACATTCACCTAGGCGGTGATGGATGCGGACCACCTGTAGCGCGCGGGGCGGCAATTGCTACATAAGGTTTCGAAAAGCACTGCAGCCTCTGGATCAATCCGCCTTGAGGGCCTGCATTGCCAAACACCTATCATCGCCACCTACCATGCGGGCTCAGGAGGGTTTGAAAGACATGATTTGAAACGCTGACTGTAGGATCTTTTACCGCGCAATGTAGGAAGAATCTATGTAGTGGGATTTGCCTGTATGAAACATCAGTTTCTCCAGCAAATTCGAACTGCTACGGTCCAGTTTTCCTACAGCGGCACGGAAGCCTACAGCATGAGAAAAGCATGGATCCGTTCAATACCTCGGCCCTGAAACTACAGAAGAATTTGCTTAACCTGCGCCTTGAGCGTGACCGCCTGAGAAGGGAGGGCAAGGACAAGGAGGCGGACGAACTTGCGGCAGCCGTCGCGCGGATGGAGGCAGCCATTCAAAAGCTGCCGGATGGCATGAAGCCGGTGACCCTGCAGTAAAACCTGCAGGAGTTGGCTTGCCCGCGAATAATGCTCTGCGGCACATCGCCTGATCCTCACGCCGTTCACCGAACCAAGCCACAGAGCGAACCCCGCGGCGGCCTGGCGACTGCCGCAGGGTATGGCTCATTGCTGGGAATGGTCGATCTTGATGGTTGGATCGCCACCACTGACCAGCGAACTGACTGTGGTATTCGACCAGTTCACACCTTCGAGCTTGATCGACACATCAGCGCTGCTGGTGTCACCGTCGGGTGTGAACTTGCCCTGGGTGCTGACCTGCAAGGTCGACTCGCCATTGACCGTGGTAATTTTCAAATAGTTGTCGATGGTCGACAGCGATTCCCCCTGCAGCAGCGCACTCAGGTCCAGGCGGTCGCCTTCATCAGCATTGAAGTTCCTGATCACGTCATGGCCGGTATCACCTGCCGTCCACACGAAGGACTCGGCGATGCCGCTGCTGCCAGTGACGGTGCTGTCCCCTGCCCCCACGAACAGGATGTGGTCCTCGCTGCCAAGCAGGGACGTGGAGGCGCTGTCCGATGTGTCGCTCGCCATCAGCGACATCGTGCTCATCGACGTCGACGAGGCTGCGTCACCATGGGATGTCACCACGAACGAGCTGCTTGCCGAATCACCATCGTGGTCGGTGCCGATGACATGGACCGTGAAGTTCAGGTCGCTGGCAGGTTTCTCCTCTACATAGGTAAGTTTGGTGAAGGTGGTGTCAAGCGTACTATTGCTCGGTGCAGCCAGGGTAATCGTGTCGAAGGCGTGCCCGGCAAGGCCCGTAAAGTCACTGGCCAGAATCTTTATGGCCTCGGAGCCAGAAGTGATGGTGTACGTCTTCGTCGCTTCATGCACAACACCATTGGCGTCCTTGTAGGAGGCAATGATATTGACGTCACCGCTGACCTGAAGCCGCGCAATGCCTAGCGTGACCTCTTTCATCGAGACGGCGTGCTGCTGGGCATCGGTGAACGCCAAGGAGAACTTTTCGTTGGCAGAGAAGTGGTTGTTACCCACCCCCAACCCATTGCCGACGTTGATCGTCGGCTTCCCTGTAGCACTGGCCAAGGCTTCGAAGGTGGCTGTCAAGCCGCTGTTGAAAGTGACGGACAGGGTTGAGGTATTCCCGGATTTCAAACCTTCAAGGTTGAACGTATCTCGGCTACCTTCGCGCACGGCGTTCTGGGTGACGGTGTATTGCCCATCCGCTCCCAAGGCAAGCGTGAACACCTTCGTGGTACCGTCGAAGACTTCCACCGTGGTGCCGCTTGCATCCGTTGCCTTGCTG
The DNA here is from genome assembly GCF_001586765.1 of Pseudomonas sp. ABFPK. Lineage (NCBI taxonomy): Bacteria > Pseudomonadati > Pseudomonadota > Gammaproteobacteria > Pseudomonadales > Pseudomonadaceae > Pseudomonas > Pseudomonas sp. ABFPK. The sequence goes on along the minus strand of NZ_LQXW01000012.1, from coordinate 371,073 downwards.
CTCCAGCCCGAAGGCAGGCCAACGATGCTGCCGAACTTCAGCGTCCCCACGCCATCACCACCCGCCAGGAAGTGCGTGTCGCCGACCGCCGTGTACCCGACAGTGTTCCACATGCCGGCATTGTCACTGATGGCGAAGGTCGGGCTGTCGTCCTCGACGCTGATTGTCAGCGTGCCGGTCGATGAGGTGCTGCCGTCGGAAACGCTGACACCAACGTTGAGGGACAGTACATCCTCGGCCGCCGGGTTCGGATGGTCGAGCGGCCCCTTCAGTTCCACGGTGTAGTTGCCAGCGTTGTCGATCCTGATTTCGATCACGTCCTTGCCACCGGCCGTGCCGGTCAGGGTCTTGCCGCCATTGGACAACGCCCATTGCACACTCTGGCCAGAGGATGTCAGCGCTGTCGATGGTGCTGCCAGGCTGACCGAAAGGTTGGCCGACGGCGTATCGATATCACTGACCGTCAGCTTGCCAGCGAACGACTTGCTGTCGCTTTGGTCGGCTGGTGAACCGACGGTGTCTTTGTTCCCGCCGATCAGCCCCTCCTCGGACACCAGCGCGGCACCCGAAGTGATGGTTGGCGTGGCATTGGTCATGCCCACGGCAACGCTGGCGCCCGGGACCAGGTTCTCGAACACCTTGCTACCCGTGCCATTCTGCGTGATCTGGTCGATGCCCACGGACACGCTGCCACCACCCACGAAGACATTGTCGGGAATGGCACCTTTCACCGTGCCGGTGGTGCTGCCCGCCGCCACCATGATGGTCAGGCCATTGTCCAGCTTGATGGTCAGGCCGCCATGGTTGCTTGCGCTCATGCCAGCCGGCGCTTCCAGATTGACCGTGTAGGTCACCTCCTGGCCCTTGGCTGCCGGGTTGGGCGAAGCGCTCAGCACGACCGTCACGGTGTTGATGGTATCGGTGACCGTGAGGGTCGTGGTGGCGCTGGTGTTCAGGTTTTCGAAGTTGTGGTTGCCTGCATTCGTCACGCTGATGGTCTGGGTTTCGCCGTCACGGAACACGTCATCGCTCTGCGCCACAAACGGTGCAGTGGTAGCGGTGGTGGCGTCCTTGGCGAAGGTCAGGGTCTGGCCGTTGCTCAAGGTGACGGTAAAGGCCTGGCCTGCCGGGTGGCTCAGGGTGCCGGTGATGGTCGTGGTGTTGCCTTCCTGCACGGCATTGCCCGTCAGGGTCAGCGTCACTGCATCACCGCCATTCGGCGTGCCCGGAGTGCCAGGATTGCCTGGGGTGCCCGGTTCGTCGGTGATCTGCAGGGTGACCGGGTCACCTTTGACCAGGTTTTCAAAGACCTGTTTGCCGGTGCCTTGCTCGGTGATCCCGGAGATTGCGATGCTCGGAGCACTGCTGCCGACATAGACGTCATCCGCCAGGTTAGCGGTTTGCGACGCGCTGACCTGGCCCGCAGGGATGTTGATTACCTCGCCGTTGCTCAGTGCAATGGACAGGCCACCGTGCTGAGTCAGATCGGCACCGGCCGGGCCGGTCAGGGTGATGGTGTAAGTCACCGCCTGCCCTTCCACGGCCGGGTTCGGCGAGATGCTCAACTCGGCCTTCACGGTGTTGATGGTATCGGTGACCGTGAGGGTCGTGGTGGCGCTGGTGTTCAGGTTTTCGAAGTTGTGGTTGCCTGCATTCGTCACGCTGATGGTCTGGGTTTCGCCGTCACGGAACACGTCATCGCTCTGTGCCACGAACGGTGCAGTGGTCGCAGTGGTGGCGTCCTTGGCGAAGGTCAGGGTCTGGCCGTTGCTCAGGGTGACGGTGAAGGCCTGGCCTGCTGGGTGGCTCAGGGTGCCGGTGATGGTTGTGGTGTTGCCTTCCTGCACGGCATTGCCGGTGAGGGTCAGCGTCACTTCATCGCCACCATTCGGTGTACCCGGGGTGCCAGGGTTGCCTGGGGTGCCCGGTTCGTCGGTGATCTGCAGGGTGACCGGGTCGCCTTTGACCAGGTTCTCAAAGACCTGTTTGCCCGTGCCTTGCTCGGTGATTCCGTTGATGGCGATGCTTGGGGCACTGCTGCCGACATAGACGTTGTCCGCCAGAACACCCGACTGCGAGCCACTGATCTGCCCGGCTGCAATGTGCACCACTTTGCCATTGCTCAGCTCGATATCCAGACCGCCATGCTGGGTCAGGTCGGCACCGGCAGGACCGGTCAGGGTGATGGTGTAGGTCACCGTCTGGCCTTCCACCGCCGGGTTCGGCGAGATGCTCAGTTCCGCCTTCACGGTGTCGACGGTGTCGCTCACCGTAACGGTCGTAGTGGCACTGGTGTTCAGGTTCTCGAAATTGTGGCTGCCCGCATTCGTCACGCTGATGGTCTGGGTTTCACCGTCACGGTACACATCATCGCTCTGTGCCACGAACGGTGCGGTGGTGGCGGTGGTGGCGTCCTTGGCGAAGCTCAGGGTCTGGCCGTTGCTCAGGGTGACGGTGAAGGCCTGGCCTGCCGGGTGGCTCAGGGTGCCGGTGATGGTCGTGGTGTTGCCTTCCTGCACGGTATTACCGGTGAGGGTCAGCGTCACTTCATCGCCGCCATTCGGTGTACCCGGAGTGCCAGGATTGCCTGGGGTGCCCGGTTCGTCGGTGATCTGCAGGGTGACCGGGTCGCCTTTGACCAGGTTCTCAAAGACCTGTTTGCCCGTGCCTTGCTCGGTGATCCCGGAGATTGCGATGCTCGGAGCACTGCTGCCGACATAGACGTTGTCCGCCAGAACACCCGACTGCGAGCCACTGATCTGCCCGGCTGCAATGTGCACCACCTTACCGTTGCTCAGCTCGATATCTAGGCCGCCATGCTGGGTCAAATCGGCACCGGCCGGCCCGGTCAGGGTAATGGTGTAAGTCACCGCCTGGCCTTCGACGGCCGGGTTCGGCGAGATGCTCAGCTCAGCCTTCACGGTGTCGACGGTGTCGCTCACGGTGACGGTCGTGGTGGCGCTGGTGTTCAGGTTTTCGAAGTTGTGGCTACCGGCATCGATCACGCTGACGGTCTGGGTTTCGCCATCCTTGAATACGTCATCGCTCTGGGCTACGAACGGATTGGTGGTCGCAGTAAGCGCGCCCTCGGCAAAGCTCAGGGCCTGGCCGTTACTCAGGGTGACGGTAAAGGCCTGGCCTGCCGGGTGGCTCAGGGTACCGGTAATAGTGGTCTGCCCCCCTTCCTGCACGGCATTGCCGGTGAGGGTCAGCGTCACTTCATCGCCACCATTCGGCGTGCCCGGCGTACCAGGGTTACCTGGGGTGCCCGGTTCGTCAGTGATCTGCAGGGTGACCGGGTCGCCTTTGACCAGATTCTCAAAGACCTGTTTGCCTGTACCTTGCTCGGTGATCCCGGAGATAGCGATGCTCGGAGCACTACTGCCCACATAGAAGTCGTTCGCCAGGTTAGCGGTTTGCGAACCGCTGACCTGGCCCGCAGGGATGTTGATCACCTCGCCATTGCTCAGGGTGATGGACAGACCACCGTGCTGAGTCAAATCGGCACCGGCAGGACCGGTCAGGGTAATGGTGTAAGTCACCGCCTGCCCTTCCACTGCTGGGTTCGGCGAGATACTCAGCTCGGCCCTCACGGTATCGACGGTATCGGTGACAGTGAGGGTAGAAGTTGCACCGGTATTGAGGCTGCCAAAGCCATGGTCGCCCGCATTGGTGACGGTGATGTTCTGGATTTCACCGTCCTGGAACACATCATCACTCTGGGCAGCGAACTCACCGGTCGTTGCGACCGTTTCACCGGCCTTGAACGACAAAGTCTGGCCATTGCTCAGGGTCACCGTGAAATCCCTTCCTGCCGGCTGGCTCAGGGTACCGGTGATGCTGGTTAGCCCCCCTTCCTGCACATTGTTGCTGCTCAGGGTCAGCGTGGCCGCAATCGGCTGGGGCTCGGGTGGTACTTCAGGTACTAGCACCGCTGCCTGCTGTGCCGGTGTTGCATTGCCCACGAACTCTCGCGCTTGCTCGACAGCAACGCCAAGTGGCCCAGTGGGGAAACCAATGGTAGGGGCGACCGACCCGCCCACTGCTTCAAGCATCACAAACGAGTGGCCGCCCCCGATGCCACCAGGGTTCGCACCTGCCCCGGTTGGGCCTGCTGCGGTCGCTTCGAGTGCGGTTGTCGGGTCAGCACCGGCGGCGATGGCTTGTTGCAGCTCCTCAACGGATGGTGCGGCCTGAGCAGTGGCTGCGCTCAGGTCGACCACGCTATCTGGAGCATCGGCGCTCCACTGGGTATCGCGCCCCAGGTCGAGGATGCGTCCATCGGCCAGCTCCAGGCTCACCGCACCACCAGGGCCGGTCTGGATCTGTTCACCCGCGAACACTCGGTCCCCTTCCACAAGCACACGCTGGGTGCCCTCTGGGGAAATGGCAATTACCTGGCCAACAATACTTTTGACTATGGCGATGCTCAAGGGGGCTCTCCCGGGTAACGTGTGCATTTGGCTTCCATGGTCGCCATGCTTCGAGTCTTCGGCTGGCTACAAGGATGTTTGTTCTTATTGGCGTTTGTTTTTTGGCGTCAACTACTAGTCCTCCTAATTCAACTAGCTTATGACGTAGCCATTGTTCCTAGTTACTCAATAATAAGCAATAACGCAAATAATGGCCTAATGACATTTCGACATTAAAGGCAACATTTCTTGCTTCTACCTGCGAGCTCAGCCACCCTGCTCGCATTCTGGAACACCGGTAAAAGCCCCATTAAGCAACGCTAGATGCGAGTGTTACTCGTTTCCTTCATTCCGACCGTGCTCGCCCGCTCCGGGCCTGCAGGAAGCCTGCCCGTAGTGTCAGGATTTGAAACAGGTCCATCTTTTAAGTTAAGCCGACGGAACCAAAAAACGTTCAGCATTGGGCTCTTTGACTTTAGAGTCATAGCGAGGCTGCCATCTGCCGAAGATTCAACTTTCGTAATGCGACAAGATATTGGCTTGTTCAGAGTGCAAAATATTGACGCGCATAAAATTACACGCCGATTTAAGAAACCCATCGACAGTGCCGGGATCCGACACGTGTAGTTATCGTAAAAAGGTCAAGGCACCCGAATTCATTATCAATCGTCTACAGATTGGTTTTCCGGCCAATGGGTCTATGCGAATCTGTGAGGAAGCAATTCGTCAGGCTCTTTAAATCCAAGCGCGAGCAGATGCCAGAGGCCTGCAATCGTGAACTAGTGGCAAGCTTGGCGGCCGCACCATTCTGCGGTTGGCACGCTGGTCGAGCGTTCAACTCGACTCTTCCTGCTCGCTCCTCTGCCTCGCGACGGAGGCCTGGGGTTTGCCCCCAGATAAAGAACGGGGCCGTGAAAACCAAAAAAGCCCTGAATAATCAGGGCTTTAATGAGGAATGATGGCGGAAGCGTAGAGATTCGAACTCAACGAGATTGCGGCAGATAGGCTGGAGGCCTTGATTTCTGTGGCCAAGAGAGAGCGTTTGTGAGCGTTTTTGTTCCCAGAGTGTTCCCAGGGTGGGTGTGCACGTCACTCTGCCAGGGTGCTTCCCCATAGGGAGCCGCCGTTTAAGGTTGACCCCTCAAAAAAAGGTAATTTTGGTAAGTGAGATCTGAAAATGCTCTGGAGGCCACGTAAACCAAGGGCTACAAGGATTTTGGAAAAGGTAATTTTCTGGTAATTGAAAGGTAATTGGATTACCTCCATGACTGGTTGTGTGAGGGAAAAATCACACCCTTTAGAATCAAGGACTTACTGAGAAATTACCTTTCTCCTTACCTTTAATTACCTTTTTTGGTAATCGCTCAAACCCTTGCCCCATAAGGCTTGCAGGGGTGTCATACCCCCTCCTAACCGAAATTACCTTTTTTTGATGGGTCCTCCTAAAAATGGAAGGATGCGAGTCCTATGCCTGCGAAAATGGGTCTTGCTGCAGGGATTCGCAGAAGCGCGCCCTCCCCTATACCTACCCGGCCGCCCAGTAATTGCGCTGAGCTGGCGGTCGCGCAGGTGCGCAGAAATTCCGACACGTTTAGCCCGCAGGCGTGGCGTGGGGACGATTGCGCGCGCCGGGCGTCTGGAAGTTCAAATACATCCCCCATGGACATGGCTAGGTGCTCATACGGCATTGATTGGTCAAGGAATGGCTTTGCCGTTGTCCATTTGGAGCAGGCCATGCGCAGGGGGGATCTGTCCCTAGTTGTACCTGGAGGGTTAAGAATGGTCAGGCCGAGATTGGATGCGCTTCGCCCGAAGGTCCGTGCGAGTGCAGATGACGCGTCGGCATACATTGGCTAGCACTGGCCTCAAGAAGGAGGTAATGTCAGCATGCCAGCAGACAATGAAGTTGGAAAAGCCGGAGAAAGTCAGAAATGGAATGTGTTTGGTTTACGGATGCAATTGCTTCGATTCCAGACGTTATCTGGTCTGGAATCATTGCATCGGCACTTACTTTTACTGGCGTGCTACTGTCGAACGCCAGTAATACTAAGCGCCTTAAAATCCAATTGAATCATGACTCAAACGAAAAACAAAAAGAGCGAACCGCGACATTAAGGCGCGAAACTTACCTGAGTGCTGCCGAGCATATGAGCAAAGCCATGGGGCATCTAGGCTCATTACCACAACAAAAATTTGACGGGACACCCGCCACTGAACTTTCCGATCTTTTAGCAACATCCTCAAAACTTCAGCTGATAGCGGAGCCGACCACCGCACTAAAAGTCGGCGAGCTTACAGGCGCCTATACCGAATTACACTTAAAGTTAATGGGAAAAGCTTTCCCCATGCAAATGTCACGCATAGATATTGACATCAGCAATCAGTTTTACGAGAGTTCCAGCACGGAGGCAAAAAGGTTACAAAGTGAGATATCCAGACTAATCGAGAGCAACGCCGCCACTGAAGACAATTTGCGACCACTACAAAATGCCTACAACTTTCACTCGGAGCAGGCACAAAATTACGCCGAAGAAAGAAATGCTGCCTGGAACAAGTATAACGCCCAGCAATTTGAATATTGCCGAACACTTTATATCGAAATGGAGGACGTCCTAGAAAAGCAAAACAATGTAACCATTGCTATCAGGCAGGACTTAGGACTTAACTCGCACCTAAGCGACTTCCAATTGCAGATGGCACAACAATCCAAAAAAATCAAAGACTCATTAAACGTTCTTCTAGCCACAATGGAAGAAAACCTTAGAGAAGAAAAGCCTGAAGCATAGATATAGAATAACGATCAATTTTCGAGACCACCACATATGCGCCGATGCAATCTTTGTTTGAAACGTGCAAATATGACAGCCGACCACGTTTTCCCTAAGAGCATTGCGCCGCCTGGGCAACGCCAGGTCACTCAAACATTAAAGACCCTCAAAGCACGTTACAAAGCACGACCAAATTCCCGACTAGTACAGAATGGCGTTGTACGGCATACCTTATGCGCCAACTGCAACAACAATATTCTCGGACAATTACTTGACCCATCCCTTACCCGGCTCTACAAAGAGGCAACACTCCAGCTTCGAAACGTGAAGTTTCTAATGCAACCTGTAATAACATTAGAAAACATTGAGCTTAATAAGGTCGCCAGAGCAGTAATCGCACACTTCATCGCAAATGATGAAACACCCCAAGCACGCCATCGCTTCATAAGAAAACTGCGCCGGTACATTCTCACACCGGAAGCAAACTTTCCTGCCGGATATCAATTTCAGTTATGGCTCTATCCTTTCAGCCAACAAGCAATTCTCAAAGATCTTTACCATACACAGTTCGGGAAAAGCTTTTCGCCGTTTGGGATCTCCTCCTATAAAACCTACCCTTTAGCGTTCGGCTTTGGAGAAAAAAACCTCAACCCAGACTTTGACATTTCAGGCATCATCGATTTGACGCTTCATTTAGGCAACGATATACATAAGCTTTACAGCATAAGAATCGACACTAGAGTCACCGTAGACCCCAACTGGCCTTACGCCCCGCTGAAGGACGGAGCAATACTCACCAGTGAGAACGATAGCATTGCAACCAAACCACTCATGAACATTAAAAAATACCCCTATTAGACGCTAGTCGAAGTAAGCAATAACTTCCTCCCCAAGCCAGTCATTTACCTGTTTCAAGCGATTTTTCACAGGCTCTAGTTCATTGTGGATCCATATTTCTGTCGCCTCTTTGATAGAGCCGAATCCTCCGGCATTTTGGGGCACGATGCCCATTAATTGCGGCGGAATGCGCAGCGCTGCGAGCAAGTCATCTCGGCTGATGTTCTTGATAGCCCCGAAATCATCCTTGGCGGCCACCTCGCTGATCGGCAGCAGTTGAATGCCGTCCTTTTTCCCATTCGGTGCGTACATAAACAGATTGCGGAAGTTTCCTGGTCCTTTGCTATTCTTCATCGCATCTCGCAGGTCATCGACGAACTTTTCGCTGTGTGCCGGATCGGTCATATAGAGGATGAAGCCGGCATGACTGCCGTTCTGGTAGTACTTCCGCCGGAACAGCGTTGCGCTCTCATTCAGCAGCGCACTCTGTAGCGCAGGCATCCACTCAGGCAGCCCGTAGATCTCCTGGTTGATGTCGGCTTCGCGTAGGTGACAGATGCTGCGGCTCTTGAAGGCGTGCTCGTCTTTCCAGCCTCGCACCTGGTAGTAGGTATCCATGTCAGTGCCGCGGCGCATGTACTTGGCTAAGCAAGGTTGCAGCCCAAGGGCCTGGCCAAGCATGTTGTCGCGCTTCTCTAGATACAAATTTCCGCACCACCCCCAGTCCATGACGATCTGCTCGAACGCCTGCCGACTCAGCAGCCGATGGGGGATGAAGCTGCGCACCAGCATGTTGCGCTTGAACGTCAGGCCGGACTGCAGATAGACGCTGGCTTTGGTCGACCTGGCCAGTCCCTCCAAATTAACCGGCGGCTCAAACCAACGGCCGTTCGACCAGCACTCCAGGTAGTCCAAAATCTCGCGGCCATCCAGAACCGGTACCGGCTCGCCGAATGTGAACGCCATTGATTCTCCGCCGGTTCCTTTAACCAGCAATTTGCCGTCGCGCTGGCGACGATTGCTCACCTTGCTCATGAGTAGATCTCCATAAAGCCGGTGTTGGCCGTGGTCTGGCCCTCCAGCGGCTCGTTTTGCAGTGCGTGAAAGAGCGCCCACGCCAGGTCGGCATGGCCGGTGGTCTCGTTGCGGCCGGCGGTGTAGGTGAACTGCCGCCCGCCAGCCGTGATGGTCTTGCGGATATCCGGTACCTGCATTTCGCATCACCGTGGACGGGAACGATATCGCCATGCGAATCGCTCCACGCCTCATGAGCCTGCAATTGACCGACAACCGGGGGCTTGAAGCGGATCAGCTGAGCATTACGCTCAGCGACCACGACGGCCTGCTGACGATCCCGCCCCGAGGGGCCGTGATACGCCTCTGGCTCGGCTGGAGCGACACTGGCCTTGTCGACAAGGGCAGCTACGTTGTCGACGAGACAGAGCACAGTGGAGCGCCGGATGTCCTGAGCATCCGCGCCCGATCGGCAGATCTGCGCAAAGGCCTCAAGACCAAGCGCGAGCGCAGCTGGAGCACCACAACGCTCGGCAAGGTCCTACGCGACGTTGCCTTGGGCAACGGACTCACCGCGAAAATAGCCGGCACGTTGGACAGCCAAACGATCCACCAACTGGACCAAGCCAACGAGTCCGATGCCAACCTGCTGAACCGCCTGCAGCGGGGTAGCGCAACGCTCAGCTATACGCTGGCCAAAGGTCGGCCAGACCTGATCCCCGAACTGACGTATACGCTCCAGGGGGTAAAGGCCGAAATCGACGAGATCATCTGGTACGGCGGCAACGTGCAACACAGCCTGACGGACAGTTCCGGCTACACAGTCAGCCTGGAACTGGAGAGCAAACTGCCGGAGGACAGCGTTGATGGCCTCCTCGAGGACGGGGTGAAAGGAAAAATCGAATACACCGGTATTATCGCCTTCTACCGCGACACGGCCACCGGGCAAGAGAAGTCGGTCACGGCCGGCGATCAGACCAGGCCGAGACGGCTGCGGCATGTGTACGTGAGCGAGAAGAACGCTCGACGGGCTGTGAATCGGGAGTGGAAGCGGCTGCAGGATCCGCCAGACGGTCGTTGATCAGAGCTGATAAAAGTGACGTGTTGCATCACACCATGCCCATGATCATCAACTTCCAGCACACAGGCCTACGTCTATTTTTACGAAGCGGAATCGACCAAGCAACCGCGCATCGAGCGATTCGCGGCTCTCGCTGCCGAATAGAAAAAGGCCCCGCACTGCGGGGCCATCTTGTATCAGCGCGCTGCTATTCTTCTTCTATGACTAATGCTTGGCCATTGTAGTCTTGGTTTGCTGTGGCAAGCTTGAGCATTGTTTGGGCGTACTTCACCTTGATGCCCTCTTTAATTTCAGCAGGGACATTCTTGTCCTTAAGAATTTTCTTCTGATGCTTCAAGTCCCTGTTTAGTCTCGCCTTATACCGGGTCAACTCCTCTGGTTCATCCATCGACGCTACTAGCCTAGCTGCAAAGTACCCAACAACGGGAACAATTAAACTAGCAAGCCCAGCCCAGTACTGTGCATATTTAGGATCAATCCACTGAATGCAACTCGCCGTAGCAGCCGCGCCAAGGCCCGCCGTAATGGTAGCTTGCAAGCTCTGAGGCCCACCCTTTTTAGTGTCAGCCATTAGCGTTACCTCGCAGGCTGTTCAACTGATCGACCACATAGCCAGTGGTTTTGATCCGCTGCACGCTTACAACAACTCCATTCCGCTTTCTCGTAATCACTATCTCAGCATCAGAGACATAGCGATTGAGAAAATATCTTGTCGCAATGCGAGACAGCTTAAAAAGCACAGGCGCCAGTATTATCAGGGATACATAGAAAAGCGCCTCAACAAACGCAACATCTATGCTCATAATCACACCTCAAACAAGTCTCCGACCTTTATCAGCAAAGTGCCTGGTAACTTCCAAAATCGTATAATTGAACGTCGATCTAGTCTGCCTGTATATCGCCTTGGTTTCAATAACAACCTCAAACAAATCCTCCTTAGAGAAACTTTGTTGATTTTGATTGACTTTATCCATAAACGCTTCATCAGCTAGCGTTACAGCATGCTCTGTACCATCAGCCAATTTTACACGCCAGCCGTTGTTCGACTCAAAATTAACCTGAACAAAATAGGCCGTCTTCTTTTCGGAAGTTATTTCTTCCTGCTCCAACGACTTGCGGGGCAGCGGAGAATAATCACTTGCATCCTCCTCCTTGATTACTACAACCGGATCATCCTGCTCATTCAGGACCTTAAACTTCGCACCTTCACGTCCCGAGATAGGTGCTTGCACAACGCTATGAACCGCATCTCGAACTTTCTTGTCGACGGCAAGGCGTGCCACAAACTTGTCGCACTCAACAACCTCGCCATCAACCTCAATTTTTGCTATATCCGAATCACCCTCAATCACAACATTTGCGACACGGCGATTCTTGAGCTTCTTCACCACTTCAAGAAGCGATCCACCAGCTATAGCTGCACTCGCCGCCGTGAGACCGAGGTATTTCAGGACCGCTAGGGCTTGTGGAGTGCTAGCGAGCAGAAGGTATTCAATTATCACCGAACCTTCTTTAGCAGGGGCCGTGACCTTTAGGTTTACCTCGGCTCCTTTATTTATGAGCGCATTGGCCTCCGCAACCATGTCGCACACACCCTGAATAGAGCGACTAAGGGTTTGCGCATCTATTTCGTGATTGTGATAGTCGCCAGACTCGGCATCATAAGATATCGAAAACTTTTCCTTGGCTGCTTCGGCCATAACTCCCTCATCAGATAAGTGCTTGCAGATCATATAAAGCCCCGACATATTTTGTCGGGGCCTTTTTTATTTATCCCTTACGCTGGCGATTGCCTAGCACCTCTAGAACCCGTAATACATCCTGCTGTTGCTGTGGGTTCAATCGGCGCAGAAGATCAATGAATGCGCGCTCCAGTTGAGTAAGGTGTTCCATGTTGCGTACTCCGTTTCCATAATCGGTCGCCTGGTGCCGACGGCACCAAACAAGACGACCGGGAGTTCCGCATTGTCGGCATACCTAAGCGTGCCACTAGCCCCTCATCCACTCCCCCATCACCCTCAAAAAACAGCCTACCGCCGCTAGCGCACCGCATCCGTACACCTGGCGATAACACCAACGAGCTGGTCAGGCCTCACGCCTGGTCGTTAGCCACCGCAAACGCCGAGGCCATACGCACCAGGATCGCCATATCGGAATCCTTGATCTTCTGCGCCAAGTGCATCAGTTCAGCCCCCTCCGGGCTGAGTTGGTCAGCGTGTACAGGCAGCCGCACACCGGTAACGACGTACAGAACATCCACCCCTTTCTCTGCGACCGCAGCTAAGTAGGCCGCGTCGGGGCTTCGTTCACCCTTCTCGTAATTGAACTGTGAGGTTTTCGCCACACCAGCAATGGCGGCGAAGTCAGCCTGGTTGTAGCCAAGGCGGACACGCTCCTCTCTCAGCCTTTCGCCGATATTCAACAAAACGGAACTCCAATCCTTGACCATTCAACAAATGTTGAATAATCTGACCTTGCAATCACACGAAATCACACGAAACGAGACTATGCCGAACACCTACCCCACCGAGCAAGCATGCCGGGAAGCGCGCGCTCGCCTCGCGCAACAAGGAATTTCAGCGAAAGAGTGGGCTGAGAAGCATGACCTCAACCCATCCACCGTGTACGCGGTCCTGAACGGCCAGAAAAAGTGCCTCCGAGGTGAGGCGCACCGGGCGGCCGTGCTGCTCGGCATCAAACCCGGACCTGAAAATTAAGCCCCCTGGCTCAAGGAGGAAACCAGAACATGAAGCGCCCAGTTCTAGAAACCCTTCGCCAGGTGGTGAGTGCAGTGGTATGCGCCTACCCCGGCGGTCGCGAATGTGCAGCTGCCCGTCTCGGTTACGAACTCAAGCAGTTCGACAACCGCGTCTACGAGAACGCCGGTAGCCGCCCACTGACTTACGACCAAATCCATCTGCTGGAAACCGACGCCGGTACCACGCACCTGCCGGAGTTCATCGCCAAGATGTACGGCGGCATGTTCGTGCCACTCATCCAGCCCGAAGACCTGGACAACGTCGAGCTCTACCAGCGCTCGGTGCGGGCTGCAGCCAAGCGTGGGGTAGTCGACCAGATCATCGCCAAGTCCCTGGAGGACGGCGTCATCGAGGAAGACGAAGCCAAATTCATCATGGATGCGCACCACCAGTACCTCTCCGCACGCACGGCCGAGGTCACAGCGACCATCCAGTTGCATACGAAGGGGGATTCGAATTGAGCACCTACAAGCTCGTTTGCCCCCACTGCTCCAGCCGCATGTGCGAACTGTGGAAAGCACACTGCCCCGCCAGCCTGTACACCCATGACTACTGGGATCGTCTCAACGTTAACACCGGAAATCTGCTGCTCGGCGGTGGAATTAAGTTCGAGCACCTGGGCATTGCCTACTTCGCCCTAGGCTTCGAAATCAACAAGGCCGACCACGAAGAGAAGGTAGCAGCGGGCAAACCCACATCTGGCTGGATCAATGGGGCCATCGAGCTCCTGCCCAGCGAGTATGAGGCAGCCCGCTTGGCGAAAGTCGGGGGTGAAGCATGAGCTCGCTGGAAAAGCTGAACTTAATGCTTGGGTTCACGGTGTGGGCCGAAGAACACGGCTATGACCTGAGCGCTGATGCCGATGGAAACCCGACCAACGTGGAAACCCGTGCGGCCTGGCTCGGGTTCGAGGCGGCACACGGCCCCGCCGGCTGCCGACCATCTGGCCAGCAGCTCTATGCACGGATCAAAAGAACCAGCGAATACGCGCACCAGAGCGACAAGTTATTCCCCATTCGAGTAGGCAAACCACCCTACGGAAACTTTGCTGTCCACGGCGGACCAGGCGGCGTTTACCCGATTCGTGACGTCGAGTTCTACATCATCGATGACGGCAAACAGTACCGCCTGAAGTAACCAGGTGGCGCCGAGGAGCTGCAACTCCCCGGCGCCGACCAACCCCAAGGAGAAACGACATGCAAGTAGAAACCCCCGAAGTTGGCGCGCAGAAGCCTAACACAGTGCGTTACGACACCCTTGTAATCCGTGGCGCCACTGGCCATACCGTCCCCCGGGAAGTTGACGGTGGCGAGGTAGTTGCCTGGAGCCTAGGCCACGGCCTGGCGGCTATGGATGCCTTGGAGGAGTTCGTGGATGATCTGGCAGACGGCAGCTATCACGGCCTGGCACAGGGAGCAGCCGATGCGCTCAACCTGATGCGCCGACGCCGAGCACTTGGTTGGGATGCTGATGTTGTTGCCCAAGACCCCCCGGTGGACTGGAGGACTGCCGTAGCCCGGGCCGAAGCGGCAGCTCGCGAGGTATTCGGCGAGAACGACGATAACGCCATGCAAGCCATCGATTACATGGCGGGACTGCTACTGGCGAGCGAACCGGCACATAAAGAAGGCGCGGAATGACTTGGGAGTTGTAATAAAAAAGGGCAGCCTTGACTGCCCTTCAAATCTTCAATCACAGTTTCCTTTTAGACATAATTTCTTTGCGCCGAGGCTCCAGAACACCTAGAAGATTCCGTGCCAGATCCATAATTTTAAACATCGCAACGCCATGCCCTATATATAGCTCGCCTTCTTGACCGATTGTGGAACTAGCATCGGACTGTACGGTAACTCCACCACGCTCCACTTTTTGGATAAATCTATTCTGCGCACGCCCCTTACCGAAAAAGTACTCATCATCATGCTCTCGCATATTCCGAGTGTCATCGATCGACTTTTTAAATGAGAGAATATCCCGCCACTCGTCAGGACTGACTAGCCCTTTATCTTGAGAGGACTGCAGCCAATCGGTCAGTTTCCCCGCTGCGATCAAGAAAAAATGCTCCTCAGCTTTTTGAGTATCTAGCCTAACTTCAAGCTTTCTTATTTCAGAAATATCTCCATGACGATACAGATCGCCAGACCCTTGAAAGAGCCTCACCAATTCGTGTATTCGCTCACCCTGCAAAATCACAGAATTAGCCCAAGAAATACAGGTTGACACATAGAATGAATCAGGGACATCCATTAGCTCACTCATCAAGATCTCCATATTCAATATGTAGAAAACTCTATCTCTCACTAATTAAGAGAGGCCTGCAAACAGCATACGCATGGCAATTGAATGCTAGCCGACAGCCGGCAAATTACAATCACGACAGAAAAATAGACAATCGATTACCTACATCACCACATCGTGTCAACTTCGCGTCGCCAATCCAGGCTGACCAGAGCCTCACACCGATTGCGAAAACAGTAATCACCGCGCCCTACTCAACACGTTGGCCACGCCGTGCAGGTGCTGTACCCAGAACTGACAAAGCGATCTTCTAGGCCTGGCAACAGTCCATTCCCCTTCGGCGCCCAATAAACTGGGCTATATCTTCGTTTCGAGTGAAATTCAATGGCAGCTGGAGTAGAAGTGCGCGGCAACCACGTCCGCGTGTATTTCCGTTACCAAGGCGAGCTGTGCCGGGAAACCATCCCCGGCGACGCCTCGCCCGCAAACCTGGCCAATGCCGAGCGTCTGGTTGGGATCATCAATTACGAGATTGAGGCCGGCACGTTCAACTATGCCCGGCACTTCCCCGACTCGCCGCGAGTCAAGACCAACACCCTCGGCCACTACATCGACTTGTGGCTAGAGATAAAGGGCAACCAGATGGCAGCCAGCGGCTTCGCCATGTACCGCAGCCGCACCGAGAAGCACATTCGCCCACGCTGGGGCGATCAGCAGGCAGATCGTATCGATCATCTGGACATTCAACACTGGGTGCAAAGCGTGCTGATGCCCAAGCTGCACAACAAGACCGTACGCGAGATCGTCAGCCACCTGCGCCAGATCTTCCAGCTGTACCGTACTCGGAACCGCTTCGCGTTCGACCCGACCGATGGGATCACTATCTCGCTGCCAGACGCTGACGACCCAGACCCATTCACCCGGGAAGAAATCACCGCGATCCTTGAGCAGCAGACTGAACGGCATCAAGAAATCAACCTGACAGAATTCATGATGTGGACTGGCCCGCGCGTCAGCGAAGCGATCGCCCTGGCCTGGGAAGACGTCGACCTGGCGGCGGGTACCGTGGAGATTCGTCGCGCGCGGGTGGCCGGACAGTACAAGGTCACCAAGACCAGGCGATCTACCCGCAAAGTCAAACTGCTCGCACCAGCCCTGCGCGCCCTCAAGGCGCAAGCCAGATTCACTCAGAACCTGCCACCGGAGTTGATCGAGGTTGTCGATCGCGACAACCGGACTATGCGAGAGCAGCGTGTGCGGTTCGTCTTCCACAACACTGCAACGGGTGAGCCGTACCGCTCCTCTGATGTGCTGCGGCATGGCTGGTGGATCTTTCACCTGGAGAAGGCCGGGGTCCGTCAGCGTGGGCCGAACACCTGCAGACACACGTTCGCCAGCCAGCTGCTAAGCAGCGGCATCGCCACGCCAGAGTGGATTGCAGACCAGATGGGGCACACATCGACGGCGATGATCTTCAAGCACTACGCGAAGTGGATCAGCGAGGACGGCCCGGATGTGGTGGGGTTGTTGAATCAGGCGCTCAGGTTGACCTGAACGCACAAAAAAAGGGGCCGCAAGGGCCCCTTTCTTCTGCCTGTCATTCCCAAAGTGTTCCCAAAACGCTCCCATTTGAGGGTCAAGCGGCTGCGAACATCAATGAAATCAAGCACTTGTATGGCGGAAGCGTAGAGATTCGAACTCTAGGATAGTTGCCCATCGACGGTTTTCAAGACCGTTGCCTTAAACCACTCGGCCACGCTTCCAGCTCGTTTTGCGGCCGCCATAATACCGTAATGAAACAAGCTGTCAAACTCTCTGTGTCGCGGGTTGCGGGAGCTCTGATAGACTCCTAGCATCTGAACGTTTGAAAACCACAGGTTTACCAAGGAGTGTCGCCATGCGCGAACAGGATTACGCCGTACACCACGGCCAGCAGGTCGAGCAGCAGGAGATCAGCAAGGTCCTGCGCAACACATACAGCCTGCTGGCGCTCACCCTCGCCTTCAGCGGTGTCATGGCCTTCGTGGCCCAGCAGATGCGCGTCGGCTACCCGAACGTGTTCGTGGTGCTGATCGGCTTCTACGGGTTGTTCTTCCTTACCAACAAGCTTCGTGATTCGGCCTGGGGGCTGGTGTCCACCTTCGCCCTCACCGGTTTCATGGGCTTTATCCTCGGCCCCATCCTCAACCGTTACCTGGGCATGGCCGGTGGCGCCGAGGTGGTCAGCTCGGCATTTGCCATGACTGCCTTGGTGTTCGGCGGCCTGTCGGCTTATGTGCTGATTACCCGCAAGGACATGAGCTTCCTCAGCGGCTTCATCACTGCGGGCTTCTTTGTCCTGCTCGGTGCTGTCGTGGCCAGCTTCTTCTTCCAGATCAGCGGCCTGCAACTGGCGATCAGCGCTGGCTTCGTGCTGTTCTCGTCGGTCTGCATCCTGTTCCAGACCAGCGCGATCATTCACGGTGGCGAGCGTAACTACATCATGGCGACCATCAGCCTGTATGTGTCGATCTACAACCTGTTTGTCAGCCTGCTGCAGCTGTTTGGCATCATGGGTCGTGATGACTGATTGATTGCTGCAAGAGAAAGCCCGCTTCGGCGGGCTTTTTTTGTGGGAGCGGGTTCACCCGCGAACACCGGCGCAGCCGGTGCCAGGCACCGCGTTGGTTTCTTCGCGGGTGAACCCGCTCCCACAGGGTCCGCGCAGGATTCAGGCCAAAAGCACCAATAATTGACCATAAAGTCAGATAACCGGGCGAATGGTCGTCGATCATGCCGCCATCGTGCTTTTCTCTACCCCAATTCGCCATCACCCCGTAAAATGCGCTCCTTTTTTCTTCCGGGGCAGCTTTTCGCAATGAGCTCACACGAACACAGCCCAGGCGCGGCGGCGCCTGCCAATGAACTGGTGCTTGGTCTTGAGGACAAGCCACGGCTGTTGATCGGCCTGCTGGCAGCACTGCAGCACCTGCTGGCGATCATCGTCCCGATCGTCACCCCTGGCCTGCTGATTTGCCAGGCGCTGGGGGTTTCCGCACGTGATACCAACCTGATCGTCTCCATGTCGCTGGTCATCTCGGGTATCGCCACCTTCGTCCAGTGCAAGCGCTTCGGGCCGTTCGGTGCCGGGCTGCTGATCGTCCAGGGCACCAGCTTCAACTTCGTCGGCCCGCTGATTGCCGGCGGGGCGCTGATGGTCAAGCAAGGTACGCCGGTGGAAGGCGTGATGGCGGCCATCTTTGGCGTGGTAATCGCCGGCTCGTTCGTCGAGATGGGCGTGTCGCGCATCCTGCCCTTCGTCAAACGCCTGATTACCCCGCTGGTCACCGGCATCGTGGTGCTGATGATCGGCCTGACCCTGATCAAGGTCGGCCTGATCAGCATGGGTGGTGGCTTCGGCGCCATGGCCAATGGCACCTTCGCCAATGGCGAGAACCTGCTGCTGTCGGGCGTGGTGCTGGCGATCATCGTCATCCTCAACCGCATTCCGGTAGTGTGGATGCGCAGCTGCGCCATCGTTATCGCCCTGGCGGTCGGCTATGCGCTGGCCGGTTACCTGGGCCGCCTGGATTTCACCGGCATGCACGAAGCCGCGCTGTTCCAGGTGCCGACGCCACTGCACTTCGGCCTGGGCTTCTCCTGGGCACTGTTCATCCCGATGCTGGTGATCTACCTGGTAACTTCGCTGGAAGCCATCGGTGACGTCACCGCCACCAGCAAGGTGTCGCGCCAGCCGGTCGAAGGGCCGGTGTGGATGCAGCGGATCAAGGGCGGTGTGCTGGTGAACGGGGCCAACTCGCTGCTGGCCGGTTTGTTCAACACCTTCCCGAGCTCGATCTTTGCCCAGAACAATGGCGTGATTCAGCTGACGGGGATCGCCAGCCGCCATATCGGTATGTGGATTGCCGTGATGCTGGTGCTGCTGGGGCTGTTCCCGAGCGTTGCCGGGGTGATCCAGGCGGTGCCGGAGCCGGTGCTGGGTGGTGCGGCCATGGTCATGTTCGGGGCGGTTGCGGCTTCGGGGATCAATATCCTGGCCAGCACTCGCCTGGACCGTCGCGCCCTGCTGATCATCGCTGTATCCCTGGCCCTGGGCCTGGGTGTGGCGCAGGTGCCGGAGTTCCTGGCGCACATGCCGGCGGCGATTCGCAATGTGCTGGAGTCGGGCGTGGCTACCGGGGGTATCTGTGCCCTGGTGTTGAACTGGTTCTTGCCGGAGAGCAAGGAACAGGCTTGAGCCTGGAGTCCTTCTGTCAGGGCCATGGGGCTGCTTTGCAGCCCGTCGCGACACAAGGCCGCTCCTACACGAAGCCGCGTAGACCTGAAGATTGGTGCAAGACCAAAAGCCCGCCCCGCCATGCACAAGCGGGCGCGGGCTTTTTTGTTTTATCATGGCACCATTCCTTTTGCATGAGTTATCCATGAAATTCGCTATCGCGGTGTTCTCCCCGGCCCATGCGCCCTCCTCGCGGCGCGCCCTGCGCTACGCCGAGGCGGTACTGGCCGGCGGGCATGAGATTGCCCGGCTGTTCTTCTACCAGGACGGGGTACACAGTGCCTCGGCCAACGTGGTCGCCCCCCAGGACGAGCTGGATGTTGCCAGCCAATGGCGCGAGTTCATTGCAGCCCACCAGCTGGACGCAGTGGTGTGCATCGCCGCCGCCCTGCGCCGTGGCGTGCTCGACGAGGCCGAGGCCAACCGCTACCAGCGCCCGGCCGTGAACCTGCCCAAGCCTTGGGAGCTGTCGGGGCTTGGCCAGCTGCATGAGGCGGCGCAAGTTGCCGATCGCCTTGTCTGCTTCGGAGGCGACTGAAATGGCCAAATCCTTGTTGATCATCAGCCGCCAGGCGCCCTGGAACGGCCCATCGGCCCGTGAAGCACTGGACATCGCCCTGGCTGGCGGCGCGTTCGATCTGCCGCTGGGCATGCTGTTCCTCGATGACGGCGTGTTCCAGCTCGCCGCAGACCAGCAGCCCACCGCCGTGCAACAGAAGAACCTGGCCGCCAACTTGCAGGCGCTGCCAATGTTCGGCGTCGAGGACCTGTTCGCCTGTAGCCACAGCCTCACTCGCCGCGGCCTGGCAGCCGACACTCTGACGCTGCCGGTGCAAGTGCTGGACGACGCGGCCCTGACCGCACTGATCGCCCGTTTCGACCAGGTGGTAACGCTCTGATGACGACCCTGCATGTAATTGCCCACTCCCCGTTTGGCGACGAGCGCCTGGCCACCTGCCTGCGCCTGCTCGGCACCGACGACGCCCTGCTGCTGTGCGGCGATGCTGTATATGCCCTGCGCAGCGGCAGCGAACCGCACCGCCAGCTGCAAGCCGCCGGCCTGGCCCAGCGCCTGTTCGCCCTGGATGAAGACGTGCAGGCCCGCGCGGTCGGCAACGAGCTGGCCAAGGCCGTGGACTACGCCGGGTTCGTCGAACTGTCGCTGCATTACGACAAGGTCAACAGCTGGCTATGAATACCCTCAACGTTGGCGATCAGGCGATCGCCCTGGACAAGGACGGCTTCCTGGTCGACCTGCAAGACTGGTCGCATGCCGCCGCCGAGGCTTTGGCCGCGCGCGAGGGCATCCCTTTGACGGCGGACCACTGGGAAATCCTCGAACTGCTGCGCCAGTTCTATCAGGAATTCCAGCTGTCCCCGGCCACGCGCCCGCTGATCAAGTACACGGCCCTCAAACTGGGCCCGGAAAAGGGCAACAGCCCGCACCTCAACCGCCTGTTCAACGGCACTCCCGCCAAACTGGCCGCCAAGCTGGCGGGCCTGCCCAAGCCGACCAACTGCATATGACAGAACCTCGCCCGCTTACCCTGGAAACCCCTGCCGAACACCCGTTCGCCGAGTTCGTGCGCATTCTTGGCAAAGGCAAGCGCGGCGCGCGTGGCCTGACCCGTGAAGAAGCCCGCACGGCCATGACCCTGCTGCTGGAAGGCAAGGTCGAAGATGCCCAGCTCGGTGCCTTTCTCATGCTGCTGCGGCACAAGGAAGAAAGCGCCGAAGAACTGGCCGGCTTCACCGAGGCCCTGCGCGCCCACTTGCAGTCGCCGCGCATCGCCGTGGACCTGGACTGGCCCACCTACGCCGGCAAGAAGCGCCACCTGCCCTGGTACCTGCTGGCTGCCAAATGCCTGGCCAACAATGGCGTGCGCATCCTCATGCACGGTGGCGGTGCGCATACCGCCGGGCGCATGTACACCGAGCAGTTGCTGTCCTTGCTGGAAATTCCGTTGTGCCGTGACTGGGCTGCGGTCAGCCGGGCCCTGGACCAGCAACGCCTGGCCTTCTTCCCGCTGCAGGACTGGGCGCCGCAGTTGCAGCGCATGATCGACCTGCGCAACACCCTGGGCCTGCGTTCGCCCATCCATTCGCTGGCCCGGGTGCTCAACCCACTGGCTGCGCGTTGTGGCCTGCAGAGCATCTTCCACCCCGGCTACCAGGCAGTACACCGCGAGGCCAGCCGCCTGCTGGGCGACCATGCCGTGGTAATCAAGGGTGATGGCGGCGAGATCGAGGTCAACCCCGATGTCATCAGCCATCTGTACGGCACCACCGCCGGCAAAGCCTGGGACGAGGAATGGCCTGCGCTGAGCGAACGCCGCCACGTGAAGCCGCCAAGCCTGCAGCCCGAGCAATTGCTGGCGGTCTGGCGCGGCGAGGCCGAGGACAGCTACGGTGAAATGGCCGTGGTCGCGACCATCGCCCTTGCCCTGCGCGGCCTGGGCCAAGACCGTGAGCAGGCTTTCGCCACGGCACGCGGTTACTGGGGCGCACGCAACCAATCTAATAACTAGATAGTAAGAGTGCAGTCTTTGCGCTAGTTATTCGAACGTTTTTCCCTAGACTGGGCTCCAACGACAAACAACTTTGTTCCGAGGAGCTCACCATGGGCCTTTTGATCGACGGCCGCTGGCATGACCAGTGGTATGAAAACGGCAAGGACGGCACGTTCAAACGCGAAAACGCCCAACGCCGCAATCAGCTGCCCGCTCCCGAAGCTGGCCGTTACCACCTGTACGTCTCGCTGGCCTGCCCATGGGCGCACCGCACCCTGATCTTCCGTGCCCTCAAGGGCCTGGAGCCACTGATCGACGTGTCGGTGGTCAGCTGGCTGATGCAGGACCATGGCTGGACTTTCGACCAGCAGCAAGGTTCCAGCGGCGACCACCTCGACGCGCTGCAGTACCTCCACCAGCGCTACACCCAGGATGACCCGCACTACACTGGCCGCGTGACTGTACCGGTGCTGTGGGACAAGAAAGAGAAACGCATCGTCAACAACGAGTCGTCGGAGATCATCCGCATCTTCAACAGCGCGTTCAACGAACTGACCGGCAATACACTGGACCTGTATCCAGAGCCGCTGCGCCCGACCATCGAGGCACTGAACGAGCGCATCTACCCGGCGGTGAACAACGGCGTTTATCGCGCAGGCTTTGCCACTACGCAGGAAGCCTACGAGGCTGCGTTTGACGAAGTGTTCAACGAACTGGACTACCTGGAAGACTTGCTGAGCCGCAACCGCTACCTGGCCGGGGAATACCTGACCGAGGCCGATGTGCGACTGTTCACCACCCTGGTGCGCTTCGATGCGGTGTACCACGGGCACTTCAAGTGCAACCTGCGCCGCCTGAGCGACTATCACAACCTGTCGAACTGGCTGCGTGAGCTGTACCAGTGGCCGGGGGTGGCGGGCACAGTGGACATGGAGCATATCCAGAAGCACTACTACATGAGCCACAAGACCATCAACCCGAACGGGATCGTGCCCAAGGGGCCGATGCAGGACTTCAACCTGCCGCATGATCGGGAGCAGTTGGCAGGCAAGGGGATTTGGCAGGTTTGAGGCTGTCGGGGCTGCTTTGCAGCCCGTTCGCAGCACAAGGCTGCTACTACAGGAAACGCGATTCCCTGTAGGAGCAGCCTTGTGCTGCGAACGGGCCGCAAAGCGGCCCCAACGATTTCAGCTGTTCTGCGAGCCTTCGAACCAGGCCAGCTTGTCACGCAACTGCACCACCTCCCCGACAATCACCAGGGTCGGCGCATGCACTTCATGCTGCGCCACCAGGTCCGGCAAGTCCGCCAGGGTGCCGGTGAACACCCGCTGATTACGCGTAGTCCCCTGCTGCACCAGCGCCGCAGGGGTACTGGCCGCGCGGCCATGGCGAATCAGCTCGGCACAGATGGTCGGCAACCCCACCAAGCCCATGTAGAACACCAGGGTCTGCGCCGGCGCTACCAGGTCATGCCACGGCAGATTGCTGGTGCCATCTTTCAGGTGCCCGGTCACGAAACGCACCGATTGGGCATAGTCGCGGTGAGTCAGCGGAATCCCGCCATAAGCGGAACAACCGCTGGCTGCGGTAATGCCCGGCACCACCTGGAACGGGATGCCGTGCTCGGCCAGCTCTTCGATCTCTTCGCCGCCCCGGCCGAAGATGAACGGGTCGCCGCCCTTCAGGCGCAGCACACGCTTGCCCTGCCGGGCCAGGTCGACCAGCAGGCGGTTGATCTGGTCCTGAGGCACGGCATGGTCGGCGCGACGCTTGCCCACGTAGATACGCTCGGCATCACGTCGGCACATCTCGATAATCGCCGGCGCCACCAGGCGGTCGTACAGCACCACGTCGGCCTGCTGCATCAGGCGCAAGGCGCGGAAGGTCAGCAAGTCCGGATCGCCTGGGCCAGCCCCCACCAGGTACACCTCACCGCCCTGCTGCACCGGTGCACCGTCGACCATCGCCTGCAACAGGCGCTCGGCCTCGGCGCCCTGCCCGGCCAGCTGACGCTCGGCAATCGGCCCCTGGAACACGGTTTCCCAGAAGCCTCGGCGCTGGTTGACGTCCGGGTACAAGGCCTTGACCTTGTCGCGGAAGCGTGCGGCCAGGCCGGCCAGTTCGCCGTAGGCGGACGGGATCCAGGCCTCCAGCTTGGCGCGAATCAAACGCGCCAGCACCGGAGCATCACCGCCACTGGACACCGCAACCACCAACGGCGAACGGTCGACGATCGCCGGGAAGATCACCGTGCACAGGGCCGGCGCATCCACCACGTTGACCGGCAGGCTGAGGGCCTGCGCATCCGCCGACACCTGGGCATTGAGCCCAGGGTCGTCGGTGGCCGCAATCACCAGCCGGCAACCGACCAGGTCGGCTGCCTGATAGCCGCGCACCAGCACCTCGCCGCCACCTTCCCGGGCCAGCGCGGCCAACTGGCCGTCGACATCCGGTGCAACCACGCGCAGCGCGGCGCCGGCGTCGGCCAGCAGGCGCGCTTTGCGCAAAGCGATCTCACCGCCGCCAACGACCAGCACGCGGCCGCCCTGCAGCTTGTGGAACAGCGGCAGGTAATCCATTTAGCGGATGACCTCGACGCCGCCCATGTAAGGCTTCAGCACTTCCGGCACACGGATGGAACCATCGGCCTGCTGGTAGTTTTCCAGTACGGCAACCAAGGTACGGCCTACGGCCAGGCCGGAGCCGTTGAGGGTATGCACCAGCTCTGGCTTGCCGGTTTCCGGGTTGCGCCAGCGGGCCTGCATGCGGCGCGCCTGGAAATCGCCGCAGTTGGAGCACGAGCTGATTTCACGGTACTTGTCCTGGCTTGGTACCCACACTTCCAGGTCGTAGGTCTTCACCGCGCCAAAGCCCATGTCGCCGGTGCACAGGGCCAGCACGCGGTACGGCAGCTCCAGCAGCTGCAGCACGCGCTCGGCGTTGGCAGTCAGGCCTTCCAGGGCTTCCATCGACTTGGACGGCTCGACCACCTGCACCATCTCGACCTTGTCGAACTGGTGCTGGCGGATCATGCCGCGGGTGTCACGGCCGGAAGCACCGGCTTCGCTGCGGAAGCACGGGGTGTGGGCAACCAGCTTCAGCGGCAGCTGCTTGGCATCGAGGATTTCACCGGCCACCAGGTTGGTCAGCGACACTTCGGCGGTCGGGATAAGGTAGAAGTCGGCCTCGCCTTCGCGGCTGATCTTGAACAGGTCTTCCTCGAACTTCGGCAGCTGGCCGGTACCCTGCAGGGCCGGGGCCTGGACCAGGTACGGGGTGTAGTGCTCCTCGTAACCGTGCTCGCCGGTGTGCAGGTTGATCATGAACTGCGCCAGGGCGCGGTGCAGGCGGGCAACTGGACCACGCAGCACGGCAAAACGCGCGCCAGACAGCTTGGCGGCAGCTTCGAAGTCCAGGCCACCGCTGACTTCGCCGAGGGCGACATGGTCCTTGATTTCGAAGTCGAAAGCCTTCGGCGTACCCCAACGGCGCACTTCGACGTTGTCGTCTTCGCTGGCACCAACCGGTACGCTGGCGTCCGGCAGGTTGGGGATGGTCAGCAGGATGCCATCCAGTTCGGCCTGGATGCCGTCCAGTTCGGTCTTGCCGGCAGCCAGTTCGTTGGCCATGCGCTCGACGTCAGCCATCAGCGGCGCAATATCTTCGCCCTTGGCCTTGGCCTGGCCGATGGACTTGGAACGGGCGTTACGCTCGGCCTGCAGCTGCTCGGTGCGGGTCTGCACCGCCTTGCGGCGCTCTTCCAGTGATTCGATGCGCGCGACATCCAGGCTGAAGCCACGGGAGGCCAGGCGATCCGCCACTTCCTGAAGTTGGCCGCGTAACAGTTTGGAATCGAGCATATCGTTCTCTCGTTATGTGTAGGTGTTGGTTCAGAATCGGGTCAGGGACAGGCCGGCCCAGGTCGCGAGCAGCCCGCCCACCACGCTGATACCGGTATAGCCCAAAGCCAGGGGCACTTGCCCGCTTTCCAGCAGGCGTACGGTATCCAGCGAAAAGGAGGAAAAAGTCGTCAGGCCGCCGAGGAAGCCGACGATCAGCCCGGCGCGCAGCTCGACCGGCACGATCGGCTTGTGCAAGAACAGACCATAAAGCAGGCCGATCAGCAGGCAGCCAACCAGGTTGACCGCCAGCGTACCGAGATAGAAGTGCCGTGGCCAGTGGGCAGACACCCAGTTGGTGGTGGCAAAGCGCAACAAGGTACCGGCAATACCGCCAGCGCTGACGGCGGCAATCAGTGCAATCACGGCTTTCTCCGCTGGCGGGGGCTGTTGCGGTCAAGGTCGGCAAGGTGGCGCAGCTTCTCGCCAATCTTCAGTTCCAGGCCACGGGGCACCGGCTGGTAGTACTGGCGCGGCTCGAGCTCCTCGGGGAAGTAGTCTTCGCCGGCGGCATAGGCGTCGGGTTCATCGTGGGCATAGCGGTACTCGTCGCCGTAGCCCAGTTGCTTCATCAGCTTGGTCGGGGCGTTGCGCAGGTGCAACGGCACTTCCAGCGAGCCATGCTCCGCGGCCTCGCGCAG
This sequence comes from Pseudomonas sp. ABFPK, assembly GCF_001586765.1. NCBI lineage: Bacteria > Pseudomonadati > Pseudomonadota > Gammaproteobacteria > Pseudomonadales > Pseudomonadaceae > Pseudomonas > Pseudomonas sp. ABFPK. Next base: position 344,638 of record NZ_LQXW01000012.1, on the reverse strand, counting down.
GGCGGTCTTGAAGCCCATGTACACCGCGTTGCTCTTCGGCGCGCAGGCAAGGTAGGTGATGGCCTGGGCCACCGCCAGTTCGCCCTCGGGGCTGCCCAGGCGCTCTTGCACATCCCAGGCCGCCAGGCACAGGCTGAGCGCGCGCGGGTCGGCGTTGCCGATGTCTTCGCTGGCCATGCGCACCACGCGGCGGGCAATGTACAGCGGATCGCAGCCGCCATCGAGCATGCGCGCGAACCAGTACAGGGCGCCATCGGGGTTGGAGCCACGCACTGACTTGTGCAGCGCAGAAATCTGGTCGTAGAACGCCTCGCCCCCCTTGTCGAAGCGGCGGCGGCTGTCGCCGAGCAGGCTCTGCAACATCTCGACATCGATCTCGCTGCCGTCTTCAGCCAGGTCCGAGGCGTTTTCCAGGAAGTTGAGCATGCGCCGGCCATCGCCGTCGGCGGCGGCCATCAGCATCTTGAAGGCGTCGTCGCCAACCCGCAGGTTGCGCTTGCCCAGGCCGCGCTCTTCAGTCAACGCGCGGTTGACCAGCTTGCGCAGCGCCGCCTCGTCCAGGCTCTTGAGCACATACACCCGCGCCCGCGACAGCAGTGCGTTGTTCAGCTCGAACGACGGGTTTTCGGTGGTGGCGCCAATGAACAGCAGGGTGCCGTCTTCCACATAGGGCAGGAAGGCATCCTGCTGTGACTTGTTGAAGCGGTGCACTTCGTCGACGAACAGGATGGTTCGGCGGCCGTACTGGCCAGCCTGCTGCTTGGCCACCTCGACCGCCTGGCGAATCTCCTTCACCCCGGCCAATACCGCCGATACCGTTTCGAAGTGCGCGTCGCAGAACTGCGCCAGCAGCCGCGCGAGGGTGGTCTTGCCCACCCCCGGCGGCCCCCAGAAGATCATCGAGTGCAGCGCACCCTGCTCCAGCGCTTCGCGCAGCGGTTTGCCGCGCGCCAGCAGGTGCTCCTGGCCGACGTACTCGTCCAGGTTGGACGGGCGCAGACGAGCGGCCAGGGGCTGGGCGACGGGTTCGCTTCGAAACAGGTCCATGGCGAGCTCTGGTTACTCCTTGATGACGTCCGCGCCTTTGGGGATGTCGAACTTGAACTTGCTGTCCGGCACCGCCTGGTTGGCTTTCACGCCATTGAACAGGATGTTGGTGCGCTGGCCGACACTGTCGATCAGTTGCATGTCGTTGATCAGGCCCTTGCGGAACGACACGCGCAGCGAGTCGAACAGGGTGTCCTTGGTCTTCGGCTTGAGGGTGAAGTCCATCACTTCGCCCTGCTCCTTCGAGCTGATGTCGAAGCTCTGGCTGATCTTCGACACGTCACCGGACAGCAGCAGCGCCGGGGTCTGGTTCAGGCGCTGGTCCAGCTTCTTGATAGTCGCCTGTTCCAGGTCCGGGTCCCACAGGGTGACGTTTTTGCCGTCGGATACCACCACCTGCTCCTGCGGCGCATCGGTGTGCCAGTAGAACAGGCCCGGGCGCTTGACGGTCATCTTGCCGGATGTTTCCTGCAGGCTGGTGCCGCCAGCGTCCAGGGTCAGCTGGGAAAAGTTGGCCTCGATGGTCTGCGACTTTTCCAGCAATTGGGTCAGGCGTTGTACGTCTTGCTCACCGGCAAAAGCCGATACGGTGGCCGACACAGAAGCCGCGGCCAGGGCAGAAACCAACAGCATGCGAATCGCGCGCATGGGAGTCCTCATCGAGCATTGAAAAGGCCGGGCGCCACCGTTGGCGCCCGGCAAGGTGTTCGTCAGTCGCGCGGGCCGCCCGGGGCTATCACTTCCCGCGAGCCGTTGCTGTTCATGGGGGTGACCACGCCGGCCATTTCCATGGCTTCGATCATGCGGGCGGCGCGGTTGTAGCCGATCTTCAGTTTGCGCTGCACAGCCGAGATGGACGCGCGGCGGCTTTCCAGCACGAACTGCACGGCCTCATCATACAGGGCGTCGCTTTCCGAATCTTCGCCATCGCCACCACCACCGCCGCCTTCGAAGCCGCTGCCGGCCTCCTCGACGCCGTTGAGGATGTCGTCGTTATAGTCCGGGGCGCCGCGCAGCTTCCACGCTTCGACCACGCGGTGCACCTCGTCGTCGGAGACGAACGCGCCGTGCACACGAATCGGCAGGCTGGTGCCCGGCGGCATGTACAGCATGTCACCGTGGCCCAGCAGCTGCTCGGCACCACCCTGGTCAATGATGGTCCGCGAGTCGATCTTGCTCGATACCTGGAACGCCATGCGGGTCGGGATGTTGGCCTTGATCAGGCCGGTAATCACGTCCACCGACGGGCGCTGGGTGGCGAGGATCAGGTGGATACCGGCGGCCCGCGCCTTCTGGGCGATACGGGCGATCAGCTCTTCGACCTTCTTGCCGACGATCATCATCATGTCGGCGAATTCGTCGACCACCACCACGATGGTCGGCAGGGTTTTCAGCGCAGGCGGCTCGTCGTCCATGCTCTCGCGGCGGTACAGCGGGTCATGGATGATCTCGCCGGCTTCCTGGGCGTCCTTGATCTTGCGGTTGAAGCCGGCCAGGTTACGCACGCCCATGGCCGCCATCAGCTTGTAGCGCCGCTCCATCTCGGCCACGCTCCAGCGCAAGGCGTTGGCGGCGTCCTTCATGTCGGTGACCACCGGGCACAGCAGGTGCGGGATGCCCTCGTAGATCGACAGTTCGAGCATTTTCGGGTCGATCATGATCAGCCGCGCGTCTTCCGGGCTGGACTTGAACAGGATCGACAGGATCATCGCGTTCACACCCACCGACTTACCGGAACCGGTAGTACCGGCCACCAGCAGGTGCGGCATCTTGGCCAGGTCGGTGATCACCGGCTTGCCGCCGATGTCGTGGCCCAGGGCCAGGGTGACCGGCGATTTCTGCTCGTCGTACTGCGGCGTGGCCAGCACTTCGGAGAAACGCACCATCTGCCGGTTCTCGTTGGGGATCTCGATACCCACGGTGGTCTTGCCGGGGATGACCTCGACCACACGCACACTGGTCACTGCCAGCGAACGCGCCAGGTCCTTGGCCAGGTTGGCGATACGGCTGACCTTCACACCGGCGGCCGGCTGGATTTCGTAACGGGTAATCACCGGGCCCGGGTGGATCGAGTCCACCGCCACTTCCACGCCGAATTCCTTGAGTTTGATTTCCAGCAGCTGGCCGACACCGGCCAGGGATTCCGGCGAGTACTCGATCTTCTTCTGTTCGGCCGGGTCGAGGATGGAGATCGACGGCAAGGTGCCTTCCACCGCGCTGTCGACGAACAGCGGCGCCTGCTTCTCCTTCATCACCCGCTTGCTCGGCTCCGGCGCCCTGGCGGGTGTCGGCGGCACGATCATCGGGGCCGCGGCAGGTGGTTCGCGAGAGATTACCGGCTCACGAGGTGCCGGCGACTCGCGTGGCACCACAGGCTCGCGCGACAGGGTTGGCTCACGTGGTTCGACCGGCTGGGCAGGTGCTTCTTCACGTTTGAAAATGCGCTCGCGCAGCGCCGGCTTGGCCGGTTCGCGCTTGTCGGCGGCCATTGGCGCGGCCTTGATCACCGGTTCATCCTCGCGCAGCTGCGCCTCCAGGCGCTTGCGCTCGTTGCGCGCTTCCCACCAACGGTTGGCGGCGCCCTGCACCAGCTCGAACAGGTCGAGAGTGATCTTGCCGGTCAGGTCCATCACCTTGAACCACGACAGGTCGGTGAACACGGTCAGGCCGAACAGGAACAGGGCAATGAACATCAGCGTGCTGCCCTGCACGTTCAGCAGGTTGCGCGCCAGGTCGCCGAGGCTCTCGCCCAATGCACCACCGGCGGAGAACGGCATGCTCGCAGGCGGGTGGAAATGGATATGGGCCAGCGCCGCACCAGACAGCACCAGGAACACCAGGCCGATCAGCCGCCAGGAGAACAGCCAGCCGCTCCACTCCCAGGGCTGGTGGCGTTCGCGGAAGATCTGCCAGGTCTTTATCGCCAGCAGCAGCGGGAAGATGTAGGCGAAGTACCCCAGCACCATGAACAGGATGTCGGCGAAGTAGGCACCGGCACGCCCGGCGGCGTTCTGCACCTGATCGACGTTGCTGGTGTGGCTGAAGCCCGGGTCCGACGTATCGTAGGTCAGCAGCGCCATCCACAGGTACAGGCACAGGGCGCCGACAGCGATCAACGCACCTTCCTTGAGGCGATAATGCAGCTGCTGCCGCCACAGAGGGACGGGCAAGGGAGCTGGAGTTGCGGTGGATTTCTTCAAAACGCGTCTATTCCTGCGCGTGCTGCGCGTCCAATAGTGATCGGCCGACGGTGCGGCCAATGAACCACTACTTTTAACATTACTGCCCGCCAGCCGCCATGGCGGCACGCCAGATGGGGTTTGGCCGGGGGCGACTTTCATATAGCTGCAATTTGAGCATGCATTTTCTTTTGTGACAAAGGCTTATGCTGTGTTTTTGCACAGGTGTGACAGCAAATGTAGCGGATGGTGCCTGCGGTTTCATGAATGTGTAGGAAATTGCCTATTTTCATCACCTGTGCCGGCCTCTTCGCGGGCTTGCCCGCTCCCACAGGCACCCCGCAGGCTTCAGAGCCTGCATATGGCCTATGGGAGCGGGCGCGCCCGCGAAGAAGCCAAAGAGATTGACCCTGCTTTTCACCCGCGCCATGCTGCCCTCTCCCCTCCCCCACCGCACGATAGACCATGCTCACCTGGCTGACTCGCGACTCGCTGACCTTCCCGCCCCTGGAAAAGGCCCTGCACGACCCCAACGGCCTGCTCGCTGCCGGCGGCGACCTGAGCCCCGAGCGCCTGGTGCAGGCCTATCGCCATGGCTGCTTCCCATGGTATCAGGACGGCCAGCCGATCCTCTGGTGGTCACCCGACCCGCGCACGGTGCTGCTCCCGGACCAGCTGCACGTGTCGCGCTCGCTGGCCAAGCTGATGCGCCAGGGCCGTTACCAGGTCAGCTTCGACACAGACTTCCCCGCGGTGATCGCCGCCTGCGCCGCGCCACGTGACTACGCCGACGGCACCTGGATCACCGACACCATGCGTGCCGCCTACTGCGAGCTGCACCGACGCGGCATCGCCCATTCGGTGGAGGTGCGCCAGGACGGCAAGCTGGTCGGTGGTCTGTATGGCTTGGCCATGGGCCAGCTGTTCTTCGGTGAATCGATGTTCAGCCGCGCCGACAACGCTTCCAAGGTCGGCTTCGTGACTTTGGTCAACCACCTGCGCCAGGCCGGTTTCGTCCTCATCGACTGCCAGATGCCAACCAACCATTTGCACAGCCTGGGAGCCCACGCCATTAGCCGCGCCGAGTTTGCCGACTACCTGGCACGCCACCTCGACCAGCCCAACAGCGCCACATGGCTTCCCTAGGCGAGTTCCCGTAGCTGGCTTACACTTAAACAAAGTCTCACCGAGGGGGTTGATCATGACAGAGTTGGCGCGGTTGAAGTTCTATGCCACTCAACCCCACTCCTGCAGCTACCTGCCCGACGAACAGGCAACTACGCTGTTCCTCGACCCCAGCCAGCCGATGGACGTGCACGTGTACGCCGATTTGTCGGAAATGGGCTTCCGCCGCAGTGGCGACCATCTGTACCGCCCGCACTGCCAGAACTGCAATGCCTGTGTGCCGGCACGCATCCCGGCGGCGCGCTTCATCCCAAACCGCCAGCAACGGCGCATCCTCAAGCGCAACGCCGACCTGACCGTGACCGCCGCACGTCCAGCGTTCAAGGAAGAGTACTTCGAACTGTACCGGCGCTATATCGAAACGCGCCATGCCGACGGTGACATGTACCCGCCCAGCCGCGATCAGTTCTCCACCTTCCTGGTGCGCGACCTGCCGTTCTGCTGGTTCTATGAGTTCCGCCTGGATGGCCGCTTGATGGCGGTGGCGGTGTGCGACCTGCTGCCCAACGGCCTGTCGGCTGTGTACACCTTCTACGAGCCGGACGAAGAACGCCGGAGCCTGGGCCGCTTTGCCATTCTCTGGCAGATCACCGAAGCCCTGCGCCAGGACCTGGAAGCGGTTTACCTGGGTTACTGGATCAAGAACTGCAAGAAAATGAACTACAAGACACAGTATCGGCCTATCGAATTGCTGATAAACCAGCGCTGGGTCACCCTCAACTGAAAGGCATTGGCTTGACACACAGTTTTCGGGCATAATCCACGCCACTTTTTTGCCCGGTGCGGTTATGCGTCGGGCCAACACTGGATCCGAGGGCTCTACTGCATGTCGAAAGAAGACAGCTTCGAAATGGAAGGTACTGTCGTCGACACCCTGCCCAACACCATGTTCCGCGTGGAGTTGGAAAACGGGCACGTCGTAACCGCGCACATCTCCGGAAAGATGCGCAAGAACTACATCCGTATTCTCACTGGCGACAAGGTCCGCGTCGAACTGACGCCCTACGACCTGAGCAAGGGCCGCATCACCTACCGTGCGCGCTAAGCTCAAGCCATGAAAAAGCCCGGCCATGTGCCGGGCTTTTTTGTGCCTGTCAGATTGCAGGGGGCTGCTCCTACAAGGGGAGCGTGCATTCCCTGTAGGAGCAGCCTTGTGCTGCGAATGGGCCGCAACGCGGCCCCCGCTGTCACGCAACCTCAGCCGTGGTCTCGAAGTCGAACACCAGTTCGCCATCGCGCAGGTCGACGTGCACCACGCCACCATGCTCGGCCAGTTCGCCAAACAGGATCTCCTCGGCCAGCGGCCGCTTGATCTTGTCCTGGATCAGCCGCGCCATCGGCCGCGCACCCATCTGCACGTCGTAGCCCGAGGCCGCCAGCCAACCGCGCGCATCATCGCTGACCTCCAGCAGAACACGCTTGTCTTCCAGCTGCGCCTGCAGTTCGATAAGGAACTTGTCGACGATGCTCTTGATCGTCTCGTGGCTCAGGCGGCCGAACTGGATGATGGTGTCCAGGCGGTTGCGGAACTCCGGCGTGAAGCTCTTGCGGATGACTTCCATGGCATCGGACGCATGGTCCTGATGGGTAAAGCCGATCGAGGCCCGCGCGGCGGTTTCAGCGCCAGCGTTGGTGGTCATGATCAGGATCACGTTGCGGAAGTCGGCCTTGCGCCCGTTGTTGTCGGTCAGGGTGCCGTGGTCCATCACCTGCAGCAGCAGGTTGAAGACTTCCGGGTGGGCCTTCTCGATTTCGTCGAGCAGCAATACGCAGTGCGGTTGCTTGGTGATCGCCTCGGTCAGCAAACCACCCTGATCGAAGCCAACATAGCCAGGAGGCGCACCGATCAGGCGCGACACGGTGTGGCGCTCCATGTACTCGGACATGTCGAAGCGCACCAGCTCGACACCCAGCGCCTTGGCCAGCTGCCGTGCTGCTTCGGTCTTGCCGACGCCGGTCGGGCCGGCGAACAGGAACGAACCGACAGGCTTGTCCGGCGACTTGAGGCCGGCGCGGGACAGCTTGATAGCGGTGGCCAGCGAATCGATCGCCTGGTCCTGACCAAATACGGTCAACTTCAGGTCACGCTCGAGGTTGCGCAGCAGTTCCTTGTCGGAACTGGTGACGTGCTTCGGCGGAATGCGCGCAATCTTGGCGACGATGTCTTCGACCTGCGGCACGTCGATGCGCTTGACGCGGTTGGCCTCCGGCTGCAGGCGCTGGTAGGCACCGGCTTCGTCGATCACGTCGATGGCCTTGTCCGGCATGTGCCGGTCATTGATATAGCGCGAGGCCAGTTCAGCGGCGGCGCGCAAGGCTTCGTCGCTGTACTCGATGTTGTGGTGGCTTTCGAAGCGCCCTTTCAGGCCACGCAGGATGCCCACGGTGTCTTCGACCGACGGCTCGCTGACATCAACCTTCTGGAAGCGCCGTGCCAGGGCACGGTCCTTCTCGAAGATGCCGCGGAATTCCTGGAAGGTGGTCGAACCGATGCAACGGATCTCACCGGACGACAGCAGTGGCTTGAGCAGGTTGGACGCATCCATCACCCCGCCCGACGCCGCGCCGGCACCAATGATGGTGTGGATTTCATCGATGAACAGGATCGCCTGCGGGCGTTTGCGCAGCTCGCCGAGCAGCGCCTTGAAACGCTTCTCGAAATCGCCACGGTATTTGGTACCAGCCAGCAGTGCGCCGAGGTCGAGGGAATACACCACGCTTTGCGCCAGCAGGTCGGGCACCTGGCCATCGACGATGCGCTTGGCCAGGCCTTCGGCGATGGCGGTCTTGCCCACGCCTGCCTCACCCACCAGCAGCGGGTTGTTCTTGCGCCGACGGGCAAGGATTTGCGCCACGCGCTCCACTTCCTGCTCGCGGCCTACCAGCGGGTCGATACGGCCGGCACGGGCCAGTTCGTTCAGGTTGCTGGCGTAGGCATCCAGCGGGTTGCTCGAAGAGGCGGTATCGCCGCCCTCTTCGTCCTGCATTTCCTGGTCGCTTTCGGAATGCGAACCATGGCCCGGCACCTTGGAGATGCCATGGGCGATGTAGTTGACCACGTCGATGCGGGCCACGCTCTGCTGCTTGAGCAGGAACACGGCCTGGCTTTCCTGTTCGCTGAAGATCGCAACCAGCACGTTGGCGCCAGTGACTTCACGCTTGCCGGAGCTTTGCACGTGGAACACGGCACGCTGCAGCACACGCTGGAAGCCCAGGGTCGGCTGGGTTTCACGATCTTCGTCGTTGACCGGAATCAGGGGTGTGGTGGAATCGATGAACTCTTGCAGGTCGTGCTTGAGTTTGTCGAGATTGGCGCCACAGGCGCGCAGAACGGTCGCGGCAGCCTCATTGTCAAGGAGTGCCAGCAGCAGATGTTCGACGGTCATGAACTCATGACGCTTCGAACGAGCCTCCTTGAAGGCAAGATTGAGGGTGACTTCGAGCTCGCGGTTTAACATAGCTTCACCTCATACCCAAGTGGTCGGCGATTAACCGTCCTTCTCGATTTCACAGAGTAGCGGATGCTGGCTTTCCCTGGCGTATTGGTTGACCTGCATAGCCTTTGTTTCGGCGATGTCACGGGTAAACAATCCGCACACTGCCCGCCCTTCGGTATGGACGGTCAGCATGATCTTGGTCGCCAGCTCGCGGTTCAGATTGAAGAACGTCTCGAGCACTTCGACGACGAAATCCATCGGCGTGTAGTCATCGTTGAACAAAACCACCTTGTACATAGGTGGCGCCTGCAGGATCGGCTTGGCTTCCTGAACCGCAAGACCTGAGCCGTCGTCCTCATTCGATTGCGGGCGATCCTGATTGAATGTTAGTCGAATCTCACTAGGTGCATGCATGGAAAGAATTTCATCATGAGCGACAGGTTAAGGTTGTGGGTTGACTGCGAAGGGCACGGCCAGCGCAGGCGCCGGGCGACCTTGACTATCGGCAAAACGGTGTTACAACCAATAAGAACCCACCGTGGTCGATAAAGATCCGCGCAGTCAACCAGATTTTTCGCATGGTTCGTATGCGGATGAGTGGATGATACTCCAGTGATGGAGTCCTTTGCAGAGGGACATAGGGATGGCAAGCGGTAAAGTCAAGTGGTTCAACAATGCCAAGGGCTACGGATTCATCAATGAAGAGGGCAAGGATGAAGACTTGTTCGCTCATTACTCAGCCATCCAGATGGACGGATACAAGACGCTCAAGGCCGGCCAGGCCGTGAGTTTCGACATCGTCCAGGGCCCCAAAGGCTTGCACGCGGTGAATATCAGCAGCGCCACTGCCGCCACGGTCGCCAGGGCTCCGCAAACCAGCAGCACTGCCGACGCCTGAACTGCCGCGCCGCCTGCCGGTACACTTAAAAACCGGCCGCCTCCTGACTGGAAGCGGCCGGTTTTCCGTTGCCTTACATATGCTTGATCATTTCATCGCCAAAGCCTGAACTGCTCACCAGTGTGGCGCCGTCCATCAGGCGCTCGAAGTCATAGGTCACTGTCTTGGCGGCAATCGCGCCGTTGGTACCCTTGATGATCAGGTCTGCCGCCTCGGTCCAGCCCATGTGCCGCAGCATCATCTCCGCCGACAGGATCACCGAACCCGGGTTGACCTTGTCCTGCCCGGCATACTTGGGCGCGGTGCCGTGGGTGGCCTCGAACATGGCCACGGTGTCGGACAGGTTGGCACCCGGCGCAATGCCGATACCACCCACTTCCGCCGCCAGGGCATCGGACAGGTAGTCACCGTTGAGGTTGAGGGTGGCGATCACGTCGTACTCGGCCGGGCGCAGCAGGATCTGCTGCAGCATGGCATCGGCGATGGCGTCCTTGACGATGACCTCGCGCCCACTCTTGGGGTTCTTGAACTTCATCCACGGGCCACCATCGAGCAACTCGGCCCCGAACTCGTCGCGCGCCACTTCATAGCCCCAGTCCTTGAAGGCACCCTCGGTGAACTTCATGATGTTGCCCTTGTGCACCAGGGTCAGCGACTCGCGGTCATTATCCACCACGTACTGCAGGGCCTTGCGCACCAAGCGCTTGGTGCCCTCGCGAGACACCGGCTTGACGCCAATGCCGCAGTCCTGGTCGAAGCGGATCTTGGTAACGCCCATTTCCTCCTTGAGGAACTTGATCACCTTGTTCGCCTCTGGCGAGCCGGCCTTCCACTCGATGCCGGCATAGATGTCCTCGGAGTTCTCACGGAAGATCACCATGTCCACATCGCCTGGCTTCTTCACCGGGCTGGGCACGCCCTGGAACCACAGCACCGGACGCAGGCACACGTACAAGTCCAGTTGCTGGCGCAAGGCCACGTTGAGCGACCGGATGCCACCGCCCACCGGGGTGGTCAGCGGCCCTTTGATCGACACCACGTAATCACGTACGGCATCGAGGGTTTCCTGGGGGAGCCAGGTGTCCTGGTCGTACACCTGGGTGGCTTTCTCGCCAGCGTACACCTCCATCCAGGCGATCTTGCGTTTGCCGCCGTAGGCCTTCTGCACGGCGGCGTCGACCACCTTGATCATTACCGGCGAGACATCGACGCCAATCCCGTCGCCCTCGATATAGGGAATGATCGGGTTGTCAGGAACGTTGAGCGAATGGTCGGCATTGACGGTGATCTTGGTGCCGTCGGTCGGAACCTTGATTTTCTGGTATCCCATGCTTGCACTACTCCGCTGTCGGGTGTGATTGGACATCATTGCGATCCACTGAGCCTAAACCACATCTGCCGACCTGCAAGGCATGCGACAACCCGCCACATTGCCGCTTAGTCTTTGGTCTTATAAATGGCCCGATATCACTTGGCCTTGCTGATTAGCCCGAATGGTTTGGTATACTCCGCCGCGACCGAAGGGTCATCGGGGCGATCCCTTGGAAAAATGCGGACCGCCCTTGGCCATGAATGGACACAAAGCCTGGCCATAAAGCCTGGGTTGTTACCGCAGCTCAGCACTTGACGCTCGACTGATGCATCCACCATCACCGCTCGCAGCCTCTCGACTTTCCGCTCATGGCGCTGCCAGGGCGATGCGCCTACCCTGCGCACCACGAGACTCGAGCACGCTCAGCACACAGAGAGTTAACCCGCATGCCCACCCGTTCCAAGATCATCTATACCTTCACCGACGAAGCCCCCGCCCTCGCCACTTACTCGCTGCTGCCAATCATCGAAGCCTTCACCGCTTCGGCTGACATCGCCGTCGAAACCCGCGACATCTCCCTGGCTGGCCGCATCCTCGCCGCCTTCCCGGAGCAACTGGGCGCAGAGAAGCAAGTAGGCGATCACCTGGCGGAACTGGGCCAGCTGGCTACCACCCCTGAAGCCAACATCATCAAGCTGCCGAACATCAGCGCCTCGGTACCGCAGCTGAAAGCCGCGATCAAGGAACTGCAAGGCAAGGGCTTCAACATCCCTGACTACGCCGACGAGCCGGCCACCGCGGAAGAGAAAGAATCCCGCGCCCGCTACGACCGCATCAAAGGTTCCGCCGTGAACCCGGTCCTGCGCGAAGGCAACTCCGACCGCCGCGCGCCGCTGTCGGTCAAGAACTACGCCCGCAAGCACCCGCACAAGATGGGCGCCTGGGCTGCCGACTCCAAGTCGCACGTTGCCCACATGACCCAGGGCGACTTCTACGGCAGCGAGAAAGCCGCACTGATTGAAGCTGACGACAGCCTGCGCATCGAACTGGTCGGCAAAGACGGCAACACCACCGTACTGAAAGAAAAGACTGCGGTAAAAGCTGCCGAAGTCATCGACTGCGCCACCATGAGCCGCAAGGCCCTGAAAGCCTTCATCGCCGAGCAGATCGCCGATGCCAAGGCTTCCGGCGTGCTGCTGTCGGTACACCTGAAAGCCACCATGATGAAGGTCTCCGACCCGATCATGTTCGGCGTCATCGTCGAAGAGTTCTACAACGACGTGCTGGCCAAGCACGCCGCCGCCCTGGCTGAAGTAGGCTTCAACGCCAACAACGGCATCGGCGACCTGTACGCCCGCATCAAGGACCTGCCAGCCGAGAAGCAGGCCGAGATCGAAGCCGACATCCAGGCCCTGTACGCCCAGCGTCCGGCCCTGGCCATGGTCAACTCCGACAAAGGCATCACCAACCTGCACGTGCCGAGCGATGTCATCGTCGACGCCTCGATGCCGGCCATGATCCGTGACTCGGGCAAGATGTGGAACGCCGCTGGCGAACTGCAGGATGCCAAGGCGATCATCCCGGACCGCTGCTACGCCGGCATCTACCAGGCCACCATCGAAGACTGCAAAGCCAACGGCGCCTTCGACCCGACCACCATGGGCAGCGTACCGAACGTCGGCCTGATGGCACAGAAGGCCGAAGAATACGGCTCCCACGACAAGACCTTCCAGATCAAGGCCGACGGTGTCGTGCGCGTGGTCGACAGCAAAGGCCAGGTCGTTCTCGAGCAGAACGTCGAAGCCGGCGACATCTTCCGCATGTGCCAGGTCAAGGACGCGCCGATCCAGGACTGGGTCAAGCTGGCCGTCAACCGTGCCCGTCTGAGCAACACCCCTGCAGTGTTCTGGCTGGACCCGGCCCGCGCCCACGACGGCGTGATGATCGAGAAGGTGCAGAAGTACCTGAAGGATCACGACACCACCGGCCTGGACATCCGCATCCTGGCACCGGTCGACGCCATCAAGTTCTCCCTGGCCCGCATCCGCGAAGGCAAGGACACCATCTCGGTGACCGGCAACGTGCTGCGTGACTACCTGACCGACCTGTTCCCGATCATGGAACTGGGCACCAGCGCCAAGATGCTGTCGATCGTGCCACTGATGAACGGCGGTGGCCTGTTCGAAACCGGCGCCGGCGGTTCGGCACCGAAGCACGTGCAGCAGCTGGTGGAAGAGAACTTCCTGCGTTGGGACTCGCTGGGTGAATTCCTGGCCCTGGCCGCTTCCCTGGAGCACCTGGGCAACACCTACGACAACCCGCGCGCCAAAGTGCTGGCCAATACCCTGGACCAGGCCACCGGCAAGTTCCTCGACACCAACAAGTCGCCTTCGCGCAAAGTTGGCGGTATCGACAACCGCGGCAGCCACTTCTACCTGACCCTGTACTGGGCCCAGGCCCTGGCTGCGCAGAACGACGACGCTGCCCTGCAGGCACGCTTCGCACCACTGGCCAAGACCCTGACCGAGAACGAGGAGACCATCGTCGCCGAGCTCAACGCCGTCCAGGGCAAGCCGGCCGACATCGGTGGCTACTACGCTCCGGATGCCGAGCTGACTGCCAAGGTGATGCGCCCAAGCCAGACCCTGAACAGCGCTATTGCCGCCCTTTAAGGTTCGCTTGAAGTAACAGCACAAACCCCGGCCACGCACCGGGGTTTGTGCTTTCTGGAAAAACGATTTCTGGCCGCCAGCGCGGACTCTGTAGGAGCGGGTTTACCCGCGAATGCGATGGCGAATCCACTGACGCACTCGCGGGTAAACCCGCTCCCACAAGGGCTGTGCAGGCCTCTAAGGAGCTGTTCATGACCTGGCAACCCCACATCACTGTCGCCACCATCGTCGAACACGAAGGCAAGTTCCTTTTCGTCGAAGAGTTCAAAGCCAACCAGCACGTCTTCAACCAGCCCGCCGGCCACCTCGAACCCAACGAGACCCTGCCCCAGGCCGCCCTGCGCGAAACCCTCGAAGAAACCGCCTGGGAAGTCGAGCTCACCGGCGTGGTCGGCATCTACCTGTACACCGCCCCAAGCAACGGCGTGACCTACCAGCGCGTCTGCTTCGCCGCCCGCCCCGTGCGCCATCACGCCGACCTGGCACTGGACAGCGACATCGTCCGCGCCGTGTGGCTGACCCGCGACGAACTGCTGGCCGACCCCGCCCGCTGGCGCAGCGAACTGGTGCCACGCTGTCTCGACGATTACCTCAAAGGCCCCTTGCACAGCCTCGACCTGCTGCGCGACTGACGCGCCGCCGCAGGTTTGATAGAATTGGCGTTTTTCCCCCTTTGATACACACCGGTACCCATGACCAGCCCAGCACTCAAAGACCCCGCCAAGACCCGCGTCATCGTCGGCATGTCCGGCGGCGTGGACTCTTCCGTCTCCGCCCTTCTGCTCATGGAGCAGGGCTACCAGGTGGAAGGGCTGTTCATGAAGAACTGGGAAGAAGACGACGGCACCGAATACTGCACCGCCCGTGAAGACCTGGCCGACGCCCAGGCCGTGTGCGACCGCATCGGCATAAAGCTGCACACCGCCAACTTCGCCGCCGAATACTGGGACAACGTGTTCGAGCACTTCCTCGAAGAGTACAAGGCAGGCCGCACGCCCAACCCGGACATCCTCTGCAACCGCGAAATCAAGTTCAAGGCGTTCCTCGACTACGCCCTGTCGCTGGGTGCCGACCTGATCGCCACCGGCCACTACGTGCGCCGCCGCGACACCGGTGAACTCACCGAGCTGCTCAAGGGCCTGGACCCGAACAAGGACCAGAGCTACTTCCTGCACGCCGTCGGCGGCAAGGAAATCGCACGTACCCTGTTCCCGGTTGGCGAACTGGAAAAGCCCGAAGTACGCGCCATTGCCGAAAAGCACGGCCTGGCCACCGCCAAGAAAAAGGATTCCACCGGCATCTGCTTCATCGGCGAGCGTCGCTTCAGCGACTTCCTCAAGCAATACCTGCCGGCCCAGCCGGGCAACATCGAGACCACCGACGGTGAAGTGATCGGCCGCCACCACGGCCTGATGTACCACACCATCGGCCAGCGCCAGGGCCTGGGCATTGGCGGCCTGAAGGACGCCGGTGACGAGCCGTGGTACGTGCTGCACAAGGACCTGGCCCGCAACGTGCTGGTGGTCGGCCAGGGCAATGAACACCCGTGGTTGTTCTCCCGCGCCCTGCTCGCTTCGGAAATTTTCTGGGTCAACCCGGTCGACCTCGGCAACCCGCGCCAGCTCACCGCCAAGGTGCGTTACCGCCAAAGCGACCAGCAGTGCACCCTGGAGCTGACCGAAAGCGGCTACCGCGCAGTGTTCGACGAACCGCAACGCGCCGTCACCCCGGGCCAGTCGGTGGTGTTCTACGACGGCGAAGTGTGCCTGGGCGGCGGCGTGATCGAAGCCGCCGAGCCGTGGAGCCCGCGCGCATGAGCAACCTGCAGGAGCAGCTGATTGCGTTGGGCGGTGTGTTCCAGGCCGCCGTACTGGTCGACCGCATCGCCCGCACCGGCCAGGCCAGCGAGGCCAACATCGGCTGCATGCTGGGCAGCCTGCTGGTACGTGACCCCAAGGACACCCTGGAGGTGTTCGGCGGTGACGACCTGAACCTGCGCGACGGCTATCGCGCGCTGGTCGGTGCGCTGGAGCGCGACCCCAGCAGCCTGCAGCGCGAGCCACTGCGCTACGCCCTGTCGATGCTGGGCCTTGAACGCCAGTTGAACAAGCGCGGCGACCTGCTCGACACCATCGGCAACCGCCTGCCGCAAATCCAGTCCCAGGCCGAGCATTTTGGCCTGGTTCATGAAAACGTCATCGCTTCCAGCGGAGCCTTGTACCAGGACACCCTGAGCACCTTGCGCCAGCGCATCCAGGTGCATGGCGACATGCGCTTCCTGCAGCAGGCCAGCAATGCCTCGAAAATCCGCGCCCTGTTGCTGGCCGGCATCCGCGCCGCACGCCTGTGGCGCCAGCTGGGCGGGCACCGCTGGCAGCTGGTATTCAGCCGGCGCAAGCTGTTGAACGAACTGTACGACATGATGCGTTCGCCCTCCTGAAAAAGCGACGCCGAACCCAATGTAGGAGCAGCCTTGTGCTGCGAATGGGCAGCGCAGCGGCCCCAGGATTTGGGCTCTTGCACAGATTGCCAGGGCTGCTGCGCAGCCCATTCGCAGCACAAGGCTGCTCCTACACAGAGCCTGTGACATATTTTTATAGGCCCGACCTTTGGTCAGCCACCCGACCTGAGCGCATTTTTCATGTATGATATGCGCCCTTCCAAAAGCCTGACTGTCCGAGAACACCCCATGCAGCTCTCTTCGCTCACTGCGGTTTCCCCTGTAGACGGCCGTTATGCCGGCAAAACCCAGGCCTTGCGCCCCATTTTCAGCGAATTCGGCCTGATCCGTTTCCGCGCCCTGGTCGAAGTGCGCTGGCTGCAGCGCCTGGCCGCCCACCCGCAGATCGGCGAAGTGCCGGCGTTCTCCGCCGAAGCCAACGCCCTGCTGGACAGCCTGGCCACCGACTTCAAGCTCGAGCACGCCGAACGCGTCAAGGAAATCGAGCGCACCACCAACCACGACGTCAAGGCGATCGAATACCTCCTCAAGGAGCAGGCCGCCAAGCTGCCTGAGCTGGCCAAGGTCAGCGAGTTCATCCACTTCGCCTGCACCAGCGAGGACATCAACAACCTGTCCCACGCCCTGATGCTGCGCGCTGGCCGTGACGAAGTGTTGCTGCCGCTGATGCGCCAGATCGCCGACGCCATCCGCGCCCTGGCCCACGCCCACGCCGACGTGCCGATGCTGTCGCGCACCCACGGCCAGCCGGCTTCGCCGACCACCCTGGGCAAGGAACTGGCCAACGTCGTGTACCGCCTGGAGCGCCAGATCGCCCAGGTTGCCGCCGTACCGCTGCTGGGCAAGATCAACGGTGCCGTGGGCAACTACAACGCCCACCTGTCGGCCTACTCGCAGATCGACTGGGAGCAGAACGCCCGCGCCTTCATCGAAGACGAGCTGGGCCTGCAGTTCAACCCGTACACCACCCAGATCGAGCCGCACGATTACATCGCCGAGCTGTTCGACGCCATCGCCCGCTTCAACACCATCCTGATCGACTTCGACCGCGATGTGTGGGGCTACATCTCGCTGGGCTACTTCAAGCAGAAGACCGTTGCCGGTGAAATCGGCTCGTCGACCATGCCGCACAAGGTCAACCCGATCGACTTCGAAAACTCCGAAGGCAACCTGGGTATCGCCAACGCGCTGTTCCAGCACCTGGCCAGCAAGCTGCCGATCTCGCGCTGGCAGCGTGACCTGACCGACTCTACGGTGCTGCGCAACCTGGGCGTGGGCTTTGCCCACAGCGTCATCGCCTACGAAGCCAGCCTGAAAGGCATCGGCAAGCTGGAAGTCAACGAAGCCCGCATTGCCGCCGACCTGGACGCCTGCTGGGAAGTGCTGGCCGAGCCGATCCAGACCGTGATGCGCCGCTTCAACATCGAGAACCCCTACGAGAAGCTCAAGGAGCTGACCCGTGGCAAGGGCATCACCCCGGAAGCGCTGCTGACCTTCATCGACGGCCTGGACATGCCAGCCGAAGCCAAGGCCGAGCTCAAGCAGCTGACCCCTGCTACCTACAT
Source organism: Pseudomonas sp. ABFPK (assembly GCF_001586765.1). NCBI lineage: Bacteria > Pseudomonadati > Pseudomonadota > Gammaproteobacteria > Pseudomonadales > Pseudomonadaceae > Pseudomonas > Pseudomonas sp. ABFPK. The sequence continues at coordinate 326,882 of NZ_LQXW01000012.1, read as the reverse complement.
CGGCAACGCGGCAGCACAGGCCAAACGCATCTAAGCTGACCGTCGCGTTCAACGCCCGGCCTGGCCGGGCGTTTTTATTCCCGGACGAAAATTACATTTTTTCAATAGGTTGAACATGAATCCTGATACTCCACTGCAGCTGCTCGGCGGCATCTCGGCCCGCGAATTCATGCGCGACTACTGGCAGAAGAAGCCACTGCTGGTGCGCCAGGCATTCCCGGACTTCATCAGCCCGATCGACCCCGACGAGCTGGCCGGCCTGACCCTGGAAGAGGAAGTAGAGTCGCGTATCGTGCTCGAGCATGGCGCGCACCCGTGGGAACTGCGCCGCGGCCCGTTCACCGAAGACACCTTCGCCGAGCTGTCGGAAAAGGACTGGACCCTGCTGGTGCAGGCCGTGGACCAGTTCGTCCCGGAAGTAGCCGAACTGCTGGAAAACTTCCGCTTCCTGCCCAGCTGGCGCATCGATGACGTGATGATCAGCTTCGCTGCCCCTGGTGGCAGTGTCGGCCCGCACTTTGACAACTACGACGTGTTCCTGCTGCAGGGCCACGGCCAGCGCAACTGGAAAATCGGCCAGATGTGCAGCAGCGACAGCTCGCTGCTGGAGCACGCCGACCTGCGCATCCTCGCCGATTTCGAGCAGAGCGATGAGTGGACCCTGGAGCCGGGCGACATGCTCTACCTGCCACCACGCCTGGCCCACTACGGCGTGGCCGTGGATGACTGCTTGACCTACTCGGTAGGCTTCCGCGCGCCAAGCGCCGCCGAAGTGCTGACCCACTTCACCGATTTCCTCGGCCAGTTCCTGCCCGATGAAGAACGCTACAGCGACGCCGACGCCCAGCCGGTCAGTGACCCGCACCAGATCCAGCACGACGCCCTCGACCGCCTCAAGGCGCTGCTCGACAAGCACATGGGCGACAAGGACCTGCTGCTGACCTGGTTCGGCCAGTTCATGACCGAGCCGCGCTACCCCGAGCAGATCGTCGGTGAAGAGCTGTCCGAGGAAGAGCTGATCGATGCCCTGGAACAAGGCGCCATCCTGATCCGCAACCCGAGCGCGCGCCTGGCCTGGTCGGAGTTCGAACAAGACCTGCTGCTGTTCGCCAGCGGCCGCAGCTGCCCACTGCCGGGCAAACTGCGCGAGCTGCTGAAGCTGGTTTGCGCGGCCGACGCCCTGCACATCGACAACCTGGGCGAATGGCTGCAGGATGAAGATGGCCTTATGCTGGTACAGCAGCTGGTCAAACAAGGAAGCCTGGGATTCGCCAATGAATAAGATTCGTGTGCGCCTCGCCGACTGGCACAAGGACAACGCCGACATCCGCCGCATCCGCGAAGCGGTGTTCATTGCCGAACAGCACGTTCCACCAGAACTGGAGTGGGATTCGGATGACCCGACCGCCGCGCACTTCCTGGCCCTGGAAGGCGACTACCCGATCGGCACAGCGCGCCTGCTGCCTGACGGCACCATCGGCCGGGTCTCGGTGCTGAAGGACTGGCGCGGGCTGAAGGTGGGTGACGCGCTGATGAACGCGGTGATTGTCGAAGCACAGAACCGCGACCTGAAGCAGCAGATGCTCAGTGCCCAGGTGCACGCCACGCCGTTCTACGAGCGGCTGGGCTTTCGCGTAGTCAGCGAAGAGTTCCTCGAAGCCGGCATCCCGCACGTGGACATGGTGCGCGACTCGCGCGCCTGATCCACGACCTTCGCACAGGCCCCCCACAAATTCTGAAGATTGTGGGGAGCCTGTGGGAGCGGGTTCACCCGCGAAGAGGCCGGCACAGCCAAGACATCCCCTCTGACAAAAAACCTGTACATCCATCCAGATAAAACTTGCCTCCGCGCCTTCGCTTGCGCATCCTATCGCCCATCACCCCCGATGAAGCGTCCCCGGCCATGCGCCTGTTCCTCTGCGAAAAACCCTCCCAGGCAAAAGACATCGCCAAAGTGCTCGGCGCCAACCGCAAGGGCGATGGCTGCTGGCAAGGCACCGACGTCTGCGTGACCTGGTGCATCGGCCACCTGCTGGAAACCGCCCCGCCCGACAGCTACGACGAACGCTACAAGCGCTGGAACCTGGCCGACCTGCCGATCATCCCGGAAAAGTGGAAAATGCTGGTCAAGCCCAAGACCGCCAGCCAGTTCAAGGCAGTCAAGCGCCTGCTCGGCGAAGCACGCGAACTGGTGATCGCCACCGACGCCGACCGCGAAGGCGAAATGATCGCCCGCGAACTGGTCGAGCATTGCCGCTACCGCGGCCCGGTGCAGCGCCTGTGGCTGTCGGCACTGGACGATGCCTCCATTCGCAAGGCCCTGGCGCGGCTGCTGCCGGGCCACGAAACCTTCAACCTGTACCACTCGGCGCTGGGCCGTTCGCGCGCAGACTGGCTGATCGGCATGAACATGAGCCGGCTGTTCACCCTGCTGGGCCGCCAGTCGGGGTATCAGGGCGTGCTGCCGGTGGGCCGGGTGCAAACGCCCACCTTGCGCCTGGTGGTCGACCGCGACCGCAGCATCGCCGACTTTGTGCCGGTACCGTTCTGGGCCATCGACGTGCAGCTCGAACACGCAGGCTTTGGCTTCAACGCCCAGTGGCGCGCCCCCGAGGACGCCTGCGACGACCAGGGCCGCTGCCTGAACCAGGCCCTGGCGCAGCAGGCTGCCGCCGACATCGGCAATGCGGGTAGTGCCCGGGCCGTGAAGGTTACCACCGAACGCGTGCGTGAAGCGGCACCCCTGCCCTTCGACCTTGGCACCCTGCAGGAGCTGTGCTCGAAAAAGTTCGGCCTCGGCGCCCAGGAAACCCTCGACATCGCCCAGGCCCTGTACGAAACCCACAAGCTGATCACCTACCCGCGCAGCGACTGCGGCTACCTGCCGCAAAGCCAGCACGCCGAAGCGCCAGCCATCCTCGCCGCCCTGCAACGTTCCGATGCCAGCCTTGCGCCGCTGCAGCCCTACCTGGAGCCGCAACGCCGCTCACGGGCGTGGAACGACGCCAAGGTCAGCGCCCACCACGGCATCATCCCCACTGCCGCCGCCAGCGACCCGTCGCGCCTGCCGGCCAAGCACAAGGCGGTGTACACCCTGATCCGCGCCCGCTACCTGGCGCAGTTCCTGCCCAACCATGAGTACGACCGCACCCAGGCCGACTTCGACTGCGCCGGCCATGCCCTGCGTGCCGTAGGCAAGCAGATTGTCGAACCCGGCTGGCGCCGTGCGCTGCCCGAGGCGCTGACCCCGGCCAAGGGCCGCGAAGCACCACCGGCCCAGGTGTTGCCGGCGCTGCGCGAAGGCCAGGACTGCACGGTGCAGGGCCTGCAATTGAAAGACCTGTGGACCCAGCCGCCCAAGCCGTTTACCGAAGGCGACCTGATCAAGGCAATGAAGAACGTGGCCAAGCTGGTGGACGACCCGCGGCTGAAGCAGAAGCTCAAGGAAACCACCGGTATCGGCACCGAAGCCACCCGCGCCAGCATCATCCAGGGCCTGCTTGACCGCGGCTACCTGGTGAAGAACGGCAAGGCGCTATCCGCCACCCCTGCGGCCTTCAGCCTGATCGACGCCGTACCTCGCGCCATTGCCGACCCTGGTACCACAGCTATCTGGGAGCAGGCGCTGGACATGGTGCAGAGTGGCGAGATGACGCTGGAAGAGTTCGTCGCCCGGCAGTCGGCATGGATGGGCAAGCTGGTCGAACGGTGCAGCGGCATGCGCATGACCATCAGCGGGCCGGCAGCCGGGGCTGCGCCGCCGTGGAAGAAAAAGCGTCGGGGTGGCGGGAAAGGCAAAGCGGCCGCAGGCAAGCCAAGACAGCCTCGAAAAAAGGCGACAACCTGAAGATTTTGCACTCTCAGGTCAGGCCCCTTCGCGGGTAAACCCGCTCCCACAGTTACAGCGCCGACCTCGAGACCGTTGATGACTCTGTGGGAGCGGGTGTACCCGCGAAAGGGCCAGGACAGGAAAACAACAACCCGAGGTAAGCCACAAACCCGGCCAATGCATTGGCGCCATGAAATTTACCTGCTAAGTTTTCATGAAAATAAACACAAGAATTTTCATGAGACTCCTGCATGTTCAAACAATCCGCCCAGCACGTCGCCAGCTACTACGCCCAGACCTACCCCGCCAGCATTCCCCTGCACCCTACCCTGCAAGGCAGCCACGACACCGAGGTCCTGATCATCGGCGCCGGCTTCAGCGGTCTGCACACCGCCTTGCGCCTGACCCAGGCCGGCAAGCGTGTAACGCTGCTGGAAGCCAGCCGCGTGGCCTGGGCCGCGTCCGGCCGCAACGGCGGCCAGGCACTGCTCGGCTGGTCGTGCGACATGCCGCCGCTGGAAAAGGCCTTGGGCACCGAACGCACCCAACGCCTGTGGGCCAGCATGTGCTGGGCCGCCGATGAAATGCGCGAACTGCCCGAGCGCCACGGCTTCGACATCGACTACCGGCTGGGCAGCCTGTGGACCGCCGTACTGCCGCGCCGGGTAAAGATGCTGGAAGAAGCCCTGCATGAGGCCGAACACAAATGGGGCTACGACGCCCTGCGCCTGATCGGCCGCGACGAGCTGCCTCAATGGATCGACAGCCCGCGCTACCAGGCCGCGCTATACGACGCCAAAGGCGCCCATCTCAACCCGCTCAAGCTGGCTCAGGGGCTGGCCAGCACCATCGAGGCGGCTGGCGGGCGGATCTACGAACAGAGCCAGGTGCTCAACTACCAGAAAGCCGGCGACGGCTATGTGGCCCGTACCGACCGCGGCGAAGTACGCTGCCACGTGCTGGTGCTGGCCTGCAACGCCTACATCGACCGCCTCGACCGCAACCTGTCGCGCCGCCTATTGCCGGTTGGCTCCTATCAGGTAGCCACCGCACCGCTGGATGCCGACTTCGCCCAGTCGCTACTGCCGCGCAACAGTTGCGTGATCGACAACCAGTTCGTGCCCGACTATTTCCGCCTCACCCCGGACCATCGCCTGCTGTTCGGCGGCGGCTGCACCTATCTGGGCGGTATTCCCAAGGACGTCGCAAGCGCCACCCGCCCCTACCTGGAGCGGGTGTTCCCGCAGCTGGCCGGGGTGGCCATCGACTATGCCTGGGGCGGCCATATCGACTGCAGCATCCAGCGCACCCCGGATGTCGGTCGCGAGGGCCAGCGCTACTGGCTGCAGGGGTTCTCGGGCCATGGCGTGCTACCTACACTGGCGGCGGCGCGGGCGGTAAGCGATGCCATTCTTGGCGACGACGACCTGCTGGCGCTGTACCAAGGCATCGACAACGGCCGCTTCCCCGGCGGCGACCTGCTGGCAGCACCGCTGGAAGCTGCAGCCAAGGCCTGGTACCGGATGCGCGACCGCGTCTGATCGGTTGACGCCCCTTCCTTGTGGGAGGGGCCTTGTGTCGCGAAAGGGCCGCAAAGCGGCCCCAAGAAATTCAGTACTGACACACAAATTGCTGGGGCTGCTTTGCAGCCCTTTCGCGACACAAGGCCGCTCCCACAAAGGGCTGCGTAGGTCTGAAGCTCCGGTGCAAAATCACAAATTCCAGTACCAGGCAAAATACCTCCTATTCTCAATAGCTCCCTTCGCTTCCTGTACACAGGAGACCCGACCATGAGCTATGTAACTACAAAGGACGGCGTGCAGATCTTCTACAAGGACTGGGGCCCGCGCGATGCACCGGTTATCCACTTCCATCACGGCTGGCCGCTCAGCGCCGACGACTGGGATGCCCAGTTGCTGTTCTTCCTCGCCCATGGTTACCGCGTGGTCGCCCACGACCGCCGCGGCCATGGCCGCTCCAGTCAGGTATGGGACGGCCACGACATGGACCATTACGCCGACGATGTGGCGGCGGTCGTCGCTCACCTGGGCATCCAGGGCGCCGTGCATGTCGGCCACTCGACCGGTGGCGGTGAAGTGGTGCGCTACATGGCCCGGCACCCTGAAGACAAGGTGGCCAAGGCCGTGCTGATCGCCGCCGTACCGCCACTGATGGTGCAGACCCCCGGTAATCCCGGCGGCTTGCCCAAATCAGTGTTCGACGGCTTCCAGGCCCAGGTCGCCAGCAACCGCGCGCAGTTCTACCGGGATGTGCCAGCCGGGCCGTTCTACGGCTACAACCGCCCTGGTGTAGAAGCGAGTGAGGGCATCATTGGTAACTGGTGGCGCCAGGGCATGATCGGCAGCGCCAAGGCCCATTACGATGGCATCGTGGCATTTTCCCAGACCGATTTTACCGAGGACCTGAAGGGCATCCAGCAACCTGTGCTGGTGATGCACGGCGATGATGACCAGATCGTGCCGTATGAGAACTCCGGAGTGCTGTCGGCGAAGCTGCTGCCCAATGGCGCGTTGAAGACTTACAAAGGCTACCCGCATGGCATGCCGACCACCCATGCCGATGTGATCAATGCGGATTTGCTGGCGTTCATACGTAGCTGATGTAGTCGCCTGCACCGGCCTCTTCGCGGGCACGCCCGCTCCCACAGGTACTGCATAGGTCTTGAGATATACATATAACCTGTGGGAGCGGGCGAGCCCGCGAAAGGGCCGGCACTGTCAACATACTTATTTCATGAGTGTATGCAACTGGCAAAACTGCCAGTTGCGCGCCTGTCTATTTTGCATGAAGGTAATTTAAATTCAGTACTTCTCGCACCAGCAGGCTGACCATGGCACAGAACTGGAAGCAGCGTTTATTCTACAAGAATGGCCAACTGTCTTTGGAGATCGGCAGCGATCGTTCCGTCACAGTCTTTTCAATCTCAAACCTTTCTCTAGCGCAACGCTCGACAGAGACACTACTACTGGCGGCAGACTCTCAGAGTTCCATAATCAACCGTTCTCATCGCGAAGGCATTCACAACCTGGCCTACACCGCTTACGGATACAGCTCCACAGCTCATATGATGGGCTTCACCGGACAACGCTCCGATAGCGTCACAAACTGCTACCTCCTTGGCAACGGCTATCGTGCCTTTAGTACTAGGCTGGCGCGATTTTACTCAGCGGACAGCTTCAGCCCGTTTAAGAAACACACACATAACGCCTACGCCTATTGCTTGGGAGACCCCGTGAACCATCACGACCCTTCAGGGCATATGTTACGTCGCGCCAGGACAATGTGGAATAACGTAAAGGATAAGTTTGTAAAACCCAGAATCCATTACATCAATAAAGCAAGGGAAGCAATTACCGAGAATCCGAATCTCGAAAAGTATTCCGCTGTCATTGATGACGAGAACGTAACCATAAAAACCCTCAAGGCGATTTACAAGCTTCCGAAGGGTGATGCCATGCTCAGCGATCTCAAGGATACAGCAGTCCGCAACTGGCGCTTAAAGCATGGCAACATTGAAGGCCCCATCACTCATGACTTTAACTACGAAAAATACCTGTACATGGACGAGCAGCTTAATTACATAGCCCTAGAGGCAAAAATCCTTGAGTACAGAACCCTACTGAGCAACTTGGCGTCACATGAACCCACTACAATGAATTCGAGCAGTCAGTTGTCACCTGAGGCATCACGCCCTACAACTGCCAGATCAGCGATACGTGGTACCTAGATACCCCTGCAGGGTTGGTTTGAAACAAGTAAGCGGCCGGAAACACTGTCAGCCTTAGGGACGTGGGATTATCATGCCCGTTTATTTCTCCATTAGCCGCAAACCGACCCTCCAGCCTGAAGCCTCCCATGCCCTTCGAACTCACCGTAGAACCCCTCACCCTGCTGATCCTGGCCCTGGTCGCCTTCGTCGCCGGTTTCATCGATGCCATCGCCGGCGGTGGCGGCTTGCTCACCACCCCCGCGCTACTCACCGCGGGCATGCCGCCGCACCTGGTACTGGGCACCAACAAGCTCAGCTCTACCTTCGGCTCGGCCACCGCCAGCTTCACCTACTACAGGCGCAAACTGTTCCACCCGGCGCAGTGGCGCCCGGCATTGTTCGCCACTTTGGTCGGCGCTTTGCTCGGTGCAGTGATCGCCCACTACATGCCGGCCGAATGGCTGAACAAAATGCTGCCGGTAATCGTCTTCGCCTGTGGCGTCTATCTGCTGTTCGGTGGCACGCCCAAGGCGCCGCTCGATGCCGATGCACCCATCAAGAAGAAGTGGCAAATGCCGCAAGGCTTCACCCTGGGCTTCTATGACGGCGTGGCCGGCCCGGGCACCGGGGCGTTCTGGACGGTCAGCACCCTGCTGCTCTACCCCATCGACCTGGTCCGTGCCAGCGGCGTGGCGCGCAGCATGAATTTCGTCAGCAACATCGCAGCGCTGACGGTGTTCATCATTTCCGGGCAGGTGGACTACATCGTCGGCCTGTGCATGGGCCTGTCGGTGATGGTTGGCGCCTTCTTCGGCGCACGCACGGCGATCAGTGGCGGCAGCAAGTTCATCCGCCCAGTGTTCATCACCGTGGTGCTGGCACTGACCGTGCGCCTAGCGTGGCAGCACTGGTTCGGCCAAGCCTGATGGGCTGTGATACCCCTGCTTTCCCGCCCTATCTGCGCGAGAAATGTCCTCCGCCGTCGTTGCAGGACTTGGCAATGGAATGACCATTGCCTGCGCCCTGCGCCTAGTCGGAGAACATTTCTCACTTCAGCTAGGACGGGAAAGCAGGGATATCACAGCCCAGCCGCCGTGCAACATACAGGTCGATCAGATACCGGGCGATGGACCGCCCGGCCGGCAGCGGCGGCAGGTCGTGAACGCTGAACCACTTGGCGTCCTCGATCTCGTCCGGCTGCATGACGATCTCGCCGCCAGCGTATTCGGCGTGAAAGCCCAGCATCATCGAGTGGGGGAACGGCCAGCACTGGCTGCCGATGTACTGGATGTTCTGCACCTCCACCGCCACTTCTTCACGCACTTCGCGCACCAGGCAGTCCTCGGCCGACTCGCCCGGCTCGGCAAAGCCTGCCAGTGTGCTGTACACCCCGGTGACGAAGCGTGGCGAACGCGCCAGCAGGATTTCGTCGCCACGGGTCACCAGCACGATCATGCTTGGCGAAATGCGTGGGTAGCTGCGCAGGTCGCACGGCTGGCAGTACATTGCCCGTTCCCAGCGAATTTGCGTCATCGCCTGGCCACAGCTGCCGCAGAATCGGTGCTCGCGGGCCCAGGTGCCGATCTGCGCGGCATAGCCCAGCACTTTGTAGGTGTCGAAATCACCCTCGAGCATGAATGCACGCAGGCCGCGCCAGGCGCAGCCGGGCACCTCGGTAGCGCTGCGCAGCTCCAGCAGGAACACCGGCTGGCCGTCGAAGTGGCCGATGCCATGCTCGCACAGTACGTCGAGGTCCTGGCGCTTGAGCCAGTCGCGAGGGAACAGCGCGCCGTTGTCGTCCACCAGGAACCCTTCCGGGCTGCGGGCCACGGCCAGCCCCCCGGTGATCTGCGGGTCGAGTACTGCGGTAGTCCAGCGTGCTGACATGTCGGGGGTTCCCTTACTTCGCGTCCCCCGGCCTGATCAGTCGGCGAACGTCGGTTTCTGTTTGCTCATGTGCGCCGCCACCGCCACGCGCAGGTCTTCGGACTGCAGCATCGCGGCGTTCCAGGTGGCGATGTACTCCAGGCCATCATCGATGCGATGGTCACGCATGTAGCTGAGCATTTCCTTGGTGCCGGCCACGGCGATCGGCGATTTTGCGGCAATCTCGCCAGCGATGGCAAAGACCCCGTCCATCAGCGCGGCCTGATCATCATAAACCCGGTTGACCAGGCCGATGCGCAGCGCCTCTTCTGCCTCGACATTGCGCCCGGTGAAAGCCAGCTCACGCATCATGCCGTCACCGATGATACGAGGCAAACGTTGCAGTGTGCCGACATCGGCGGCCATGCCCATGTCGATTTCCTTGATCGAGAACTGCGCGTCGCTGCTGCAGTAGCGCATGTCGCAAGCCGAGATGAGGTCGATGGCGCCGCCAATGCAGTAACCCTGCACCGCGGCCAGTACCGGCTTGCGGCATTTGTCCACGGCATTGAACGACGCCTGCAGGCGCAAGATGGTGCTGCGCAGGAAGCGCGCGTTACGCCCCACGTCCTTGCCCATCTGCCCGGCCAGCGAAGCCAGCATCATCAGGTCGATACCGGCGGAAAAATGCTTGCCGGCACCGCTGATCACTACCGCTCGCACTGCATCGGTGTCGTCGACCCACTGGAAGATGTCGATGATCTCCTCCCAGAAGGCAGCGTTCATCGCATTGCGCTTGTCCGGGCGGTTGATCTGAACGTGGGCGATGCTGTTGGTCAGTTCGACCTTGAACGCGCTGTACTCGGTCACGGGCGGCACTCCTGCGGATAAAGGGTTCATGGCACGGATGTTAACCCAGCCCGATGACCGCACTTGTGCCAAAAACGGGACTTTACGCCTTGCCTAAGAGGCGCTGATCCGGCACCGTGCGCCATCGCCGAATCATAAGGATACAAATTCATGTCGCGCTCCCTGACCGGCGCCCTCGCCCACAGCTTTCTGGGCCAGTCGCCGCTTTGGTACAAGGCAGTCATCTGCCTGTTCCTGGTGCTCAACCCACTGCTGCTGGTGACCGTCGGCCCGGTCGCTGTTGGCTGGGCACTGGTGCTCGAATTCATCTTCACCCTGGGCATGGCCCTGAAGTGCTATCCGCTCATGCCTGGCGGCCTGCTGTTGGTCGAAGCCCTGCTGTTGCAGATGACTACCCCGCAAGCCCTGTACGAAGAGCTGCAGCACAACTTCCCGGTGATCCTGCTGCTGATGTTCATGGTCGCGGGCATCCACTTCATGAAGGAACTGCTGCTGTTCCTGTTCTCGCGCATCCTGCTGGGGGTGCGTTCGAAGGCGATCCTGGCGTTGCTGTTCTGCGTGCTGTCGGCATTCCTCTCGGCGTTTCTCGATGCGCTGACCGTGACCGCCGTGATCATCAGCGCCGCGGTCGGTTTCTATGCGGTGTACCACCGCGTTGCCTCCGGGGCCAACCCGCGCGAAGACAGTGCGCTGGACAGCGACCAGCAGGTCGCACAGTTGCACCGTGAAGACCTCGACCAGTTCCGCGCCTTCCTGCGCAGCCTGCTGATGCATGGCGCGGTGGGTACCGCCCTGGGCGGGGTATGCACGCTGGTGGGCGAGCCGCAGAACCTGCTGATCGGCCACGAAATGGGCTGGCACTTTGCCGATTTCTTCCTGAAGGTGGCACCGGTGTCACTGCCGGTGCTGGGCGCCGGCCTGCTGACCTGCGTGCTGCTGGAGAAGCTGCGCCTGTTCGGCTACGGCACGTTGATGCCCGAGCCGGTGCGTCAGGTACTGGCCGCCTACGCCGCCGAGGACGATGCTGCACGCACCACTGCCCAGCGCATCGCACTGTGGGTGCAAGGGTTCGCCGCACTGATCCTGATCGTCTGCCTGGGGCTGCACGTTGCCGAGGTCGGCCTGATCGGCCTGATGGTGATCGTGCTGATCACGGCATTCACCGGCATTACCGACGAACACCGCCTGGGCCGTGCCTTCCAGGACGCCATGCCGTTCACCGCTTTGCTGGTGGTGTTCTTCGCCGTGGTGGCAGTGATTCATCAGCAGCAACTGTTCAGCCCGTTGATTGCCTGGGTGCTGGCGCTGCCGGCGGAGCAGCAACCGGGCATGCTGTACCTGGCCAACGGCCTGCTGTCGGCGATCAGCGACAACGTGTTCGTTGCCACCATCTACATCACCGAGGTGAAGCAGGCGTTCCTCAATGGCAACATGAGCCGTGAGCATTTCGAGACGCTGGCGGTGGCGATCAACACCGGCACCAACCTGCCGAGCGTGGCGACGCCGAATGGGCAGGCGGCGTTCCTGTTCCTGCTGACTTCGGCGATTGCGCCGCTGATCCGGCTGTCGTATGGGCGAATGGTGTGGATGGCCTTGCCCTATACCGTAGTGATGGGTGGGCTGGGGTGGTGGGCGGTGACCTACTGGCTTTGAGGTAGCCTGCATCGGCCTCTTCGCAGCACAAGGCTGCTCCTACAGGCACTGCACCGCTTTCTGGAGCTGTGGTGATCCTGTGGGAGCGGGCATGCCCGCGAAAGGGCCGGCACAGGTTTGCGTTGTCGATTCTGTCCGCCGCCATTCGACTATCCCATGCCCCCAGCCACCCCGGCTGCACACAGGAGAGTCCCCATGCGCAAACTCATCGTAGCCGCCTTCATCAGCCTCGACGGTGTCATGCAGGCCCCCGGTGGTCCGCAGGAAGACACCAGCGGCGGCTTCACCTACGGCGGCTGGATCGTACCTTACGCCGAGGAAGTCTTCGGCCAAGCCATGCAAGCCCTGTTCAGCCAGCCCTTCGAGCTGCTGTTGGGCCGGCGCACCTACGACATCTTCGCCGGCTACTGGCCAAAGGTAAAAGGCAGCTCGGAAGACTTCTCCATCGCCAACCTGTTCAACAGCGTGCCCAAGCACGTGGCCACCCACACCCCCGCAACCCTCGACTGGCACAACAGCCATGCACTGGGCGCAGACATCACCGCAGCGGTCCACGCGCTGAAACAACAGGACGGCGCCAACCTGCTGACCCAGGGCAGCAGCGAGCTGGTGCAGCAACTGCTGGCGGCGGGCCTGGTCGATGAACTGCAACTGCTGATCCACCCGTTGCTGCTCGGCCACGGCAAGCGCCTGTTCGGCGACGATGCGGCAGCGGCGGCCTTCACACTGCAGCATTCGCAGGTTTCGCCCACGGGCGTGCTCATCGCCCGTTACGTGCGTGCAGGCGAAGTGCAGACCGGTTCGTTCTGAAAGGCATAATCCTGTACAACTTTTGCCTCTCGCTCGCATCGAAACCCAAGTAAGCCCCGTCCGTATCAAGGAGGTTCACCATGGCGCTACGCACCACGTTGCTGCTTTCCTGCATGACCTTGGCCCTGCTCGGCTGCGCCGGCAACGATCACCCGGCACCGCCGCGTACCCAGCAGGTCGACCTGCAACGTTACCAGGGCACCTGGTACGAACTCGCCCGGCTGCCGATGTTCTTCCAGCGCAACTGCGTGCAGTCCGAGGCGCAGTATGGCCTGCGAGAGGATGGTCGCCTCGACGTGACCAACCGCTGCCAGGAAAAGGACGGCCAGTGGAACCAGGCCAAGGGCATCGCCGAAGCCCAGCAACCGGGCAGCACCGACAAGCTCTGGGTGCGCTTCGACAACTGGTTCAGCCGCCTCGCGCCCGGCCTTACCAAGGGCGAGTACTGGGTGCTGTACCACGACCAGGACTACCGCGTAGCCTTGGTCGGCCACCCGAACCGAGAATACCTGTGGCTGCTTTCACGCACGCCTGCAGTCACGGACCAGATGCGCGATCAACTGCTGATGATCGCCCGTGAGCAAGGCTATGACACCAGCAAGCTCATCTGGCGGCAGGCCGAGTAGGCAAGACCTGGCGGGCCATCGACGACATGCGGTAATCCGGCTAAGGTGTGCGCCCTTACTACCTCGAAGGAACGAGCCCGTTGAGTACCACGCCGCCACCAGCACCTTGCATCCGCCCGACACCCATCGGCCCGCTGGTGGAGACGTTACTGCTGGGCTGAAACAAGGAGCCAGACCATGGATTTGCTGTTCCTGGGCACCTCCGCCGGCGTGCCGACCAAGGCACGCAATGTGAGCGGTACCGCAGTGATCGAGGCCAGTGGCAGCCACTGGTACCTGGTCGACTGTGGCGAAGGCACCCAGCACCGGCTGCTGCATACGCCGCTGTCGATCCGCGACTTGCGCGCCATCTTCATCACCCACGTGCACGGCGACCATTGCTTCGGTCTGCCGGGCCTGCTGGCCAGCGCCGGCATGAGCGGGCGCACCCAGCCGCTGGACCTTGTCCTGCCCGCCGCCCTGCACGACTGGGTGCGCCAGGGGCTGGTGGCCAGCGATACCTTCCTGCCGTTCGAACTGCGCCTGCTGGCCGTGGAAGAGCTGGTGGAATGGCGCAGTGACGCCCTGGAAGTGACCAGCGTGCAGTTGTCGCACCGGGTGCCGAGCGTCGGCTTCGTGTTCACCGAGCTCAACCCCGAACCGCGACTGAACATCCCGCGCCTGGAAGCCGAAGGTATCCCCCGCGGCCCGCTGTGGGGCGAGCTGGCCAAGGGTTTGACGGTGCAGCATGGCGGGCGGCGGCTGCACGGCAAGGATTACCTGCGCCCTTCGCGCCCGCCGCGGCGGGTGATCGTGTGCGGCGACAACGACAACCCCGAGCTGTTGGCCGACGCCGCCCGGGGCGCGGACGTGCTGGTGCACGAGGCCACGTTCACCCAGGCGGTGGTCGAGCGCACGGGGGTCACCTTCGGCCACAGCACCGCAGCTGCGGTGGCGCGCTTTGCCGAAACTGCGGGCGTGCGCAATTTGGTGCTGACGCATTTCAGCGCCCGCTACCAGCACGACCCACGGCGCAGCCCGAGCATCGACGATGTGCGCGACGAAGCCCTCGCCCACTACAGCGGGCAGCTTACCCTGGCGCAGGACCTGCAGCGCTATCACATCGGGCGCGATGGCTGTCTTGAGCCCGCGGGATGAATTGTGGAGATTCGCAGGTGCTCGCCACAACCCGCCGCTCCACTATGCCGCCAACCGCCCACTGGCAATCGCCTCCGACGCCGCCAGCATCGCGCGCAGCAACACTGCGCAGCCCGCAGCCAGGTCCTCGGGCGTGGCGTTCTCGATCTCGTTATGGCTGATACCGTTCTCGCACGGCACGAATATCATCCCCGCCGGCCCCAGTTCGGCCAGGAAGATCGCGTCGTGCCCCGCGCCGCTGACGATGTCCATGTGCGGCAGGCCCAGCGCCTGCGCCGATTCGCGCACGGCATCGACACACCCTTTATCAAAGTACAACGCCGGGAAATCAGCCGTAGGCACCAATTCGTGGCTCAGGCCATGCCTGGCACAGGTCGCCTCGATCACCGCACGCACATCGGCAATCATCGCATTCAGCTGCTCACCCTCCAGGTGGCGGAAATCCAGGGTCATGCGCACTTCGCCCGGGATCACGTTGCGCGAGCCCGGGTAGGCCTGCAGGCACCCCACCGTCCCACAGGCATGGGGCTGGTGGCCGAGGGCGGTGCGGTTGACTGCCTCCACCACTGCCGCCGCGCCGACCAGGGCGTCCTTGCGCAGGTGCATGGGCGTAGGGCCGGCGTGGGCCTCGACACCGCGCAAGGTCAGGTCGAACCACTTCTGGCCCAGCGCGCCCAGCACCACGCCGATGGTCGTGCCCTGATCTTCGAGGATCGGGCCTTGCTCGATATGCGCTTCGAAATAGGCCCCCACCGGGTGGCCTGATACAGCACGCGGGCCGGCGTAGCCGATGGCGTTCAACGCCTCACCAACACTGACACCCTGGGCGTCGCGCTTGGCCAGAGTTTCCTCCAGCGTGAACTTGCCGGCGAACACCCCGGAGCCCATCATGCACGGCGCAAAGCGCGAGCCTTCCTCGTTGGTCCACACCACCACTTCCAGCGGTGCTTCGGTTTCCACGCCGAGATCGTTGAGGGTACGAATTACCTCCAGCCCGGCCATCACCCCGAAGCAACCGTCGAACTTTCCACCGGTGGGCTGGGTGTCGATATGGCTGCCGGTCATCACCGGGGGCAGCTTGGGGTTACGCCCAGGGCGACGGGCGAAAATGTTGCCGATGGCGTCGATGGTGACCGTGCAACCGGCGGCCTCGCACCACTGCACGAACAGGTCGCGGGCCTGGCGGTCGAGGTCGGTCAAGGCCAGGCGGCACACGCCACCCTTGGCGGTGGCACCGAGGCGGGCCAGGTCCATCAGGGACTGCCACAGGCGGGTGCTGTCGATGTGGTGCTGGGTGGATTGCAGTACTTGTTGGGCTGGGGTCATGGGATTTTCCTCAGGCATTTTTGTTGTCTGTGCCGGCCTCTTCGCGGGTAAACCCGCTCCCACAGGTACAGCGTTGGCCTCAGGACCTGCGCTGTACCTGTGGGAGCGGGTTTACCCGCGAAGAAGCCGGCGCGGTCTCACGGCAAAGGCTTGACCACCCGCGCCGGGCTGCGCGCGACCACACGGGCCAAGAGGTAATACAGCGCCCCACCCAGCAGCGAACCGGTGAACCAACCGTAGTCGTAGAACCAGCTGAAACTGCTGTTGCCAATCGCCATGACGGTCAGCGCCACCGGCAACGCAAAGGCGGCAAAACCGGCCCAGTTCCATGCCGGGTACACGTCGTCACGGTACAGCCCGGCCAGGTCCAGCTCCTGCCGGCGGATCAGGAAGTAGTCCACCACCATAATCCCGGCGATCGGCCCCAGCAGGCTCGAATAGCCCAGCAGCCAGTTGGAGTACACGCTCTCCAGGCTCAGGTCGGAAACGATCCAGCCCAGCTTCTTCAGCAACTCATGGCCCATCAGCGCCAGGCCGATGAAACCGGTCAACCACACCGCGCGGCTGCGCCCGATCAGGCGTGGGGCGATGTTCTGGAAGTCGTTGGTCGGCGACACGATATTCGCTGCAGTATTGGTCGACAGCGTGGCGATCACGATCAGCGCCATGGCCAGGGCCACCCAGAACGGGCTGTGGATCTTGCCGATCAGGCTGACCGGGTCGGACACGGTCTCGCCAACCAGCGATGCCGAGGCAGCAGTCAGCACCACGCCCAGCGAGGCGAACAGGAACATGGTCAGCGGCAAGCCGAAGATCTGCCCGAGAATCTGGTCCTTCTGGCTGCGGGCGTAGCGGCTGAAGTCGGGGATGTTCAGCGATAGCGTGGCCCAGAAACCGACCATGGCGGTAAGCCCGGCGCAGAAGTAGCCGAGCATGTTCGCCCCTTCCGGGCGCTTGGGCGGCTGGGCCAGCAGTTCGGTCATCGACATGTGCGGCAAGGCCCAGAACAGAAGGCCGACGCCGACCGCCACCAGCAGCGGTGCCGACAGCGTTTCGAGCCACTTGATCGACTCGGCGCCACGCAGCACCACCCACAGGTTCAGGCACCAGAAGATCATGAAGCCGATCACCTCGCCGGTGCCGCCCAGGGCCTTCCAGCCGTCGAACACCGAGCCAAGGAACAGGTGGATGGCCAGGCCACCGAACATGGTCTGGATGCCGAACCAGCCACAGGCGACCACCGCCCGGATCAGGCATGGCACGTTTGAGCCGAGTATGCCGAACGACGAACGCAGCAGCACCGGGAACGGAATGCCATACTTGGTGCCAGGGAAGGCGTTGAGGGTGAGCGGGATCAGCACGATCAGGTTGGCCAGCAGAATAGCCAGCAAGGCCTCGCCCACGCTGAGGCCGAAGTAGGCGGTCAGCACGCCACCGAGGGTGTAGGTGGGCACGCAGATGGACATGCCCACCCACAGGGCGGTGATGTGCCATTTGTTCCAGGTGCGCTGGTGCACCTTGGTCGGGGCGATATCGTGGTTGTAGCGCGGGCTGTCGAGGACATCGCTACCTTCGGACAGCTCGAACAGGCCATCGCGCTCGACCACTTCCGATCTGCTCTGCTGCATGGGGGCTCTCTCCAGATTTTCTTCTAGTTGTTGCCCATCGGGCTGATGCGATGGCCGGAGTACTCACGGTTCATGTGCTTGAAAATCTCGACCAGATTTTCATCTTGTCAAGTAAGTCAAAGCATCAGAAAGCTACGCAGCCAGCGCGAATAATTAAATTAACCCTTTAATTTCAATTAGTTAAAAACCACAAAATTAATGGGAAAATTTTCTTGCCGAATCGCGGATCAGCATCTAGCCTCGAATCTTGTCAGGCCTGACAGGATTAACCGCCCTGCCCGCCCTGCATCAAGAAAACTCCAAGAACCGGCCCAGACCGGTCAGCCTGCGAGGAAAACGGCATGTCCCTGTTGATCCGTGGCGCCACCGTGGTCACCCACGAAGAGAGTTACCCCGCTGATGTCCTGTGTGCCGATGGCCTGATCCGTGCCATTGGGCAAAACCTCGAACCGCCCACTGACTGCCAGATCCTCGACGGCAGTGGCCAGTACCTGATGCCCGGCGGCATCGACCCGCACACCCACATGCAGCTGCCGTTCATGGGCACGGTGGCCAGCGAGGATTTCTTCAGCGGCACCGCCGCGGGCCTGGCCGGTGGCACCACCTCGATCATCGACTTCGTCATCCCCAACCCGCAGCAGTCGTTGCTTGAGGCCTTCCACACCTGGCGCGGCTGGGCGCAGAAAAGCGCCAGCGACTACGGCTTCCATGTCGCCATCACCTGGTGGAGCGAGCAGGTAGCCGAAGAGATGGGCGAACTGGTAGCCAAACATGGGGTGAACAGCTTCAAGCACTTCATGGCCTACAAGAATGCGATCATGGCCGCCGACGACACCCTGGTGGCCAGCTTCGAGCGCTGCCTGCAACTGGGTGCGGTGCCCACCGTGCATGCCGAGAACGGCGAACTGGTGTACCACCTGCAGAAAAAACTGCTGGCCCAGGGCCTGACCGGGCCGGAAGCCCACCCGCTGTCACGCCCATCCCAGGTCGAGGGTGAAGCGGCCAGCCGAGCCATCCGCATTGCCGAGACGCTGGGCACACCACTGTATCTGGTGCACGTTTCCAGCCGCGAAGCGCTGGATGAAATCGCCTATGCCAGAGGCAAGGGCCAGCCGGTCTACGGCGAAGTCCTGCCCGGCCATCTGCTGCTGGATGACAGCGTCTACCGTGACCCTGACTGGGCCACCGCCGCAGGCTACGTGATGAGTCCCCCGTTCCGTCCGCGTGAACACCAGGAGGCGCTGTGGCGCGGGCTGCAATCGGGCAACCTGCACACCACCGCCACCGACCACTGCTGCTTCTGCGCCGAGCAGAAAGCCATGGGGCGCGACGATTTCAGCCGTATCCCCAACGGCACTGCCGGCATCGAGGACCGGATGGCGGTGCTGTGGGATGCCGGGGTCAACAACGGGCGCCTGTCGATGCATGAGTTCGTTGCGCTGACCTCCACCAACACCGCGAAAATCTTCAACCTTTTCCCTCGCAAGGGTGCCATTCGTGTTGGTGCCGACGCCGACCTGGTGCTGTGGGACCCGCAAGGCACCCGCACCATCTCGGCCAAGACCCACCACCAGCAGGTGGACTTCAACATCTTCGAAGGCCGTACCGTGCGCGGCATCCCCAGCCATACCATCAGCCAGGGCAAAGTGCTCTGGGCCGATGGCGACCTGCGCGCGGAAAAAGGCGCGGGGCGGTATGTGGAACGGCCGGCGTATCCGTCGGTGTATGAAGTGCTGGGGCGCAGGGCCGAAGTGCAGCGGCCGACGCCCGTCCAGCGCTGAAGCCATTGGGGCTGCTGCGCAGCCCATCGCCGGCAAGCCAGCTCCCACAGGAATAGTGCTGCTCTCAAGGACGTGGCTCTCCTGAAGGAACCAGCTCTTACAGGGATGGCACTGCTCTCAAGGACAACACTGTACCTGTGGGAGCTGGCTTGCCGGCGATTGGGGCGCACCGCGCCCCCATTCCAAGCCCCATATAAAAAGAGAGGCTACAACCGTGATCGACGCCCTGAACCACTTGCCGCGCCCACGGGCCGGCGCCGACCAGCTGGCCGAGCGCTTCAGCGACCTGGCCCCACCCCTCACCGCCCGTCAGGCCGCCGTCGAAAGCGCACGCTGCCTGTATTGCTACGACGCCCCCTGCGTCAACGCTTGCCCCAGCGACATCGACATCCCGTCGTTCATCCACCGCATCAGCGACGAAAACCTGCAAGGCGCCGCCGAGCGCATCCTCTCGGCCAACATCCTCGGCGGCAGTTGCGCCCGCGTCTGCCCCACCGAAATCCTTTGCCAGCAAGCCTGCGTGCGCAACAACGCGCAGGAATGCGCACCGGTGCTGATCGGCCAGCTGCAGCGCTATGCTCTGGACAACGCCCACTTCACCGAGCACCCGTTCCAGCGCTCGCCGGCCACCGGTAAGCGCATCGCCGTGGTCGGTGCCGGCCCTGCCGGGCTGTCGTGTGCCCACCGCCTGGCCATGCACGGGCATGATGTGGTGGTGTTCGAGGCCAGCGACAAGGCCGGTGGCCTCAACGAGTACGGCATCGCCCGCTACAAGCTGGTGGACGACTACGCCCAGCGTGAAGTGGAATTCCTGCTCGGCATCGGCGGCATCGAGATCCGCCATGGCCAGCGCCTGGGCAGCAACTTTGGCCTGGGCGAGCTGCGCGACCAGTTCGACGCAGTGTTCCTCGGCCTGGGCCTGAATGCCGTGCGCCAGCTCGGCCTGCCTGATGAAGAAGCCCCCGGCCTGCTCGCCGCCACCGCCTACATCCGCGAACTGCGCCAGGCCGACGACCTGAGCCAGTTGCCCCTGGCCGACCGCTGCCTGGTGATCGGCGCCGGTAACACCGCGATCGACATGGCCGTGCAGATGAGCCGCTTGGGTGCCCGCGACGTCAACCTGGTGTACCGCCGTGGCCATGCCGACATGGGTGCCACCGGCCACGAGCAGGACATCGCCAAGGCCAACCAGGTGCGCCTGCATACCTGGGCCCGCCCCGATGCCGTGTTGCTGGACGACAGCGGCAAGGTGCGCGGTATGCGCTTTGCCCGCACCGAGCTGGCAGACGGCCGCCTGCGCGACACCGGCGAAACCTTCGAACTGGCTGCCGATGCCATCTTCAAGGCCATCGGCCAACGCTTCGACGACACCAGCCTCGTCGACCCGGTGGCCGCACAACTGGCGCGCGACGGCGAGCGCATCCGCGTCGACGAAACGATGCAGACCAGCCTGCCGGGCGTCTATGCCGGCGGTGACTGCACCGCCCTGGGCCAGGACCTTACCGTCCAGGCCGTGCAACACGGCAAGCTGGCCGCCGAAGCCATCCATGCCCAACTCATGCTCAACGTGGAGGCTGCGTAAATGGCCGACCTGTCCATCAAATTTGCCGGCATCAAGGCACCCAACCCCTTCTGGCTGGCCTCCGCTCCGCCAACCGACAAGGCCTACAACGTGGTCCGCGCCTTCGAGGCCGGCTGGGGTGGCGTAGTGTGGAAAACACTCGGTGAAGACCCGGCGGCAGTCAACGTGTCGTCGCGCTACTCGGCGCATTACGGCCCCAACCGCCAGGTGCAGGGCATCAACAACATCGAGCTCATCACCGACCGCTCACTGGACATCAACCTGCGCGAAATCACCCAGGTGAAGAAGGACTGGCCCGACCGCGCACTGATCGTGTCGCTGATGGTGCCCTGCGTGGAAGACTCGTGGAAGTTCATACTGCCGCTGGTGGAAGCCACCGGGGCCGATGGCATCGAACTGAATTTCGGCTGCCCGCACGGCATGCCGGAGCGCGGCATGGGCGCGGCGGTCGGCCAGGTGCCGGAGTACGTGGAGATGGTCACCCGCTGGTGCAAGACGTACTGCTCGCTGCCGGTGATCGTCAAACTCACGCCGAACATCACCGATATCCGCCAGTCGGCCCGCGCCGCGCACCGTGGCGGGGCGGATGCGGTGTCGTTGATCAATACCATCAACTCGATCACCAGCGTCGACCTCGATCGCATGGTCGCCCACCCCATCGTTGGCGACCAGAGCACCCATGGTGGTTATTGCGGTTCGGCGGTGAAGCCGATTGCCCTGAACATGGTCGCGGAAATCGCCCGCGACCCGCAGACGCGCGGCTTGCCGATCTGTGGAATTGGCGGCATCGGCAGTTGGCGTGACGCAGCCGAGTTCATGGCCCTGGGCAGTGGCGCTGTACAGGTGTGCACGGCAGCGATGCTGCACGGCTTCCGCATCGTCGAGGACATGAAGGACGGCCTGGCGCGCTGGATGGACCAGCACGGGCACCCCAACATCGAAGCGTTCCGCGGCCAGGCGGTGGGGCATACCACCGACTGGAAGTACCTGGACATGAACTACAAGTCGGTGGCGCACATCGACCAGCAAGCATGCATTGGCTGTGGGCGCTGCCACATTGCCTGTGAGGACACTTCGCACCAGGCGATTGCCAGTACGTTGCAGGCTGACGGGACGCATACCTACAGCGTGATCGAAGAGGAATGCGTGGGCTGCAACCTGTGCCAGATCACCTGCCCGGTGGAGAACTGCATCGAGATGGTGGCCCAGGATACCGGCAAGCCGTACCTGAACTGGACGCAGGACCCGCGCAATCCCTACCGCGAGGCCAGTTGAGGCAATTGGGGCTGCCTTGCAGCCCTTCGCGGGCACGCCCGCTCCCACAGGGATCGCGCCGCTTGGGAGGGCAGCGAAACACCTGTGGGAGCGGGCGTGCCCGCGAAGGGCCGCAAAGCGGCCCCAATCGCTCAGCGTACACCGACCTCAAGGCTCCAGCCCGATCCCCCGCAAGATCACGCTGGTCACCGTCTGCACGGCATTTTCAAAGGCCATGTCCGACAACGCCTCCCCGCCATTGAGCAACGTCACCTGATAACCAAAGTCGGCATAGTGCTGGGTCGAGGCCCAGATCATGTACAAAAGTGCCGACGGCTCCACCGGCAGGATGCGCCCCTCCTCCACCCAGCGGCGGATCTTGGCTTCCTTCAGCTTGGCCCAGGGCACCAGGCTTTCATCCAGGTTCACCCCCAACACCGGCGCCCCGTGCAGCATCTCTTCGGCCCAGATCTTCGAGCCCAGCGGCCGCGAGCGCGAGTGGCCCATCTTCGCCCGGATGTAACTGGTCAGCACCACCCGCGGGTCGTCGAAGTTCTCGAAGCACAGCGCGTCCTGCTTCCAAACATCCAGCAAGTCCTGCAGCACTGCGCGGAACAGATCGTCCTTGGTGCTGAAGTAATAATGCAGGTTGGAACGCGGCAGCTCGGCCTGCTCGGCGATATCACCCATCGACGTGGCGCCGTAGCCCTTCTCGGCGAACACCTTTTCCGCCGCCTGCAGGATCTTCTCGATATTGCGCCGGCGTATTTCGATCTTGTGATTGGCCATCAGGCTTGGGCCGTCCACACCGCCAGCTCATAACCGTCTGGGTAGATGAAATTGAACTCGATGTTGTCGATCTGCCGATCAGTACCGCGAATGCCCATGTGTGCTCCGTGCCGAAGGGGTATGCCCTAGTCTACCCCGGTCGTTTCACACTTTTATATCAGGCGGCCTGAAACAACCGGGTAATCACAGGTTGCTGTCGGTGACGAGCCTGCCAGATATCGTAATCAGCCTGAATGGCCAACCACAACCGTGCGGTACTGATTCCAGCCATCTCCAGGCGTATTGCCAAGTCTGGAGACATCGCAGCGCGACCATGCAATACCCGCGAAAGCGCTTCTCGAGAGAACCCAAGATGCGATGCGAAGGCTTTCACCGTCAGACCTAACGCGGGCAGGACATCTTCACGCAAGGTTTCGCCTGGATGTGGCGGATTGTGCAAAGGCATGCTCAGCTCTCCTTTTCAGTGGTAATCAAGGTAATCGACCAGTTCGACATCCGAACCCACGAAGCGAAAGATCAGGCGCCAGTTACCAGACACACTGACTGACCAGAAGTCCGATAACTCCCCTTTGAGCGGATGCAACTGCCAGCCTGGAACGCTCAAATCTTGCGCAGACATGGCGCAATCAAGAAACTGGAGTTGCCGCTTCAAGCGCTTTGCGTGGGAGGCCTGAATCCCTCGGATGTTGCCCGTTTCATGAAAAATTCGCAGTCCCTTGTGTCGAAAACTGATGATCATGGGTAGCTCGCCGTGTCCATTTGGGAGACGAGCCCAGTGTGACCCCATGCATCACACGAAGCAAAGTATCATGTGTGACTCAATGCGTCACACATTAATTACCGAAGGATGCGACTCTATCCGCAACTCGCCCGATCACGCACCGGGCACTGTGCGCGGTGCAGGTTCAGTGCGGTGTTGATGATGCCGATATGGCTGAACGCCTGGGGGAAGTTGCCGAGCATGCGCTGGCCCGCCGGGTCGTACTGTTCGGCCAGCAGGCCGAGGTCGTTGCACAGGCCGGTCAGGCGTTCGTACAGTGCCTGCGCTTCTGCCTGGCGACCTAGCAGAACATATACGTCGGCCAGCCAGAACGAACACACCAGGAAGGTGCCCTCCCCTGGAGTCAGGCCATCGCTACAGCTGTCGCTGTCATAGCGCAGCAGAAGACCGTTTTTCATCAGGCGCTGTTCGACCTGTTCGAGCGTGCGCAAGAAGCGTGGGTCATCCGCCGGCAGGAAGCCGGTAAGGGCGATGTGTAACAAACTGGCGTCCATCTCGGTCGAGCCATAGGCCTGGACGAAAAAACGGCCGCTGGGGTCCAGGCCCCGCGCGCATACTTCACGACGAATCTCGTCAGCCACCTGGCGGTAATGCTGACCACGCTCGCGGCCTTCCTCGGTGGTGTCGGCCAGCCCTGCGGCACGGTCGAAGGCAACCCAGGCCATGACCTTGGAGTGCACGAACTGCTGCCGGCCGCCGCGCACTTCCCAGATGCCTTCGTCCGGCTGGCGCCAGATGCGCTCGACGTAAGGCAGGATCAGACGTGAGATGGCGGCGCTACGTGGATGGCGAGGCAATCCACCCTTGATTGCCTGGGTCATGGCATCGGCGAGTTCACCGTAGATGTCCAGTTGCATCTGCGCCGACGCTGCATTGCCCACCCGCACCGGTTGCGAGTGCTCGTAGCCGGCCAGCCACGGCAAGGTGTATTCCTGCAGGTCGCGCTCACCGGCCAGGCCGTACATGATCTGCATCTGCTCGGGGTTGCCGGCCACCGAGCGCAACAGCCACTCGCGCCAGGCCTGGGCTTCGTCGAAGTAGCCGAGGTTCATGAAGGCCAGCAGGGTCATGGTCGCGTCGCGTAGCCAACAGAAGCGGTAGTCCCAGTTGCGCTCGTGGCCGATGCGCTCGGGCAGCGAGGTGGTGACGGCGGCAACGATGCCGCCGGTGGGCGCGTAGGTCATGGCCTTGAGGGTCAGCAGCGAGCGGCGCACCAGGGCGGAGTATGGGCCCACCTGTGGGCAGCGGGCGGCGAAGGCCTGCCATTGGTCGATGGTCTGCGCCAGCGCTTGGTCGATATCACAGCCGGGCTGCACCGGCAGGTGCGAGGGCTGGTGGCGCAGGCTGAACACCTGGCGTTCGCCCGCGCCAACGCGAAAGCGGGCGACCGTGTGCTGGTCGCGGGCATGCGGGGGGACGGTGCTGCACAGGATCAGCCGGTCGGGGCCGGCGACGGCGCTGAGGGTCCGCGGGTCCAGGCGTTCTACCCAGGGCACGCTGCGGCCATAGTCGAAGCGCATCACCAGGTCCATCTCGAAGTTGGTTTCGCCTGCGAGGCCCTCGACGATACGCACCAGCGAGTTGACCTCGCCCAGCGGCATGAAGTCGAGCACACGGGCGCGGCCGGTGGCAGTGACCCAGGTGGTTTCCAGCACCAGGGTGTCGTCCAGGTATTGGCGGCTACTGTATTCGACCGGGTCGCAGGGGGCCAGGCGCCAGCGGCCGTTTTCCTCGTTGCCCAGCAGTGCGGCGAATACCGCGGGGGCGTCGAAGCGTGGCAGGCACAGCCAGTCGAGCGAGCCATCGCGGCTGACCAGGGCGGCGCTGCGGCAGTTGCCCAGCAGGGCATAGTCTTCGATGTGGGCAGGCATTGGGGCTCCTTTGTGTGGTTGCCTGTGACGGCCTCTTCGCGGGTAAACCCGCTCCCACAGGTACATCACAGGCCTTGAAACCATCGATATCCCTGTGGGAGCGGGTTTACCCGCGAAAGGGCCGGCACAGGCCTTACAGAAACCTCACCCCAAGCGATGCCACTCGCGCTTGTCCCGCGCCAGCAATTCATTGCCGGCCTCGGGCCCGTCTTCACCGGCCGGGTACTCATGCACCTCGCCGCCCTGGGCCCAGGCATCGATGAACGGCTGCACCGCGCGCCAGCCGTTCTCGATGTTGTCAGCCCGCTGGAACAAGGTCTGGTCACCGGTCAGGCAGTCGTAGATCAGCGTCTCGTAGCCGGTCGCCGGGGTCATCTTGAAGAAGTCCTTGTAGGCAAAGCCCAGCTCGACATTCTCCATCACCAGCTCCGGCCCGGGGCGCTTGGCCTGCAGGTCGAACCACATGCCTTCGTTGGGCTGGATCTGGATCTTCAGGTAATTGGGCTTGGGCCGCTCCAGCTCCGACTCGCGGAACTGCGCATAGGGCGCAGGCTTGAAGCAGATGGCGATTTCGGTATCACGCACGCTCATGCGCTTGCCAGTACGCAGGTAGAACGGCACGCCGGCCCAGCGCCAGTTGTCGATCATCACCTTGAGCGCCACATAGGTCTCGGTCTGGCTATCCGCCGCGACGTTGGGCTCGTGGCGGTAGCCAGGCAACTGCTTGCGCCCCTGTTTGCCGGCGCCGTACTGGCCACGCACGGAATTTTTCAGGGCCATCTTCGCCGACCATGGGCGGATGGCGCCGACCACCTTGGCCTTTTCGCTGCGCACGGCATCGGCGGCGAACGCGGCCGGGGGTTCCATGGCCACCATCGCCAGCAACTGGAACAGGTGGTTGGGCACCATGTCGCGCAGCGCTCCGGTGCTGTCATAGAACGCACCACGGGTCTCGACGCCGACGGTTTCCGCGGCGGTGATCTGCACATGGTCGATGTAGTGGTTGTTCCAGAACGATTCGAACAAGCCGTTGGAGAACCGGCTGACCAGGATGTTCTGCACCGTCTCTTTGCCCAGGTAATGGTCGATGCGGTAGATCTGCCGCTCGCCCATCACCTTCAGCAGGCAGGCGTTGAGCGCCTCGGCGCTGGCCAGGTCGGTGCCAAAGGGCTTTTCCACCACGACCCGGCGAAAGCCGCCGGCCGATTCGTCGAGCAGCCCGGCCTGCCCCAGGCGCTGCGCCACCTCGGGGAAGAAGCGCGGCGAGGTCGCCAGGTAGAAGATGGCGTTGCCATGGCGGGTTGTGTCGATGCGCTTGGCAAGGGCCTGGTAGGTGGCCGGGTCGAGGAAGTCGCCGGTCTGGTAATCCAGGCGCTTGGCCAGGCGTGCCCAGAGCTTCTCATCCAGGCACTTGGCCTTGCCCTCGCCGCCTTTGTCACGCTCGACCATGAACGCGTGCAGGCGTTCGGCGAATTCCTCGGCAGTGGCCGGGTTGTGGTCGACGCCAACAATGCGCAGGTTGCGGTCCAGCAGACCGTCACGGCTGAGGTTGTAAAGCGCCGGCATCAGCAGGCGCTTTACCAGGTCGCCATTGGCGCCGAACAGGAACAGGGTGCATGGCGGAGCAGCCGGAATGCTCTGTTTGGTCATTCGGCTTTTTTCTCGACGTGGCCACCGAAGCCCAGGCGCATGGCCGAGAGAATCTTGTCACCATAGGTGCCTTGCTGCTGGCGCGAGCGGAAGCGGGCGAACAGCGCGCTGGACAGCACCGGCACCGGCACCGCCTGCTCGACGGCGGCGTCGATGGTCCAGCGGCCCTCACCACTGTCGGACACCGAGCCACTGAATTGCGACAGCTGCGGGTCGGCCACCAGCGCATCGGCGGTGAGGTCGAGCAGCCACGAGGTGACCACGCTACCGCGCCGCCACACTTCGGCGATTTCTGCAACGTTCAGGTCGAAACGCTGGTCTTCCGGCAGTTCGTTGCCGCCCTTGCTGCGCAGCAGGTCGAAGCCTTCGGCGTATGCCTGCATCAGGCCGTATTCGATGCCGTTGTGCACCATTTTCACGTAGTGCCCGGCACCGGGTGGGCCGGCATGGATGTAGCCGTGCTCGGCACGCTGGTGCTCGCCGCTGCGGCCATGGGTACGCGGGATGTCACCCACGCCCGGGGCCAGCGCCTTGAACAGCGGCTCCAGGCGCTCGAACACGTCCTTTTCGCCACCGATCATCATGCAGTAGCCACGGTCCAGGCCCCACACACCGCCCGAGGTGCCGACATCCAGGTAATGCAGCCCGCGCTTGGCCAGTTCGGCGGCGCGGCGCATGTCGTCCTTGTAGAAGGTGTTGCCGCCATCGATGATCGCATCGCCCGGCTCCAGCAGTTCGGCCAGTTGGGCGATGGTCTGCTCGGTGGGCTCGCCGGCGGGCAACATGACCCACACCGCGCGCGGCGCTTTCAGCTTCTGTACCAGCGCACCGAGGTCGTGCGCACCCTGGGCGCCCTCGCCCTCCAGACCGGTGATGGCCTCACGGTTGCGGTCATGCACCACAGTACGGTGGCCGGCGCGCATCAGGCGCCTTGCGATATTGCCGCCCATGCGGCCCAGCCCGATGATTCCCAGTTGCATGAGCCGATGCTCCCCTTTCGAAATAAATGACAACACAATCCAGCTTTTCAGATTAGTCCAGCGTACCGCTCGAGGGTTCAGCGACGAACGGCGGGACCACGATAAACAAAAAAGTTCCCAAGACCTGCGAAAGAATTCAGAATGCGCCCGCGTGAAGCGTCTACGCTTTAACTTGTCACCAGCCAAAACCGCGAGGTGTGTCCATGGGTACTTTGATGCCTGCAACCCCAACCCAGACCCTCTATGTCTCCGTGCGCCGTGATGAGCTGCGTAAACTGAAGGACGAACGTGACCAGCTGCGCCAGCAGGTCGCCCAACTGAACCTGCTGCTGGCGCAACAACGCGCTGAAGACAAAGCTGTCAGCCTCTGATTCTACCTTCTTCTCGTGGGAGCTGAACGGCTCCCACCCTGCTTGTCTCTCTCTGATTCCTCTTTTCCAGGCCCGGCTTCTTCGCGGGCAAGCCCGCTCCCACGAAGACTGCGAAAGAATCCAACATCTGCCTTGCGCCCCACTCTGGTGCATTAGCACCTGAAAGCCACAATTTGGCGCACCATCCCCATACCCCCGCCCGCACCTATTCACATTCGGTCACAAACGCCAACGTTTGCGTCTATTCCGCGGCATGACAATAGTGACCAGCGGGTCACCTTTTCATCTATTTCTCTCCTACACTCGGGTTTCGGCCCGCCATTTGCTCAACGGACGAGTGACGAAAAAAAGTCGAACTTTCCGGAACGCGGGCAGGTCAGGAACTAAGTAGGCCAAACGCAAAGGGACTTCCCAGCATCGGCCCACATACCCCACCAGCCCAATCGCCTTCGGCCGGAATGCCGATCGCGCCGTGCCTGCGTGCACGACCCTGGGGCATGGAACGCACTACGCAGAATCCAGAATCAGAGAGAACCAACACGAAACATCGCCACGGGTGCCAGCACCCGGCCAAGCATAGGGACGGAGAGAAGTATGATCAGTGCCGCTGTCGAGCCTCACGTAGATTCATTCAACCCGGACAACCGCGAACCGCTAACCCCGGACGTCGCCACGACAGGCAAGGCACCCGGCGCCCAGCGCCAGCACAACCGCAACAAGCGCAAGATTTTGTTCGTGACCTCGGAAATCGCCGACCTGGTGAAAACCGGTGGCCTGGGAGACGTGTCCGCAGCCCTGCCACGTGCCCTGGCGCACCTGCACGATGTGCGGGTGCTGATCCCCGGCTACCGGCAGGTGATGGAAAGCGACAACCCCATCCACATCGTCGGTGAACTGGGTGGCCACGCCGCACTGCCGCCGTGCAAGATCGGGCGCATGGACATGGCCGACGGCCTGGTCATCTATGTGCTGATCTGCCCGGAGCTGTACCAGCGTGACGGCACTCCCTACGGTGCCAACAACGGCCGCGACTGGCCCGACAACCACATCCGCTTCGCCCGCCTGGGCCTGGCCGCCGCCGAAATCGCCGCCGGCGAAGGCAGGATCCACTGGAAGCCCGAAGTGGTGCACGCCCACGACTGGCCCGCCGGCCTGGCACCGGCCTACATGCACTGGCGCGGGCTGAGCACGCCAACCCTGTTCACCATCCACAACCTGGCCTACCAAGGTGTGTACAGCCGCGGCTGCAGCCCGGAACTGGCAATCCCCGAACACGCCATGCAGCAGGAAGGCATGGAGTTCTACGGCAAGCTGTCGTTCCTCAAGGCTGGCCTGGCCTACGCCAGCCACATCACCACGGTCAGCGCCACCTATGCCCGGGAAATCACTACCCCGGAATTTGGCTGCGGCCTGGACGGTTTCCTCGCCAGCAAGGCCCAGCAAGGCCTGCTCGGCGGCATTCCCAACGGCATCGACGAAAGCTGGGACTCGGCCACCGACAAGCACCTGCAGCACAACTTCAGCATCAACGACTGGGAAGGCAAGGCGCGCAATGCCCAGGAAGTACGCGCGCTGTTCGAACTGCAACCCTCCGAAGGGCCCTTGTTCGCAGTGGTTTCGCGCCTGGTCTACCAGAAAGGCCTGGACCTGACCCTGGGTGTGGCCGACTACATCGTCGAGCAAGGCGGGCAAATCGCGATCATCGGCCGTGGCGAGCCGGAAGAAGAGCAGGCCATGCGCGAACTGGCGCTACGCCACCCGGGCCGTATCGGCGTGCGCATCGGCTTCAACGAAACCGATGCCCGGCGCATGTTCGCCGGCAGCGACTTCCTGCTGATGCCGTCTCGCTACGAGCCATGCGGCCTCAGCCAGATGTACGCGCAGCGCTTCGGCTCGCTGCCGGTAGCGCGCAAGACCGGTGGCCTGGCCGACACCATCGAGTGCGGCGTTACCGGCTTCCTGTTCAACGAGTCCACCGTCGAGAGCTATCGCGAGGCACTCAGCCGCGCCTTTTATGTATATGGCAAGAAGGACCTGCTGAACGCCATGCGCTGCCTGTCGATGACCCAACCGTTCAACTGGTGCCAGGCCGTGGAGCCCTATGCACGTCTGTACGAGGACCTGGTCAAGCAGGCGCAGCACAGCCACTACTGAGCGGGGAGTTGAAGATGCACAGGCATGGCGCACACCTGCTGGACGCCACGTCGGCGCGCTTCGCCCTCTGGGCGCCGGATGCGCGCAGCGTGAGCGTGGAACTGGAGCAGCAGCCGGCCATCGAGCTGTTGCCCGACGATGATGGCTGGTTCACCGGCGTGGCCCCGTGCCAGGCCGGTGACCGTTACAACTACCGTATCGACGGTGCACTGAAGGTGGCCGACCCGGCCTCGCGCTATCAGCCCGATGGCGTGCAGGGGCCGAGCCAGGTGGTGAATGTGGCCAGCTATGCCTGGCGACACCCCTGGCAAGGCCGGCCCTGGCACGAGGCGGTCATACAGGAGCTGCATGTCGGCCTGCTCGATGGCTACGCCGGGGTCGCCCGGCAACTGCCGCGGCTGGCCGAACTGGGCATCAGTGCCGTCGAACTGATGCCGCTGGGGCAGTTCCCCGGCGAGCGCAACTGGGGTTACGACGGCGTGTTGCCCTATGCGCCGCAAAACACCTATGGCAGCCCCGAGCAGCTGTGTGCGCTGGTCGACCAGGCACATGGCCACGGGCTGATGGTGCTGGTCGATGTGGTGTACAACCACTTCGGCCCTGACGGCAATTACCTGCACCAGTACGCCAGCCCGTTCTTCCGCGAAGACCGGCAGACCCCCTGGGGCGCAGCCATCGACTTCCGTCGCCCGCAGGTGCGCGAATTCTTCATCCAGAACGCCCTGATGTGGCTGTGCGACTACCGCTTTGACGGCCTGCGCCTGGATGCCGTGCACGCCATCGACCAGCCCGACTTTCTGGTCGAGCTGGCGCAAAGGGTACGCGCTGCGGTGGAACCGGGCCGCCACGTATGGCTGGTACTTGAGAACGAACACAACCAGGCCTTCCTGCTGGAGCAAGGCTTCGACGCCCAGTGGAACGACGACGGCCACAATGCTTTGCATGTGCTGCTGACCGGCGAAACCGAAGGCTACTACGCCGACTACCAGCAGCGCCCCATCGACCAGCTGGCCCGCTGCCTTGCCGAAGGTTTCGTGTTCCAGGGCCAGGCCAACCGCCATGGCACGCCCCGCGGCGAACCCAGCGCGCACCTGCCACCCAGCGCTTTCGTGCTGTTCCTGCAGAACCATGACCAGGTCGGCAACCGCGCCCTGGGCGAGCGCCTGACCCGCCTGTGCCCACCGCAGGCGCTGCGGGCAGCCACCGGGCTGTTGCTGCTGGCGCCGATGATTCCGCTGCTGTTCATGGGCGACGACGATGGCAGCTGCCGGCCGTTCCTGTTCTTCACCGACTTCCATGACCAGCTGGCCGACGCCGTGCGCGAAGGCCGGCGCGGCGAGTTCGCCCATTTCGCCGCCTTCGCCGACCCCGAGCAGCGCCAACGCATCCCCGACCCCAACGCCGAACAGACCTTCGAGGCCTCCCGCCCGCAAGGCAAGGAAGTGATCGCCGGCTGGCACGGCCTGTACCAGCACCTGCTCGAACTGCGCCGCCGCCATGTGATCCCGCACCTGCCCGGCAGCCGCGCGCTGGGCGCCGAAGTACACGGCGACAAGGCCCTGACCGCACGCTGGTGCCTGGGCAATGGCACCACCCTGCGCATCGACCTGAACCTGGCCGCCACCCCGCAGGTGGTCGAGTTGCCCGCGCCGGCCAACCGCCTGTTCGACAGCAGCGACACCCGGCACCCCGATACCCATCTGGCCGCATACAGCTGCGTGGTCAGCCTGCTTCCCCCTGCCCAGGAGCGCCCATGAGCGAAACCGCCCTGCACCGTCTGGCGAGCCGCGTCGGGCTGAGCCGCGACTGGATCGACGCCAATGCCCGGCCCCAGCGTGTCAGCGACGAGGTACTGCGCAACATACTTGAAGGCCTTGGCCACCCTGCCAACGATGACGCCGCCATCGCCGCCAGCCTGCGCGCCGTGGACGCTGCCGAAGACAGTGAGCACCTGCCGCCGCTGCTGACCGCCGACCTAGGCCAGCCATTGGCACTGGCGCGCTACTTCAGCGCCGCCAGCGTCGCGCACTGCACCCTGGAGGACCACAGCGCCCTCACCCTCAGCCTCGACGACCAGGCCCGCCTGCCCGGCGCGCTGCCCATCGGCTACCACCAGGTGGAAATCGACAGCCGCCGCTTCACCGTGGCCGTGGCCCCGCTGCGCTGCCACAGCCTTGAAGACCAGGTGCAACAGCCGCCACCGCGCTGCTGGGGCCTGGCGGTGCAGCTGTACAGCTTGCGCCGCCCCGGCGATGGCGGCTATGGCGACTGCCTGGCCCTGGAACAACTGGCCCGCGCGGCTGCCGAACGCGGCGCCGATGCCTTGGCCATCAGCCCGATCCACGCCCTGTCGGCCATCGACCAGACGCACTACAGCCCCTACTCGCCCTCCAGCCGCCTGCTGCTCAATACCCTGTACGCCAGCCCAGCCGCGCTGCTCGGCGAGCGGGAGGTGCGCGTGGCCATCGAAGCCTGCGGCCTGGAGCAACAGCTCGAAGACCTTGAGCAAGGCCCGCTGGTAGACTGGCCGCGTGCCGCCAGCGCCCGACAGCGCCTGCTCGAAGCCCTGTACCAGGGCTTCAGCCAGGGCGACCACCCGCTGCGCAAGGATTTCGACAGCTTCCGCGAAGCCGGTGGCCAGGCCCTGGAGCACCATTGCCGCTTCGAGGTGCTGCAGGCCCAGGCCGTGGAGCATGGCCTGGGCGCCGACTGGCGCCACTGGCCCAAGGCCTGGCACGACCCATACCACCCGGAAGTGGAGGCCTTCGCCAACGCCTACCCGGCCAAGATCGAGTTCCATGCCTTCTGCCAATGGCTGACCGAACGGGGCCTGCAACGCGCCCAGGAAGCAGCGCGCGGCAACGGCATGGCGGTCGGCCTGATAGCTGACCTGGCGGTGGGCGCCGACGGTGCCGGCAGCCAGGCCTGGAGCCGCCAGGACGAGCTGCTGGCAGGCCTGAAGGTGGGTGCACCGCCTGACATCCTCAACCGTGCCGGCCAGGACTGGGGCATCTGCGCCTTCTCGCCTGAAGGGCTCAAGCGCAACGGCTACCGCGCTTTCATCGAAATGCTCCGGGCCAACCTCGCCCACGCCGGCGGCCTGCGCATCGACCATGTCATGGGCCTGCGCCGGCTGTGGCTGATCCCGCAGGGGGCCAAGCCCAGCGAAGGCGCCTACCTCAACTACCCGCTGGATGATCTGTTACGCCTGCTGGCCCTGGAGTCGGTGCGCCACCAGGCAATCATCCTCGGCGAAGACCTGGGCACCGTGCCGGACGGCCTGCGCGAGCAACTGGCGGCCAAGGCCGTGCTGGGCATGCGCGTGCTGCCCTTCGAGCAGACCCAGCCCGGCCATTTCAAGCCGATTCTCGACTGGCCGGACAACGCCCTGGCCACCACCGGCACCCACGACCTGGCGCCGCTGGCCGGCTGGCTGGAAAACCGCGACATCGACTGGAGCCACCGCCTGCAACTGATCGATGCTGCCACCGAACTGCACTGGCGCCACGAGCGGCAGAAGGAGCACGATGGTTTGCGCCGCACCCTGGAGGCCAACTACGGCACGCTGCCGAACAACGACGCGCTGATCGACGCTGCCATCCGTTACGTTGGCCACACCCGCGCACCGCTGGTGCTGGTGCCATTGGAAGACCTGCTGGGTTGTGACGAGCAACCCAACCTGCCGGGCACCACCGCCGGCCACCCCAACTGGCGCCGACGCTTTGCCCGGCCGGTACGTGAACTGCTCGACGACGAAGACGCTGCGCGGCGCCTGGAACTGCTGGCCCAGGCCCGCGAACAGGCTTGGGAGCGTGACCGATGAAAGCGCTGACCGCGACCCTGCGCCTGCAGTTTCACAGTGACTTCACCCTCGATCAGGCCGTGCCGCTGGTGCCGTACTTCGCCCAATTGGGCATCAGCCACCTGTATGCCTCGCCCATCCTCAAGGCCCGCGCCGGCTCGCGCCATGGCTACGACGTGGTCGACCCGACCTGCGTCAACCCCGAGCTGGGCGGCGAAGCGGCGCTGCAACGGCTGGTCGCCGCCCTGCGTCAGCACGGCATGGGGCTGATCCTCGACACGGTGTCCAACCACATGGCCGTGGGCGGTGCCGACAACCCCTGGTGGCAGAGCCTGCTGGCCTGGGGTCGGCGCAGCCCGTATGCAGAGTTCTTCGACATCCAGTGGCACTCCAGCGACCCACTGCTGGCCGGCCAGTTGCTGTTGCCGTTCCTCGCCAGCGACTATGGCGTGGCGCTGAAAAATGGCGAGATACCGCTCGAGTTCGACAAGCACCATGGGCTGCTGCAGGTCGCCCATTACCAACACCGCTTCCCGATCTGCCCGGTCGATTATGGCTGGATTCTCGCGCTCAGCCCGGAGCCGGCGCTCAAGGCCCTGGCGGAACGCTTCACCGCGTTGAACGCATCGGCCACGCCGCTGGCCGACGCCCTGCCCCTGCAAGCTGAACTGGCGCGCCTGGCGGGCGAAGGCGCTGACCTCGAATCGGCTCTGGTGGCGTTCGACAGCCGCAGCGAGAATGGCTTCAAGCGCCTGCACCTGCTGTTGGAACGCCAGACCTACCGCCTGGCCAGCTGGCGTACCGCCGCCGACGACATCAACTGGCGGCGCTTCTTCGACATCAACGAGCTGGGCGGCTTGCGGGTGGAACGCGCGGTGGTGTTCGAGGCCACCCACGCCAAGCTGTTCGAACTGATCGAGCGCGGCCTGGTGGACGGCCTGCGCATCGACCATATCGACGGCCTGGCCGACCCGCGCGGTTACTGTCGCAAGCTGCGCCGACGGGTCGATGGCCTGCTGGCACGGCGGCCGTTGAATGCCGCCCTGGAGCATTTCCCGATCTACGTGGAGAAGATCCTCGGCGCCAACGAGCACCTGCACCGCGACTGGCTTACCGATGGCACTACCGGCTACGAATTCATGAACCAGGTTTCGCTGCTGCAGCACGACCCGGCAGGCGAAGCAGCGCTGACCGAGCTGTGGGCCAATGTGAGCGAACGCCCCGACTTCCCCGAAGAAGTACGTCAGGCCCGCCACCTGGTACTCAATGCCAGCCTGGCCGGCGACTGCGAGTCGGTGGCCCAGGCGCTGTTGCAGGTGGCGCGCAACGACCTGATGACCCGCGACCTGACCCTGGGCGCGATTCGCCGTGCCTTGCAGGCGCTGGTGGCGCATTACCCGGTGTATCGCACCTACTTCAATGCCTGCGGGCGCCCGGCAGAAGACGAAGGGTTTTTCCAGCAGGCCCTGGCCAATGCCCGCCTCGACCTCGGCGAAGCCGACTGGCCACTGCTCGAGCACCTGCAACAATGGCTGGGCGGGCAAGCCTGGCGCCGCCTGCCAGCAGGCCGGGCGCGCAAGCAGCTACGCCACGCCTGCGTGCGCTTCCAGCAACTGACCGCACCCAGCGCCGCCAAGGCCGTGGAAGACACCGCCTTCTACCGCAGCGCGCGGCTGCTGTCGCGCAACGATGTGGGCTTCGACGCCGAGCGTTTCAGCGCCCCGCTCGAGCACTTCCACAACGAGGCCCAGCGGCGCCTGCGCGACTTCCCCGACAACCTGCTGGCAAGCGCCACCCATGACCACAAGCGCGGCGAAGACACTCGTGCACGCCTGGCCGTGCTCAGCGAGCGCGGCCCGTGGCTGGCCAGCCGAATGGAACACTGGCGCGAACTGGCCACGCCGTTGCGCACGCAACTGGATGACGGCCTGGCGCCCAGCCCCGGCGACGAGCTGATGCTGTTGCAGACCTTGCTGGGCAGCTGGCCGCTGGACCTCGACCTGCACGATGTCAACGCCCTTGGCCAGTACGCCGAACGCATTCGCCAGTGGCAGCAGAAAGCCCTGCGCGAGGCCAAGCTGCGCAGCAGCTGGAGCGCCCCGAACGAAGCCTACGAAAGCGCCTGTGCCCGCTACATCGATGGCCTGCTGCTGGACGGCGAGAACCAGCAGCTGCGCAAGTCGCTGGCCGACGCCTCACAGCTGCTGGCCTGCCCCGGTGCCCTCAACGGCCTGGTCCAGGCCCTGCTGCGCATGACCACGCCGGGCGTACCGGACCTGTACCAGGGCAACGAATACTGGGATTTCAGCCTGGTCGACCCGGATAACCGGCGCGCCGTGGACTACGCGTGCCGGCGTCGCACCCTGGACGATGCAACGCCGGTTGCCGAACTGCTGGAACACTGGCGCGATGGCCACCTCAAGCAGGCGCTGATCGCCCGGGTGCTGGACTGCCGCCAGGCCCATGCCGAGCTGTTCCGTCGTGGCGCTTACCTGCCCCTGACCGTGCAGGGTCGGCATGCCGACAAGGTGATCGCGTTCGCTCGCCTTGGCGAGGGCGAACGGGCCGTCATCATCGCGCCACGCCTGGCCAGTACCCTGCTGGCAGGTGCACCGATACCCCTGATCCCGGCACAGAACTGGGACGACACCCGGGTAAACCTGCCGTTTGCCTTGTCGCCTGCCAACTCGACGGGACTTTTCCCCAGTGCCGCGGTCAGCTCTTGCAGGGAGCTGATGTTGAGCGCCGTGCTGGCGGAGTTTCCGGTCAACCTGCTGATACAACAATCTTGAACATCAGGAGCGTCATGATGAGTGTTGATGAAAAACGTATCCGCGAATTTGCCTACCAGATCTGGGAGTCCGAGGGTAAGCCCGCCGGCCAGGAAGACCGCCATTGGGACATGGCTCGCAAGCTGGCCGAAGCCGAGGCACTGGCACCCAAGGCGGCGCCGCGCAAACGGGCCCCGGCCAAGCCCAAGGTAGCGGCTGAACCGGTTGAGAAGGCCGTGGCTGTGAAGAAACCCCGGGCGGTGAAAAAGCCGGCTGCCGGTTGAGCCTGCACCGGCCTCTTCGCGGGTAAACCCGCTCCCACAGGTACCCCGTCATCCTCAAGCCTGGCGCTATCCCTGTAGGAGCGGTTTCACCCGCGAAGAGGCCGGTACAGGCCTACGCAGCTCCCTCCACCACCACGGCCACAGAGGACCGCCATGAGCCCCCGCACCCCGAAGAAAACCCGCTCGGTAGCCCCGTCGCGTATCCGCGAAGGCCTGCCCTTCCCCCTCGGCGCCACCTGGGATGGCCTTGGGGTCAACTTTGCCCTGTTCTCGGCCAATGCCACCAAGGTCGAGCTGTGCCTGTTCGACTCCACCGGCGAGCACGAAATCGAACGCATCGAGCTCCCCGAATACACCGACGAGATCTACCACGGCTACCTGCCTGACGCTCACCCAGGGCTGGTCTACGGCTACCGCGTGCACGGCCCCTACGAGCCGGAGAACGGCCACCGCTTCAACCCCAACAAACTGCTGATCGACCCGTATGCCAAGCAACTGGTCGGCAGCCTGCAATGGTCCGAAGCACTGTTCGGCTACACCATCGGCCACCCCGACGGCGATCTGTCGTTCGACGAGCGCGACAGCGCGCCCTTCGTGCCCAAGTGCAAGGTGATCGACCCTGCATTCACCTGGGGCCGCGACCAGCGCGTGCAGATCCCCTGGGAGCGTACGATCATTTATGAGGCCCACACCCGTGGCATCAGCATGCGCCACCCAGCGGTGCCGGAAGAACTGCGCGGCACCTTCGCCGGCCTGGCCAATGACGAGTTGCTCAAGCACATCAAGGAGCTGGGCGTTTCCAGCATCGAGCTGCTGCCGATTCACGCCTTCGTCAACGACCAGCACCTGCTGGACAAGGGCCTGAACAACTACTGGGGCTACAACAGCATCGCCTTCTTTGCGCCCCACCCGCGTTACCTGGCCAGCGGCAAGATCGCCGAGTTCAAGGAAATGGTCGCACACCTGCACGACGCCGGGCTGGAGGTGATCCTGGATGTGGTCTACAACCACACCGCCGAAGGCAACGAGCGCGGCCCCACGCTGTCGATGCGCGGTATCGACAACGCCTCGTACTACCGCCTGATGCCGGACGACAAGCGCTATTACATCAACGATTCCGGCACCGGCAACACCCTGGACCTGAGCCACCCCTGCGTGCTGCAGCTGGTCACCGACTCGCTGCGCTACTGGGCCGGCGAAATGCACGTGGACGGCTTCCGCTTCGACCTGGCGACCATCCTTGGCCGCTACCACGACGGCTACAGCGAACGCCACGGCTTCCTCGTCGCCTGCCGCCAGGACCCGATGCTGAGCCAGGTGAAGCTGATTGCCGAACCATGGGACTGCGGCCCGGGCGGCTACCAGGTGGGCAACTTTGCCCCGGGCTGGGCAGAGTGGAACGACCGCTTCCGCGACACCGTGCGCGCCTTCTGGAAAGGCGACGAAGGCCAACTGGCCGACTTTGCCTCGCGCATGACAGCCTCGGGGGACATGTTCAACAACCGTGGCCGGCGCCCCTATGCCTCGGTCAACTTCGTCACCGCCCACGACGGTTTCACCTTGCGCGACCTGGTGTCGTACAACCACAAGCACAACGAGGACAACGACGAGAACAACCAGGACGGCACCGATAACAACCTGTCATGGAACTGCGGTGTCGAGGGGCCAACCGACGACCCGGCCGTGAATGCCCTGCGCATGCGCCAGATGCGCAACTATTTCGCAACCCTGCTGCTGGCCCAAGGCACGCCGATGATCGTCGCCGGTGACGAGTTCAGCCGTACCCAGCACGGCAACAACAATGCCTATTGCCAGGACAGCGAGATCGGCTGGGTGAACTGGGACCTGGACCAGGAGGGCAAAGAGCTGCTGGCTTTCGTCAAGCGCCTCACCCGCCTGCGCCTGGCCTACCCGGTACTGCGCCGCTCGCGCTTCCTGGTTGGCGACTACAATGAGGCGATCGGTGTCAAGGATGTGACCTGGCTGGCACCGGATGGCAACGAGATGAGCGTGGAACAATGGGAAGACCCGCACGGGCGTTGCCTGGGCATGTTGATCGATGGCCGTGCCCAGGTCAGCGGCATTGCCAGGCCAGGCGCCGAGGCCACCGTGCTGCTGATCGTCAATGCCCACCATGACATCGTGCCGTTCCAGCTGCCAACCGTGCCCGAGGGGGATTACTGGAGTTGCCTGGTCGATACCGACCGGCCAGAGCTGCGCAAGGGGCAGCATCTGCAGTTCGACAGCACCTTCGAGGTGAAGGGGCGGTCGTTGCTGCTGATGGTGTTGCAGCGTGATGAGGAGTGAACCTGACAGTTTGGTACCTGTCCCTTGTAGGAGCAGCCTTGTGCTGCGAAGAGGCCTTTACCGGCACAGCAAGTGGTTTGCCTTATCGGCCCTTTCGCAGCACAAGGCTGCTCCTACAAGGATCCGCGCAAACCCGTTGACCGAGGAGTAACCGTGAACCCCGAAGCCGGCAGTAAAGGTTTCGCCAGTGTCAACCAGGCCCCGGCCGTGAAGCGGCTGCGGGTGCTGACGGTGAATACCCACAAGGGCTTCACCGCCTTCAACCGGCGCTTCATCCTGCCGGAACTGCGCGAGGCGGTGCGCAGCACCCAGGCCGACATCGTCTTTCTCCAGGAGGTGCTCGGCAGCCACGACCGCCACGCCGCGCGCTACCCCGGCTGGCCGCAGACCTCGCAGTACGAGTTCCTCGCCGACAGCATGTGGAGCGACTTCGCCTACGGGCGCAACGCGGTCTATCCTGACGGCCACCACGGCAACGCGCTGCTGTCCAAATACCCGATCATCGAACATCGCAACCTCGACGTGTCGATCACCGGCCCCGAACGACGTGGCCTGCTGCACTGCGTCCTCGACGTGCCTGGCCAGCATCAGGTGCATGCCATCTGCGTGCACTTGTCGTTACTGGAAAGCCACCGCCAGAAGCAGCTGCAACTGCTGCGCAAGCTGCTCGAATCCTTGCCCGCCGACGCCCCGGTGATCATCGCTGGCGACTTCAACGACTGGAAATCCCACGGCAACCGCACCTTGGGCCTGCAGCGTGACCTGCACGAGGCCTTCGAACGCCACCATGGCCACCTGGCCCGCACCTATCCTGCGCGGCTGCCGCTGTTGCGCCTGGACCGTGTCTACCTGCGCAACGCCGAAAGCCATGGGCCGCGGATTCTGGGGCACAAACCTTGGTCGCACCTGTCGGACCACCTGCCGTTGTCGGTCGAAGTCAGGCTTAGCAATCATTCTTCATAGCCGCAGCACGGCAAATAGCGAACCTGGCTATACCTAGCCGAATTATCTTGTGATTCAACAAGTTGAACAAAGCCACGGAACCTGAACACATCCTTCACGCTTTCTTGACGCAAGCGGCGCCCTCTCCTTAGCTGAACATATCTAGCAGTAATGATCTCGCGCAGGGCCTCTAGCTCGCGCCTTCGTGCGCGCTGCGAAAAGCCAGGCGTGCTGGTTTGGGTCGCCCACTGTTTTTGCCGTACAGCTCGTGACAACAGGCCAGGTCCTAGGGCTGTAACACAAAAACAAAGGAGATCCGCCATGAAAAGCACCTCGAACCCCTTGCGCTTCGAAAGCATTTTCTACGCGGTTTCCACGTCGCTGCTTCTGGCAACCCCGGTGGAAACTATCGCGTATGAACTGCAGGACGACCCGACCTCGCCCGGCTTCCTGCACCAACCGGCAGTACCACAGCTTACGCTCGACCCGGTCAGCGCCAGTGGCTTGAGTATCGGTACCTTGAACGCGTTCTCGCAAAAGATGAGCGAACGCCATGGGCAGCCTGCACCGGACCTGGTCGCCAGCCAGTGGGCGCAGTTCTTCCCCACCACCGCGCGCAGTGGCGCGCAGCCTCCAGACCAGCTGGAGGCCCCCAGCCAGCAACTGATGATCGGCCCGGACCTGTTCGTGCGTGAAACTGCAGCGGGCAATGTGCACCGCGCGGGGATCTTCGTGGGGCAAAACAACCTGCAGACCAACTTCAACGGCATGCGCCAGCTGTTGGGCGACAAGCAACGCAACGCCGTGAACCTCAGCGGCGAAAGCCTGGGGGTGTACTGGAGCATGACCCATGAACAGGGCTGGCACCTGGATGCCGTGGCCATGGGTTCACGCATCGACGTCAACGGTCGAGGCGAAAACGGCCAGCGACTGGACGACAGCGGCCACGCGATGACCTTCTCGCTGGAAGGCGGCATCCCCATCGGCCTGGGTGGCGGCTGGGTGATCGAGCCACAGGCACAGTTGATCAACCAGCAGTTCTTCCCCGGCAGCCGGGCGCAGGAAGAGACCTTGCAGGCCTTCGACAGCCAGCCGAGCTGGAGCGGTCGGGTCGGCGCCAGGCTGTCCGGGCGTTATGAAGTACGCGGCATGCCGATCGAACCCTATGTGCGGACCAACGTGTGGTATGACTTCAGCAATGCCGATGAGGTGAAGCTGGACCAGGTCGACAAGATCTCCAGCTCGCGCTACTCGACCACGGTGGAACTGGGGTTGGGGCTGGTGGCGCGGGTGACACCCACGGTGGCGCTGTTTGTCAGTGCCGATTACAGCAGTGACGTCGACGACAATGATCTGAATGGGTTGATTGGCAGCCTTGGGGTGCGGATGCGGTGGTAGGCAGGTTCGGCCCTTTCGCGGGAAACCCGCTCCCACAAGGACCGCACAGGGTCTGAAGCTTGTGCAATACCTGTGGGAGCGGGTTTACCCGCGAAGAGGCCAGTACTGGCAAAACATCAGGCTGGTTTCATTATCAGAACACCCAGCGGCGGCAGGTTCAGGGCCAGCGACTGCGGCTGCCCATGGCTGGCTATCTCGTCACTTTGCACGACCCCCAGGTTGCCGACATTGGACCCGGCATACAGCTCCGCATCACTGTTCAACAGCTCCTGCCAGCGTTCGCCAAACGGCACGCCAATGCGATACCCCTCGCGCGGCACCGGGGTGAAGTTGGCCACCACCAGCACCGGCTCGCCACTGCTGCTCCAGCGCAACCAGGCATACACGCTGTTCTGCGCATCGTCACCAATCAGCCACTGGAACCCCTGCGGCTGGCAATCCTGCTCATGCAACGCCGGCACCTCGCGGTACAGGCGGTTGAGGTCGCCTACCAGGCGCTGTACACCCTGGTGCTCAGGGTACTGCAGCAGGTACCAGTCCAGCTCGCTATCGTGGTCCCACTCACGCCACTGGCCGAACTCGCAGCCCATGAACAGCAGCTTCTTGCCCGGATGCGCCCACATGAAGGTGAGGTAGGCACGCAGGTTGGCGAACTTCTGCCAGCGGTCGCCGGGCATCTTGTCGATCAGCGAATGCTTGCCGTGCACCACTTCGTCGTGGGAGATGGGCAGGATGAAGTGCTCGGAATAGGCATAGATCAGCCCGAAGCTCATCTCGTTGTGATGATAAGTGCGGTGCACCGGGTCGTTCTGAATGTAATGCAAGGTGTCGTGCATCCAGCCCATGTTCCACTTGTAGGCAAAGCCCAGGCCACCCTGCTGGGTCGGCTGG
The DNA here is from genome assembly GCF_001586765.1 of Pseudomonas sp. ABFPK. NCBI lineage: Bacteria > Pseudomonadati > Pseudomonadota > Gammaproteobacteria > Pseudomonadales > Pseudomonadaceae > Pseudomonas > Pseudomonas sp. ABFPK. The sequence goes on along the minus strand of NZ_LQXW01000012.1, from coordinate 283,799 downwards.
CTGACGCCGGGCCAGGCGGTGGACTCCTCGGCGATGATCAGCGCGCCCGGGGCCTCGTGGGCCGCCACGCCGTTGAGGTGGCGGATGAAGTCGATGGCCTCCAGGTTCTCGCGCCCGCCGTGGCGGTTGGGCACCCATTCGCCGGCCTTGCGCGAGTAGTCGCGGTACAGCATCGAAGCCACCGCATCGACGCGCAGGCCATCGATGTGGAAGTGCTTCAGCCAGTGCAGCGCCGAAGCCATCATGAAGCCGCGCACTTCGTTGCGGCCAAGGTTGTAGATCAGCGTGTTCCAGTCCTGGTGGTAGCCCTCCAGAGGGTTGTCGTATTCGTACAGGGCGGTGCCGTCGAAACGCGCCAGGCCGTGTTCGTCGGTGGGGAAATGCGCCGGTACCCAGTCCAGCAGTACACCAATGCCCCCTTGGTGGCAGGCGTCGATGAACGCGGCGAAGTCCTCGGCGCTGCCGTAGCGCGAGGTGGGGGCGAACAGCGACAGCGGCTGGTAGCCCCAGGAGCCGCCGAACGGGTGCTCCATGATCGGCAGCAGTTCGATGTGGGTGAAGCCCAGTTCCTGAACGTACGGCACCAGGCGCTCGGCCAGCTCGCGCCAGTTGTAATAGCGCCCGACCTCGCCCGCCTCATCCAGCTCGCAGCGCCACGACCCCGGGTGCAGTTCGTAGATCGACAGCGGCGCGCTGTAGGCATGGCGTTGCGCGCGTTGCGCCATCCAGTCGTGGTCTTGCCAGTCGTGGCTGAGCGCCCCTGCCACCTTGGATGCGGTGCTCGGCGGCAGTTCGGTGGCGCGCGCCAGCGGGTCGGCCTTCAGGGGCAGTATGCCGTCCTTGCCCAGCACCTCGAACTTGTAGGTTTCGCCCACGCCCAGGCGCGGCACGAACAGCTCCCACACCCCGGCGCTGTGGCGCAGGCGCATGGGGTGGCGGCGGCCATCCCAGTTGTTGAAGTCACCCACCACCGACACCCGCCGGGCGTTCGGTGCCCACACCGAGAAACACACGCCATCGACGCCATCGACCTGGATGGGTTGGGCGCCGAAGCGCCCGGACAGGTCGCGGTGGTTGCCTTCGGCGAACAGGTACAGGTCCATGTCGCCCAGTTGCGGGCCGAAGCTGTAGGGGTCTTCGGTAATCTGCTCGCCACCGGCCCAACCGATCTGCAGCAGGTACGGGTGTGCCTCATCGAGGTGCGCGGTGAACAACCCTGGCAGGCTGCCCTGCTCCATTTCGGCGAGGATGCGCCCGTCATGCCGGGCCAGGATGCGCACATTCAGGGCGTTGGGCAGGAAGGCGCGGACCACCTGCCCGCCGGCGCCGTCGCCATGGGGGCCGAGTACCGCAAATGGATCGGCGTGCTCGGCGCGGGCCAGGGCGTCGAGGTCCCGTTGCCGAAGGCCGCCGTTTTCACGCGTGGTTGCATTCATCTATGACTCTCCCCAGGTACTGATCAGTCCATGCAGGCCATGCAAAGGCACGGCCAGCCAGCTCGGACGGTTCTCGGCTTCGTATGTGATTTCGTAGGCGGCTTTTTCCAGGCAGAACAGCTCCAGTGCAGCACGCTCGCCCTCGGCCTGTTGCCAGGCGTGAGGCATGGCCGCGGTGGCCAGGCCATAGGCTTCGACAAAGGCATGCCGCGACTGGTGCAGGTACTGCCTGGCAACCCGTTGCCGGGCTTGGCGCGCCGGGTCGGAAAGGTCGACCGCAGACGCGCTGCGCAAGATCATGGCAGCAGCATAGTCGAAGGATCGCAGCACGCCGCTGACATCTTTGTACGGGCTGTGTTTTGCCCGACGCTCTTGCAGCGGCCGGGCCGGTTCACCTTCGAAATCGATGATGTAGGCGTCGCCCTGCACCACCAGCACCTGGCCCAGGTGCAGGTCGCCGTGCACGCGCATCAGCAGGCCGCCCTGGGCCTGGCGGGTCAGGTTGGCGATGTGCTGGGCCAGGCCGTCGCGCTGTTGCTGCAAATCGTCGACCAGCGCCTGGCTTTCGCTGTCTAGGCTGTCGCGGTGCTGGGCCAGCAGGTCGAGGGCATGGGTGAGTTCGGCGCTGATCTGCGCACTCCAGCGTTCGCTGTCGTCGGCATCGCTTGGGCGCGGCTGGAAGGCTTCGTCATTGGTCGGTGCGGCCAGCAGCAGGTGCATCTCGCCCAGGCGCTGGCCGAGCAAGGCGGCAAAGCCGGTGAGTTCGGCCAGTGCATCGGTGTGCGCATCGGCGTCGAGGCTGGAGGGCTCCATCTGGTCGCGGATGGCCCGTTCCAGTGTGTTCTGAGTCCAGGCCCAGGCGTCACCCTGGTTGCTCAGGTAGCCCTGGGCGATCATCAGCAGGTGTGGCGCGCCCTGCTCGTCCACCCGGCTGACCCAGGCCAGCAGCGGCGAAATGTTGGCAAAGCCTGCGGCGGTCAGGTAGGCACTCATTTCCAGCTCGGGGTGCACGCCCGGGTTGACCCGGCGAATCAGCTTGAGCACCACCTGGTCGCCAATCACCACCGAGCTGTTGGACTGCTCGGCGCTGAGGTAGCGCACGCTGCTTTCGTCGTTCAACGCCAGGCTCGCCAACTGCTGCGTGCTTTCGAAACGCAGCTCGCCCTCGCCGTTGCCACAAGGCAGATGCATGCCGCCCTCACAGGCACGCAGCACCGCGCGGATGAATGGCTCGAGGACGAAGGCATCGGTGATCAGGCCAACCTGATGGGCACGGCGCACCCGCGCCAGGGCCAGCTGCTGCGGCAACGCGGTACTGATCTGCTCTTCGGGCAGCAGGCCGAACGGCAGCTGGTAGCGGGTAGCCACACCCTCGCTGAGCACTTCGATTTCACCGAGCAGCACCGGTGTGGTGGCGGTGCCGAAACGCACGCCGTAGCACAGGCGCACCTGGTCGATCGGCCCTTCCTTGCCGGCGAACCAGCGCCGCTTGGGCAGGTACTGCGGCAGGATGGCGCTTTGCAGGGTATCGCTGGAGGGGGCCTCCAGCAGTTCTTCCATGCGCTTTCGCAATACCAGTGTGGTCAATTCGGGTAACCCCTCGGTGGCCTGGATGTGCCAGCTGGGCATGCGGTCGTGGCTGGCCAGCAGGAACCAGTAGAAGGCGTAGGGTGGCAATGTCAGCAGGAACGGCAGTTGCCCGATTGGCGGGAAGGCACTGCCGCCGAGCATCTCCACCGGTACTTTGTCGGCGTATTGTGACAATTCCAGTTCAGCTGCCTGGGCGGCGCGGGAAACGTTGGCCACGCACAGGATGACTTCAGTGTTGCCATCGGCGTCGGTGTACTCGCGCAAGTAGGCGAGGATGCGCCGGTTGTTCGGCGTGAGGGTGCGCAGGCTGCCGCGGCCGAAGGCCTTCTGCTGCTTGCGCACCGCCAGCATGCGCCGGGTCCAGTTCAGCAGCGAATGCGGGTCGTTGGCCTGGGCTTCGACGTTGACGGTCTGGTAACCATACAGCGGGTCCATGATCGGCGGCAGTACCAGGCGCTGCGGGTCTGCACGGGAGAAACCGCCGTTGCGGTCCGGCGACCATTGCATGGGCGTGCGCACGCCGTCGCGGTCGCCCAGGTAGATGTTGTCGCCCATGCCCAGTTCGTCGCCGTAATACAGGGTGGGCGTGCCGGGCATCGACAGCAGCAGGCTGGTGAGCAGTTCGATGCGCCGGCGGTCGCGCTGCAGCAGCGGCGCGAGGCGGCGGCGGATGCCCAGGTTGATGCGGGCGCGGCGGTCTTCGGCGTAGTAGTTCCACAAGTAGTCGCGCTCGCGGTCGGTAACCATTTCCAGGGTCAGCTCATCGTGGTTGCGCAGGAAAATCGCCCATTGGCAGTTGGCGGGGATTTCCGGAGTCTGGCGCAGGATGTCGGTGATCGGGAAACGGTCTTCCATGGCCAGGGCCATGTACATGCGCGGCATCAACGGGAAGTGGAAGGCCATGTGGCATTCGTCGCCCTCGCCTTCGCCAAAGTACGGGCGGGTGTCCTCGGGCCATTGGTTGGCCTCGGCCAGCAGCATGCGGTCGGGGTAGTTGGCGTCGATTTCGGCGCGGATCGCCTTGAGCACGTCGTGGGTTTCGGCAAGGTTCTCGTTGTTGGTGCCGTCGCGCTCGATCAGGTAAGGGATGGCGTCCAGGCGCAGGCCATCGACACCCAGGTCCAGCCAGAAGCGCATCACCCCGATCACAGCCTTGAGCACTTGCGGGTTGTCGAAGTTGAGGTCGGGCTGGTGCGAGTAGAAGCGGTGCCAGAAGTACTGGCCGGCGACCGGGTCCCAGGTCCAGTTGGACTTCTCGGTGTCGAGGAAGATGATGCGCGTGCCGTCGTACTTCTGGTCATCATCCGACCACACGTAGAAGTCCCGTGCCTTGCTGCCGCGCTTGGCATGGCGGGCGCGCTGGAACCAGGGGTGCTGGTCGCTGGTGTGGTTGATGACTAGCTCGGTGATTACCCGCAGGCCGCGTTTGTGCGCCTCGGCGATGAAGCGGCGGGCATCGGCCAGGTTGCCGTAGTCGGGGTGAACGGCCTTGTATTCGGCGATGTCGTAGCCGTCGTCGCGGCGTGGCGAGGGATAGAACGGTAGCAGCCACAGGGTGTTGACGCCCAGCTCGGCGATGTAGTCGAGCTTGCTGATCAGGCCGGCGAAATCGCCGATGCCGTCGTTGTTCGAATCGAAGAACGACTTGATGTGCAGCTGGTAGATGACGGCGTCCTTGTACCACAGCGGGTCGTCGATGAAGGCTGCCGGGCGGGAACGCTTGGCCATGTGCGACTCCTTTCAATTTCTGGTTGCTCTGGCCCTGATGCACAAGCAACTGACTTGACACGATCCCTGTGGGAGCGGGTTTACCCGCGAACACTGGCGAAGCCGGTGCCATGCTCCGCGGCGCCTGCTTCGCGGGTAAACCCGCTCCCACAGGGGATGGCGTATCCCGTCGCTAACGGGCCTTTTCGATGCGCCAGATACCGAAAGGCAGATGCCAGGGTTCGATGCGCATCCATTGGGTCTTGCCGTACCACGACCAGCGATGGCCGTTCATCAAGTCCTCACCATGGGTTTCGGCGTTGTCATCCAGCCCCAGCTCCCAAAGCGGCAGCTCGAAATGCGCCTCCTGGGCGTTGTGCGGGTCGAGGCTGATTGCCACCAGGATGTAGTTGTCGCGCTCGGGCGTGCGCTTGGCGAAGTACAGGATGTTGTCGTTCCAGCAGTTGAAGAACGCCACGCCCAGGTGGGTCTGCAAGGCGCGGTTCTGCCGGCGGATGCGGTTGAGCTGGGCGATCTCGGCAATGATGTTGCCGGGTTGGCTGAAATCGCGTGGGCGGATTTCGTACTTCTCCGAATCCAGGTACTCCTCCTTGCCCGGCAGCGGTGTGCCTTCGCACAGTTCGAAGCCCGAATACATGCCCCACAGCCCCGACCCCATGGTGGCCAGTGCAGCGCGTATGAGGAAGCCGGCACGGCCGGAGCTATGCAGGAAGTACGGGTTGATGTCGGGCGTGTTGACGAAGAAGTTGGGCCGGTAGCACTGGCTCCATGGCGGCTGGTTGAGCTGCTCGAAGTATTCGCGCAGTTCCTGTTTGTGATTGCGCCAGGTGAAGTAGGTATAGCTCTGCGCGTACCCGACCTTGCCCAGGCGGGCCATCATCGCCGGTTTGGTGAAGGCTTCGGCGAGGAAGATGACCTCCGGGTGCCGGCTGCGCACATTGGCGATCAGCCATTGCCAGAATGGCAGTGGTTTGGTGTGCGGGTTGTCGACGCGGAAGGTCTTCACACCCTCCTCGACCCAGCCGACCACTACATCACGCAAAGCCAGCCACAGCGAGGGCACGGCCTCGGGCGCGTAGAAATCGACGTTGACGATGTCCTGGTATTTCTTCGGCGGGTTCTCGGCATAGCGGATAGTGCCATCCGGTCGCCAGCTGAACCAGCCGGGGTGCTCCTTGAGCCAGGGGTGGTCCTGGGAGCACTGGATCGCGAAGTCGAGGGCGATTTCCAGGCCATGCTCGGCCGCTGCGGCCACCAGGCGACGGAAGTCGTCGCGGCTGCCCAGTTGTGGGTGAATCGCCTCGTGACCACCTTCTGCGCTGCCGATGGCATACGGGCTGCCCGGGTCGCCGGGCTCCGCGGTGAGGGCGTTGTTGCGGCCCTTGCGGTGCTGCATGCCGATGGGATGGATCGGCGGAAAATACAGTACGTCGAAGCCCATGTCGCGGATCATCGGCAGGCGCTCGTGCACATCGTTGAACGTGCCGTGGCGCTCGGGGCTGTCGGTGACCGAACGCGGGAACAGCTCGTACCAGCTGGCGAACTGCGCGGCCGGGCGGTCGACATCGACGGGGAATTCGCGGCTGCGGGCCAGGTAGCTGCGGTGCTCGGCGTCGCTCATCAGGCGGGCGGTAGCGGGGTCGAGAAACAGTGCCACCTGGTCGTCGGCATTCAGCGTGGGCAGGCGCTGCTGCAACGCCTGGAGCTCCTCGCGCAGGGCACCGTTGCACAGCTCGATGCCCTTGCCCAGCATCAATCGGCCTTCCTCCAGCTCCAACCGGACCTCGACACCGGCGTGGTACTTCTTCTCCAGGTCGTGGCAGTAGGTAGCGAACGGGTCGATCCAGGCCTCGATGCTGAACAGGTGCGGGCCCAGTTCGGTGGGGGTGAACTCGGCCAGCCACAGGTCGTTGCCCGGCGATTGCATGGGTACGCAATGCCAGCGCCGGCTGTGGGCCTGGCGCCAGTTGAGCATCACGGCCAGGCGGTCGTGGCCGTCGCTGTAGACCTTGCTGCTGACCGCCACCGGCTGGCCACTGATGGCCTTGGCGGCGAAGGTGCCGGCCTCGAGCACGGGTTGGGTGTCTTCGATCACGATGCGCGGCGCCAGCAGCGCCTGGGACAGGCTGATGGCCTGGTCCGGGTGATCGTTGGCCATGGGCACGCTTTCGAAGGGCTCGTTTCGTGACATCGGACCTTGCTCCCTCAGGCTGGTGGCGGTAAGGGTTCAGAGCCGGGCACAGGCGTGGGGTTCAAAAAAATTGAGCGAACGGCAGCTGCGAGGGGTCGAAGCCTGCAGCACCTCTTCATTTACCCAAGCGAGGTCAGGCCATGAACATTCCCATTCCACCGGAGACTCCCGATCCCAACATCGACGACCCGAGCCTGCCGCCGCCCGTGCCGGAGGAAGAGCCGGACGAGCTGCCGATCAAACCGACCGTGCCGCCGACAGTGGGCGACCCGCCGAGCCAGGAACCACCGGTGAAGGCTTAAGGGTAGACCAGGATCTACGCAGGCAGGACCGGCCCTTTCGCGGGTGAACCCGCTCTCATAGAACAACACATGACTCATTGGTTCGGCGAGGTCCTGTAGGAGCAGCCTTGTGCTGCGAAGAGGCCGGGGCTGACAAAGCCTGTCTGTTGGCTGTACCGGCCTCTTCGCAGCACAAGGCTGCTCCTACAAAGGACGCATCAGACGAGCGATATTGGTTCTCTGCGCGAAAGCGCAGCCCAAAGGACTGGGCAATCTCCCACAGGGACCGCGCCGATTTCGAACGCGGCGCTGTACCTGCAGGAGCGGGTTTACCCGCGAAAGGGCCGGCAGCATCAATACATCAACCAGCAGTTAAAGCCGATATCTCCGCCACACTGATCTCCCGCATGCGGAACTTCTGCACCTTGCCGGTCACCGTCATCGGATACTCGTCGACAAAGCGGATATGCCGCGGCACCTTGAAGTGTGCAATGCGCGCCTTGCACCAGCCCTGTAACTCTTCGACCGTGGCACTGTGCCCCGGGTGCAGCTTGATCCAGGCGACGATCTCCTCGCCATACCGGTTGCACGGGATGCCGATCACCTGCGCATCGGCCACCGCCGGGTGGGTGTAGAAGAACTCTTCCAGTTCACGCGGGTAGATGTTCTCGCCGCCGCGAATGATCATGTCCTTGTTGCGCCCCACAATGCGCACGTAGCCGTGCTCGTCCATCACCGCCAGGTCGCCAGAATGCATCCAGCCGGCCGGGTCGATGGCATCTGCCGTGGCCTGGGGGTTGTCCCAGTAGCCGAGCATCACGCTGTAGCCGCGGGTGCACAGCTCGCCGATCTCGCCGCGCGGGACGATGCAGCCGTCGGCGTCCACCAGCTTGTTCTCCAGCTGCGGCTGGGTGCGGCCGACGGTGGTCACGCGCAGCTCCAGGTCGTCGTCCGGGCCGGTCTGCAGCGACACCGGGCTGGTCTCGGTCATGCCGTAGGCGATCTGCACTTCAGCCATGTGCATCTGGTCGATGACCCGGCGCATCACCTCGATCGGGCAGGTGGCGCCGGCCATGATGCCGCTGCGCAGGGTCGACAGGTCCATTTGCCCGCGCGCGGGGTGGTCGAGCATGGCGATGAACATGGTCGGCACGCCATAGAGGATGCTGGCGCACTCTTCGGCCACGGCGCGCAGGGTGAGCTCGGCGTCGAAGGCGTCGTTGGGGTAGATCATGGTGCTGCCATGGGTGATGCAGCCGAGGTTGGCCATGACCATGCCGAAGCAGTGGTACAGCGGTACCGGGATCACCATGCGGTCGCGTGCGGTCAGGCCCAGGCTTTCGCCGACCATGAAGCCGTTGTTGAGGATGTTGTAGTGGCTGAGCGTGGCGCCCTTCGGTGCGCCGGTGGTGCCGGAGGTGTACTGGATGTTCACCGGCTGGTCGAACTGCAGGCTTTGCTGGCGCGCCGCATAGGCCTCGGTCGAGGTCTGCCCTGCCCGCTCGGCCAGCGCTTGCCAAGGCAGGAAGCCTGCCGGCGGGTTGGCGGCCAGGCTGACCACACCGCGCAGGTCGGGCAGGCGTTCACTGGCCATTTCACCGGGGGCGGCGCTGGCCAGCTCCGGCACCAGTTCCTGGACCATGGCGTGGTAGTCGGACGTCTTGAAGGCATCGGCACACACCAGCCAGCGGCAACCGGACTGACGCAGCACGTATTCCAGCTCGCCCACGCGGTAGGCCGGGTTGATGTTGACCAGAATCGCGCCGACCTTGGCGCTGGCCAGCTGCAGGATGCACCACTGGGCGCAGTTGGGCGACCAGATGCCGACCCGATCGCCGGTGTTCACGCCCAGGGCCATCAGGGCACGAGCATGCACCTCGACCTGCTCGGCCAACTGCCGCCAGCTGTAGCGCAGGCCCTGATGGCGCGACACCAGGGCCTCGCCGTCGGCACAATGGGCCACGGTGGCGTCGAAGGCCTGGCCGATGGTCTGGGTCAGCAAGGCTTGGTCCTGGCGACCGCGGGTATAGCTTGGTTGACTCATGGGTGTCCCTTCTTGTGGTTGTTCTGGGCACGACTGAAGCAAGCGGGAATACTCTGGCGCAGATTTACGTTTACGTAAAGGTGATGAGTCGATTGACAGTGAGCGCATGCAGGTTTACGTTAACGTAAAGGTGATGAACGACACCGCCCCTCAGGCATGACGCCGAACCCTGTGGGAGCGGGCGTGCCCGCGAATGCGATCACTCAGGCAATGACGGTGGTCCTGCTGACGCATTCGCGGGCACGCCCGCTCCCACAGGGTCCGGCGCCAGATCCTTGAGCCAGGGTGTTTCCCATATTTCAAGAACAACAAGGTGCCCCAGCATGCATTACCCCACCCTGAACTTCGCCCTGGGCGAAACCATCGACATGCTCCGCGACCAGGTGCGCACCTTCGTCGCCGCCGAACTGGCCCCACGCGCCGCGCAAATCGACCACGACAACCTGTTCCCTGCCGACATGTGGCGCAAGTTCGGCGACATGGGCCTGCTGGGCATCACCGTGCCGGAAGAATACGGCGGTGCCGGCCTGGGCTACCTGGCCCACGTGGTTTCGATGGAAGAAATCAGCCGTGGCTCGGCGTCGGTGGCACTGTCCTACGGTGCCCACTCCAACCTCTGCGTCAACCAGATCAACCGCAACGGCAGCCACGAGCAGAAGCTCAAGTACCTGCCCAAGCTGATCAGCGGCGAGCACATCGGCGCCCTGGCCATGAGCGAGCCCAACGCCGGTTCCGACGTGGTTTCGATGAAGCTGCGCGCGGAAAAGCGCGGCGACCACTACGTGCTCAACGGCAGCAAGACCTGGATCACCAACGGCCCGGACGCCAACACCTACGTGATCTATGCCAAGACCGACCTGGAAAAGGGCGCGCACGGCATTACCGCGTTCATCGTCGAGCGTGACTGGAAAGGCTTCAGCCGCAGCAACAAGTTCGACAAGCTGGGCATGCGTGGCTCCAACACCTGCGAGCTGTTCTTCGACGGCGTCGAAGTGCCGGAAGAAAACATCCTCGGCCAGCTAAACGGTGGCGTGCGCGTGCTGATGAGCGGCCTGGACTACGAGCGCGTGGTGCTGTCCGGCGGCCCGACCGGCATCATGCAGAGCTGCATGGACCTGGTAGTGCCCTACATTCACGACCGCAAGCAGTTCGGCCAGAGCATCGGCGAGTTTCAGCTGATCCAGGGCAAGATCGCCGACATGTACACCCAGCTCAACGCCAGCCGCGCCTACCTGTATGCCGTGGCCCAGGCCTGCGACCGTGGCGAAACCACCCGCAAGGACGCCGCCGGGGTGATCCTGTACACCGCCGAGCGCGCCACGCAAATGGCCCTGGAGGCGATCCAGATTCTCGGCGGCAACGGCTATATCAACGAATTCCCGGCAGGCCGCCTGCTGCGCGACGCCAAGCTGTACGAGATCGGTGCCGGCACCAGCGAAATCCGCCGGATGCTGATCGGCCGCGAACTGTTCAACGAAACCCGCTGAGCACAAGGGACGGGCGCACATGGCTACCTTGCACACCCAGATCAACCCGCGTTCGGCAGAGTTCGCCAGCAACAGCGCGGCCATGCTCGAACAGGTCCAGGCCCTGCGCGGCCTGCTCGCCCAGGTGGCCCAGGGCGGTGGGCCCAAGGCTCAGGAGCGGCACACTTCGCGTGGCAAGCTGTTGCCACGCGAGCGTATCGACCGCCTGCTGGACCCGGGCTCGCCGTTCCTCGAAATCGGCCAACTGGCTGCCCATGAGGTGTATGGCGAAGACGTGCCCGCTGCGGGCGTGATCGCCGGCATCGGCCGCGTCGAAGGCGTGGAATGCATGATCGTGGCCAACGACGCCACGGTCAAAGGCGGTTCCTACTACCCGCTGACGGTGAAGAAGCACCTGCGTGCGCAGACCATCGCCCTGCAGAACCGCCTGCCGTGCATCTACCTGGTGGACTCCGGCGGCGCCAACCTGCCACGCCAGGACGAAGTGTTTCCCGACCGCGAGCACTTTGGGCGGATCTTCTTCAACCAGGCCAACATGAGCGCACTGGGCATTCCGCAGATCGCCGTGGTGATGGGTTCGTGCACCGCCGGCGGTGCCTACGTGCCCGCGATGGCCGACGAAGCGATCATGGTGCGCCAGCAGGCGACCATCTTCCTCGCCGGCCCGCCACTGGTGAAAGCAGCCACCGGTGAAGTGGTGAGCGCCGAAGACCTCGGCGGCGCCGATGTGCACTGCCGTACCAGCGGCGTGGCCGACCACTATGCCGACAACGACGAACATGCCCTGGCCCTGGCCCGACGCAGCGTGGCCAACCTCAACTGGCACAAGCTGGGCAAGCTGCAGCGCCTGGCCCCGGTGGCACCGCTGTACGCCGCCGATGAGCTGTATGGCGTGGTGCCGGCCGATGCCAAGCAACCGTTCGACGTGCGCGAGGTTATCGCGCGTCTGGTCGACGGCTCGGTGTTCGACGAGTTCAAGGCGCTGTTCGGTACCACCCTGGTGTGCGGCTTCGCCCACCTGCACGGCTACCCGGTGGCGATCCTCGCCAACAACGGCATCCTGTTCGCCGAAGCGGCGCAAAAAGGCGCGCACTTCATCGAACTGGCCTGCCAGCGCGGCATCCCGCTGCTGTTCCTGCAGAACATCACCGGCTTCATGGTCGGCAAGAAGTACGAAGAAGGCGGCATCGCCAAGCACGGCGCCAAGCTGGTCACTGCCGTGGCCTGCGCCCAGGTGCCGAAGTTCACGGTGATCATTGGCGGCAGCTTTGGCGCCGGCAACTACGGCATGTGCGGCCGTGCCTACGACCCGCGCTTCCTGTGGATGTGGCCCAATGCGCGGATCGGCGTTATGGGGGCCGAACAGGCCGCCGGCGTGCTGGCCCAGGTCAAGCGCGAACAGAGCGAGCGCAGTGGCCACCCGTTCAGCGCCGAAGACGAAGCCCGGCTCAAACAGCCGATCCTTGACCAGTACGAGCACCAGGGCCACCCCTACTACTCCAGCGCCCGCCTGTGGGACGACGGTGTCATCGACCCGGCACAGACCCGCGACGTGCTCGGCCTGGCGTTGTCCGCCGCGCTGAACGCACCGATCGAACAGAGCCGCTTCGGCATTTTCCGGATGTGACCCATGAGCGATTTCAGCACCCTCGAAGTGATCCGCGACCCGCGCGGCTTCGCCACCCTGTGGCTGAGCCGCGAGGACAAGAACAACGCCTTCAACGCCTTGATGATCCGCGAGCTGATCGTCGCCCTCGACCAGTTGGCCGAGGACGCCAGCCTGCGCTTCGTGCTGCTGCGCGGCCGCGGCCGGCACTTCAGCGCCGGCGCCGATCTGGCCTGGATGCAGCAGTCGGCGCAGCTGGACTTCAACACCAACCTGGATGATGCCCGCGAGCTGGGCGAGCTGATGTATGCCCTGCACCGCCTCAAGGCGCCGACCCTGGCCGTGGTGCAAGGCGCGGCCTTTGGCGGCGCGCTGGGCCTGATCAGTTGCTGCGACATGGCCATCGGTGCCGAAGACGCTCAGCTGTGCCTGTCGGAAGTGCGCATCGGCCTGGCCCCGGCAGTGATCAGCCCGTTCGTGGTCAAGGCCATCGGCGAGCGTGCCGCGCGCCGCTATGCCCTTACCGCCGAGCGTTTCAGCGGCGTGCGGGCCCGCGAGCTGGGCCTGCTGGCCGAGGTCTACCCGGCCAGCGAACTGGACGCCCAGGTCGAAGCCTGGGTGAGCAACCTGCTGCAGAACAGCCCGCAAGCGCTGCGCGCCACCAAGGACCTGCTGCGTGAAGTGGACGACGGTGAACTCAGCCCGGCCTTGCGCCGCTACTGCGAAAACACCATCGCCCGCATCCGCGTCAGCGCCGAAGGCCAGGAGGGCCTGCGCGCCTTCCTGGAAAAACGCCGCCCCGCCTGGCAAACCGACGACAAGAAGGAGCCGCGCCCATGAGCCGCCCCGCTTTGACCACCCTGCTGGTCGCCAACCGCGGCGAAATCGCCTGCCGGGTGATGCGCACCGCCAAGGCCATGGGCCTGACCACCGTGGCCGTGCACAGCGCCACCGACCGTGATGCCCGGCACTGCCGCGAAGCCGATATCCGCGTCGACCTCGGCGGCACCAAGGCTGCCGAAAGCTACCTGCTGGTCGACAAGCTGCTGGCCGCAGCCAAGGCCAGCGGCGCCCAGGCCATCCACCCGGGCTATGGCTTCCTGTCCGAGAACGCAGGCTTCGCCCGTGCCATCGAAGAGGCCGGGTTGATCTTCCTCGGCCCACCGGCCAGCTCCATCGACGCCATGGGCAGCAAGTCGGCGGCCAAGGCACTGATGGAAGCCGCTGGCGTGCCACTGGTGCCGGGCTACCATGGCGAAGCCCAGGACCTGGACACCTTCCGCGCCGCAGCCGAACGCATCGGCTACCCGGTGCTGCTCAAGGCCAGCGCCGGCGGCGGTGGCAAGGGCATGAAAGTGGTCGAGGAAGAAAGCCAGCTGGCCGACGCCCTGGCCTCGGCCCAGCGTGAGGCGCAGTCGTCGTTCGGCGATGCGCGCATGCTGGTGGAAAAATACGTGCTCAAGCCGCGCCATGTGGAAATCCAGGTATTCGCCGACCAGCACGGCAACTGCCTGTACCTCAACGAGCGTGACTGCTCGATACAGCGCCGTCACCAGAAGGTGGTGGAAGAAGCCCCAGCGCCAGGCCTGTCAGCGGAATTGCGCCGGGCCATGGGTGAGGCGGCAGTACGCGCGGCCCAGGCCATCGGCTACGTGGGTGCCGGCACCGTGGAGTTCCTGCTAGATGCCCGTGGCGAGTTCTTCTTCATGGAGATGAACACCCGCCTGCAGGTGGAGCACCCGGTCACCGAGGCAATTACCGGGCTCGACCTGGTGGCCTGGCAGATTCGCGTGGCCTGCGGCGAGGCCCTGCCGATCACCCAGGAACAGGTGCCGCTGATCGGCCATGCCATCGAAGTGCGCCTGTATGCCGAGGACCCGGCCAACGAATTCCTGCCCGCGACCGGCAAGCTGGCGCTGTACCGCGAGTCGGTAGCCGGCGAAGGGCGACGGGTGGACAGCGGGGTCAGCGAAGGTGATGTGGTGTCGCCGTTCTACGACCCGATGCTGGGCAAGCTGATCGCCTGGGGCGAAGACCGCGAGCAGGCGCGCCTGCGCTTGCTGGCCATGCTCGACGAGTTTGCCATTGGCGGGTTGAAGACCAACATCGCCTTCCTGCGGCGCATTCTCGCCCACCCGGCGTTTGCTGCAGCGGAGTTGGATACTGGCTTCATTCCGCGCCACCAGGAGGTTTTGCTGCCCGCCCCTCAAGCACTGCCGGCAGGCTTCTGGGAAGCCGCGGCCGAGGCCTGGTTGCAGGGCCAGGCCGCACACCAGCGGGAGGACGACCGCAGTTCGCCGTGGGCCGAACGCAACGGCCTGCGCCTGGGCCTGCCGGCGCGCAGCAGCCTGCACCTGGCGAGTGGCGGGCAGGACCAGGCAGTTGCCTTGGAGCGCAGCGCAGCGTCTACCTGGCAACTGGTGGGCGAGCAGTTGGTGCATGACCAGGCGGGTGTGCGACGCCAGCATCTGGCGATCCGCCGCGGTGGCACGTTGTACTTGCAGTGGGATGGCGAGATGCATGCCATCGAAGCCTTCGACCCGATTGCCGAGGCCGAGGCCAGCCACAGCCACCAGGGCGGCCTGGGCGCGCCCATGAACGGCAGCATCGTGCGGGTGCTGGTGGAGCCTGGGCAGGTGGTGGAAGCAGGTACGGCGCTGGTAGTGCTGGAGGCCATGAAGATGGAGCACAGCATTCGCGCGCCGCATGGCGGCACAGTGAAGGCGTTGTTCTGCCAGGAAGGGGATATGGTCAGCGAAGGGACGGTGCTGGTCGAACTGGCGGAATAATGTAACCATCGCTGACAGCCGTGCCGCAGCCCTGTAGGAGCAGCCTTGTGCTGCGAAAGGGTCGGCATGACTGAAGAGGTTGTGTGTCAGTAATGGCGTCTTCGCAGCACAAGGCTGCTCCTACAGGATTGTGCGTTACCTGTAGGAGCGGCCTTGTGTCGCTGCAATCTAGAAGGAGCCATGCACTCGCACGACCACACCCAGAAACTCGCAGCCTTCCTCACACAACAGCGCCGGGTAGTTGCTGTTGAGTGCCTTCAGGTACCGTTGCCCACCTTCCTCCGCCAACTCTCGGAAGATCGCCGGTTTGCCCGGCTGACGAGCGATAACCAGACGCCCTGGCTCGGCATCTACCCCAGGATCCACCAACATCCGCATGCCCTGCGGCACACTGCGGCCACTGGCGGCACTCATCGCATCATTCTCGACAGTCAGCCAGAACGCCTTGCCTTGGGCCAGGTAGTCCGTCTGCTCGAACACACCTGGCTCCGCCCCCTCTGCGATACCTAACTCATCCCAGCCCAGCACCGGGTAGCGGAAGCACACGATGTATTGCATGAGGTCCAGGTCATCATCGGAGTCATCGACCTCGTAAATGCTCCGCTTCCCGTCAACCTGCCCCTGAATGCGCAGCTGCAAGCTGACGAGATAGTGCGGCATGCCAATTTCGATGAGGGTGCGATTCATCGACTCGATCTTCGGCTGCCGCCGCTTGTTCACCCAATGCCCCACGCTGCCTTGAGACACGCCAACGCGCTCGGCAAGCTGCTCTTGAGTGAGCCCTAGCTCCTCCATCCGGTCACGGACCAGGGCAATCCATCTATCCATATTCATCGCTGCCATCAGCCTCCTGCAAAGGCGCGCATCTCGATCTCGCTGCGGCCGCTGTAGGGGCGGCCTTGTGTCGCGACAGGGCTACACAGCAGCCCCGGCAAGCTAGAAGACCCCGTGCCCCCGCACGACCACACCCAGAAATTCGCAGCCCTCTTCACACAGAACTGTCGGATAGCGGGTATTCAGCGGTTTGAGCATCCTGTCTCCGCCCTCCTCGACCAACTGCCGCAACACTGCCGGCCGCCCGGGCTGCCGCGCAATCACCAACCGGCCTGGCTCTGCCGGCAGGCCAGTATCCACCAGCACACGCATACCCTCAGGTATGCTCCTGCCACTGGCGGCATTCATCGAGTCGTTTTCCACCACCAGCCAGAACGCATTGCCGGCGGGCATGTAGTCAGTCTGTTCGTGGGCCTTGCTTGTTTCTGGCAAGGGCCCCTGCAAGTCAGCCCAACTCAGCACCGGGAAGCGAAAGCTCGCGTAAAGCAGAGCTTGTGCCGAAACCGGCTGCTCGGCCGCATAGTGACCAGGCGATTCGCGCACGATATCGCGCTCCACCACCATGACTTGGGCTTCCAGAAACACCAGCCCAAGCTTTTCGAGCTTTTCGTTGATGGTTTCCAGCGTCGGCCGCCGCGTGCCACGCAGCCAATGCCCCACGCCCCCCTGAGTCATGCCCAGGCGCTCGGCCAGCTTGAGCTGGCTGAGATTGTGTTCGCGCTTGTAGCGCTTGAGAAATGCGTTCCAGTTTTCCATGAGCGGCAACAATACGGACTGTATTAACCGCAGCAATACACAATCTGAATTATTTATTTTTAGATAGATAGTACAGACTGACCTATCCTCTGATTCCTGTGTGTTTGAAGGGAAATCAGAAGGTATCGCGATGAAACCACCGAAAAACGACGAAACAGATCTCGACAGCGAAGCCGCCCGCCGCGCCCTCGACTACTACCTCAACCCCAACCCGCCGCGTCCCACCCTGGACAACAGGATCTGGACCCTGCACGAGGGTGTAACCGGCGACCAGGCCCAGGAACACGCTATCGCCCTGCTGCGCTGCGCCGCCGCCACCGCGCAGGAAACCGCCACCCACCAGCACGGCAGCCAGCGCGAACTGACCTTTGCCCTGATGCATATGATGGACATGGCGCGCGCACTGCTCGAGCACAAACGCACCGTGGAATCGGGTTTGTAAGCAAGAAAGAAGGGAGAGAACGTGATGGCCGGGTAACGGCGAAGGCCCCGATTGCCGGGACAAGGAAGCGCACCGGTAAAACTTTTTTACCGGATTAGCGAAAATTCATTTGACTGGCAAATGATAACGATTATTATTGCACTCAGCTGATCGCGAGATCTGCTGGATAACCTGGAGCTTAGGTCGCTCTCAGATTATCTCCTCATCAGGCTAATCACGGTTTTTGACCCAGCTTTTTGCTGGGTCTTTTTTTTTGGCTCTTCAGGCTAATGAAGATCGTGATGGCGCGCATGATAGCAAAGGTGTTTCAGGGCGTGAACGCTCATTACAAAACTTTGCGGAAT
Organism: Pseudomonas sp. ABFPK; assembly: GCF_001586765.1. Lineage (NCBI taxonomy): Bacteria > Pseudomonadati > Pseudomonadota > Gammaproteobacteria > Pseudomonadales > Pseudomonadaceae > Pseudomonas > Pseudomonas sp. ABFPK. The sequence goes on along the minus strand of NZ_LQXW01000012.1, from coordinate 266,271 downwards.
CAGCACTTGAGAATCAATCTCGTTTCACATACGCTGATCACGCATCACGGAAGATGCCCCCATCCCTTTCCTCCACAGAGCAAGGAGCTGTCCATGACCCGTCTGCTGCTGCCCCTTGAGCACCCAAACCCCGCTGCCGAACATCATGCCGACGACGCCCTGCTGCACGCCCTGAAACACCTGCCACGGCGTGTCCAACAAGTATTCCTGCTCAACCGCCTCGACCAACTGGACTTCTCCAGCATCGCCGCCCGCCTCGACCTGCCATTGGCGAGCATCGAGCGGCACATGGACCAGGCACTGCAGGCCGGTCGCTCGCGCCGGGATGTGCTGGCGAGTGTTGCCGGGCAATGGTATGTGCGCTTGCAGAGCCCACAGGTGACGGCGTGCGAGCGGATCGATTTTCGCCGTTGGCTGGATGCGGACATGGCGAACTTGCAGGCGTTTCATGACACGGAAATGCACTGGCGCAGCCTGTTGGCACCGGCACGGCAGCTGGGCCAGGATGGTTGGTACCGGCAGGGTCGGGCGGCACTGTCGTTGGGCGGCTGTTCGGTTGCGGTCGGGCTTGGCGTGGCGGCGTTGGTGCTGTTTGGTTTCTGGGCCTGATCAACACCTGCGCTACACCGTTATCGTTTTCACCGCGGATGGCTCGGTCGTTATCAAGTTCGAGTGCTGGTCAGCGTTTCCGTCAGGCATGCAAGCAGTAGCCATCCGCAAAAACTGACACCCAGGAACAGAAGCCCCAGGCTCATCGGCAGCTCGCTTTCGACGCCAGCAACAAGACTGCCGGCCAAACCACCACCTGCGAACAACAATGTCGTATTCAGCGACGCTGCCGCACCGGCTTGCTGCGGGTAACGCGTCAAGGCTTGGGTCGTCGCAGCAGGACGCACCAGCGTTGTCCCCGTCGTGCAGATGATCATCGGCAGCATAAGACTCGCCACCGTCAACCCTGCAACCTGCTCCCAGATCAACAGTGTGATGCCCCCGGCAGCTATGAGCAGGAATCCCGTCTTGATCTGAACCTGCGGGCTTACGCGGTTGTTCAAATAGGTCGCGGCTACTCCGCCAGCGATATACGCAAGCCCATAGGCGATAAATACCACCGAGAATTGATATGGCGTCAGCCCCAGGCTGTCCATCAACGCCAATGGCGCGACAACGATGAAGGAAAAATGGCAGGCAAACGCGAGGCTGGACAACAGGGAGTGCGCAAGATAGGTCGTATCACGCAGCATGATCCAATAGCTGTGCATGCCCGACGTACGGCTTCGCGATGCAGGCGTGTCCTGCAGCAATGCATATGACAGGCATGAAACGATCACGGCTATGAAAGCGAATACCGTAAAACTGCCCTTCCAGCCAAAGGATTGTTGGAGAAAAGCGCCTGCGACCGGTGACAACGAAATGAACAGCCCACTTGCGCTGGTCAGCAGGATACGCATGGCATTGCGTTGTCTACCGCTGTACAGATCCTGCACGAGCGCCTGGCCCAGCACGAAACTCCCGCAACCCAGGGCCTGCAGCAAACGGAACGCCATGAACGTCTCATAGCGGGTTGAAAGTACACAACCCACTGCCCCTGCAATGGACACTCCCAACCCAGCGAGCAACAACCGCTTGCGCCCCATGCCATCCGACAATGGCCCGATCACGATTTGCGCCAAGGCGACACCAAACGCAAAGAAGCTCACCGAGTAGGCTATCTGCTTTGGCTCGACGTGAAACTCGTCTGCGAGCGCCGGGAATGATGGCAGGATCACATCCAGAGGGAATACGCCCAATAGACACAACAGAATCACCAAGGCCGAGCGCAGAAAGCTAGTGAACGAACCCAAGGGCTGATGCACGCTACCAACCCCGCCTTCTTGTATTGCCGGAAGTAGTCACTGGAATCTCCATGGAAGCGCCGAGCCCTGATGGTAGCGACACCCTGAAGATGTACAACCCGAACCGGGCAGCGAAACTTCCGATAGGGTTGTAGGGCTTTTCCCTTGTTGCTTATTACCGTTGAGTTCTGGTGCTATCCAGCCTTCTGCTGACTTGATAGCCGGCCCCTAGCGCAGTTCATCTGTTGTGCAAACGGCTCTCAGTAATTGAAGTCATGACCGAGCTGGCCCTGAACCCATTCAAGGAACTGGCGAACCCTGGGAGCTTCAGCATGGCCTCGAGGAAAAACCAGGTGGTGGGCACTGACGGGCGTCGCCAGGTCTTCTGTAAATACCGGTACCAACTCGCCTCGGGCAATGTAGTCCTGCGCCAGCAGGGAACTCTCCAAGGCCACCCCATACCCGTGGCTGGCGGCCTCCAGGCTCATGTAGGAGCGATCGAAGCTCAGGGCGTAGGGGGTTTGAGGCAACGTCACACCTTGCTGGGCGAACCATTGGGGCCACTGCACCAATGCGGCTTCCGACAGGATCAGGTTCTGCCCCAGCAGATCGCCCGGCTGCCTGATAGGCGTACGCTCGAGAAGCTGTGGCGAGGCCAGCACAGTTGCACGTTCATGCCGGATGGTACGCACTTCCAGGCTGGGCCAGTTGGGATAGCCATGACGGATATCCAGATCGATCTGATGGCGGCCGAAGTGCAGCGACTCGTAGGAGCACGACAGGTTGATCTGGATCTGCGGATGACTGTTACGAAAATGGTCCAGGCGCGGCAGCAACCAGAGCAGGCCAAAGCTGGGCGCGGAATGAAGCCGCAAGCAATCGAAGCCCACCGAGTTGCCGGCGCGCTCGGTGGCCGTAGCCAGGCTTTGCAATATGCCTGACACCTCGCGCAGGTACTGCTCTCCGGCCGGGGTCAATGCAACACCGCGCGCTTCGCGAATGAACAACGGACGACCGATCAAGGCTTCCAGATTGGCGATCTGGTGGCTCACCGCAGAGGGTGTGAGGTTCAACTGCTCTGCGGCCCGTGCAACGTTGGCGAAGCGAGCGACTTGCTCGAAGGCCTGAATTGCTTTCAGGGAAGGGATCTGAGGCGATTTTCTGAGGATGTCCAGGCTCATGACCATTTCCTGAAGGATTCGAAGCGACACCAAGGCTTTTACCTTCCTGTAAGCCCAAGGCACAAGTCGAGGGCTGAATTTTTTTCAGCACCGGGTGAAGGAGGCAGCGTTGCTCGGGGTGCTGTCCGGGACGAAGCTGTGCCTATCGGTTCTGCCTGGAACCGCCGCTCACAACAACAACCATCTGGAGCACCTTCGATGCTGTTAACAGGAAAATTTGCCGTGATCACTGGCGCGGCCTCTGCCCGCGGCATCGGCCGCGCAACAGCCCAGGCGTTTGCCGCTCAGGGCGCCAAAGTCGCGATCCTGGACCTGGACGCCTCCGCCGCGACCGAGGCTGCCGCTTCACTGGGCGAAGGCCACCTCGGCTTGGCTGCCAACGTTGCCGATGAAGCACAAGTGCGTGATGCCATCGCTCAAGTGCTCGCGCAATTCGGTCGGATCGACGTGCTGGTAAACAACGCCGGTATCACTCAACCGGTGAAAACCCTGGAAATCACAGGGGCCGACTATGACCGGATTCTCAACGTGAACCTTCGTGGCACATTGTTGATGTCCCAGGCGGTGATCCCAACCATGCGTGCGCAACGCGCCGGCAGCATCATCTGCATGTCCTCTGTGTCTGCCCAGCGTGGTGGCGGCATCTTCGGTGGCCCTCACTACAGCGCGGCGAAGGCTGGCGTGCTTGGTTTGGGCAAGGCGATGGCCCGCGAGCTGGGGCCGGACAATATTCGCGTCAACTCGATCACGCCAGGCCTGATTCACACTGACATCACCGGTGGCCTCATGCAGGATGAGCGCCGTCACGCCGTCATCGAAGGCATCCCCTTGGGCCGTCTGGGCGAGGCGCGCGATGTCGCCAATGCGGCCTTGTTCCTGGCCAGTGACCTGTCCAGCTACCTGACGGGCATTACCCTGGATGTCAACGGCGGGATGCTGATCCACTGAGCACCCGGTGCATCGTGACCTGCACCCGAGCCCGGCGCAGGCCACGCGTTCGATAACAACAAGAGATCAGAACGAATGACCACATTAGCGCTCGATGCGGTATCCGCCGCACGCAGCAGTGCCTACCGTAAAACGGCCTGGCGACTGATGCCTTTTCTCATGCTCTGCTACCTGTGCGCCTATCTGGACAGGGTCAATGTCGGCTTTGCGAAGCTGCAGATGATGGACGACCTGGCCCTTTCCGAAGCGGTCTACGGGCTGGGCGCCGGCATGTTCTTCATTGGCTACTTTCTCTGCGAGGTGCCCAGCAACATCATTCTGCACAAAGTGGGCGCTCGACGCTGGATCGCTCGCATCATGATCACCTGGGGCATCATCTCGGCGATGTTCGCCCTGGTGGAGACAGCCTGGCAATTCTATACCCTGCGCTTTTTGCTGGGGATCGCCGAAGCAGGCCTGGCACCAGGGCTTCTGCTGTACCTGACCTATTGGTTCCCGTCTTACCGCCGGGCGAAGATGACCGCGCTGTGGTTCATCGCGATTCCGCTGTCGGGCATGATCGGCGGCCCCTTGTCGGGTTGGATCATGGAGCGCTTTGCCGGCGTTCACGGCTGGGCGGGCTGGCAGTGGATGTTCCTGCTCGAAGCCATCCCCACGGTACTGGTGGGCGTTCTGGTGCTGAGCTACCTGAAGGATGGCGTCGATCAGGCTCACTGGTTGAGCGACGAAGAAAAAGCCCTGGTGCGCAAGGAGCTGGCTGAAGACGAACAACACAAGGTAAACCACGGCTCGGTGGCCGACTTCATCCGCGACCGTCGGCTCTGGTTGCTGGCGGGCATCTACTTCTGCGTAGTGATGGGCCAGTACGCAATCACGTTCTGGCTACCCACACTGGTACGCAATGCCGGCGTCAGCGAACCTTTGCACATCGGCCTGCTGACCAGCCTGCCGTACCTGTGTGCCATCGTCGCGATGCTGTGGGCCGGGCGCAGCGGCGACCGTCACCGTGAACGCCGCTGGCACCTGGCGATCCCCATGTTGATCGGTGCACTGGGCCTGAGCCTCGCCGCAGCACTGGGCAGCAGCCTGACGCTGTCGATCCTCAGCCTGTGCCTCGCTGCGGCTGGAGTGCTATCCGCCTCTTCACTGTTCTGGATGCTGCCCACCACGCTGTTGGGAGGTGTATCGGCGGCGGCAGGCATCGCGGCGGTGAACAGTTTCGCCAACCTCGCCGGCTTCTGCTCGCCCTACCTGATCGGCTGGGTCACTACCACCTTGGGCAGCAATGCCATCGGCATGTATCTCATCACGGCCGTACTCATGTTTGGCGCCTTCCTGGTGTCGCGAGTACCGGCCCATCTGGTCAATCGTTGATTCGATAAAAAGGAGTCACTTCAATGACTGCTGTGCCTACCTACACCGAGGCGCTGCCGCTGGCTGTGCGCGCTCGCAATATCCGCCGCCACGCATTGCGCATGGGGCAAGTCCAGGGCCAGGGCTATGTCGGCCAGGCGCTGGGCGCCGCCGACCTGCTGGCGGTCGCGTATTTCCATGCGCTGCGCCTCGACCCCGGCAACCCCGAATGGGAGCAGCGCGACCGCTTCTATCTGTCCATCGGGCACTACGCGATCGCCCTCTATGCCGCACTGATCGAGGCCGGCGTAATCCCCGAGGAGGAGCTTGAAACCTACGGTAGCGACGACAGCCGCTTGCCCATGTCCGGTATGGCTGCCTACACCCCAGGCATGGAGATCACCGGTGGCTCGCTCGGCCACGGCTTGGGCATCGCCGTCGGCGCTTGCCTCGGGCTCAAACGCAAGGGTTCGGACAGCTGGGTCTACAACCTGCTGTCCGATGGCGAGCTCAACGAGGGCTCGACCTGGGAGGCCGCCATGTCGGCCAGCCATTGGCGCCTGGACAACCTGATCGCCATCATCGATGTGAACAACCAGCAGGCGGATGGCCATTCCAGCGAGGTACTGGCCTTCGAGCCAATCGTCGACCGTTGGCAAGCCTTTGGCTGGTTCGTTCAACGCGTGGACGGCAATGACCTGGATGCGCTGGCCGGCGCCTTCGACCAGGCCCGCGCCCACACCGGGGCGCAACCGCGCGTGATCATATGCGATACCCGCATGGGCAAAGGCGTGCCTTTCCTGGAAAACCGCGACAAGACGCACTTCATTCGCGTCGATGAAAACGAATGGGACCTCGCCCTCAAGGCGCTGGACGCCGGGAGCCAAGCATGAGCACTGTGAACTCACCCAAGAAACGCCTGACCACCTCGGCCATGATCGCTTCGATTGCCGCCGACGGCCAGCCGACCCGCCCTGCCCCGTTTGGCCATGCCCTGGCAAGCCTTGCCGAGCAACGTCAGGATATTGTTGGGCTAAGTGCCGACCTGTCCAAGTACACCGACCTGCACATCTTCGCCAAAGCCCACCCCGAGCGCTTCTATCAAATGGGCATGGCCGAACAGTTGCTGATGAGCGCCGCTGCCGGTATGGCACGGGAAGGCATGACCCCCTTTGCCACCACCTATGCGGTGTTCGCTTCCCGTCGGGCCTATGACTTCATCTGCATGGCAATCGCAGAAGAGAACCTCAACGTCAAGATCGTCTGCGGGCTGCCTGGCCTGACCACCGGTTATGGTCCTAGCCACCAGGCCACGGATGACCTGGCCATCTTCCGGGCGATGCCCAACCTGATGATCGTCGACCCCTGCGATGCGCTTGAGATCGAACAGGCTGTGCCAGCGATCGCCGCCCATCAGGGGCCGGTCTACATGAGGCTGCTGCGCGGCAACGTACCCTTGGTGCTCGATCGCTACGATTACCAGTTCCAGCTGGGCAAGGCACAGGTGCTGCGCGGTGGCCGGGACGTGCTGTTGATAGCCAGCGGCCTCATGACCATGCGCGCGCTGGAGGCTGCCGAGCAGTTGCAAAAGGACGGAGTGGACGTGTCGGTACTGCACGTGCCTACCATCAAACCGCTCGATGAACAGACCATCCTCGCCGAGGCACGCAAGCCTGGTCGCCTGGTGGTCACTGCGGAAAACCACTCGATCATAGGGGGCCTGGGGGAAGCTGTGGCCGGCGTACTGCTGCGCAACGGGGTCACACCAACCTTCCGCCAGATCGCGCTACCGGATGCGTTTCTCGATGCAGGGGCACTGCCGACTTTGCATGACCGATACGGGATCTCCACTGACGCTGTGTCGAGGCAGATCAAGGCATGGCTTTGACCGTAGCCGTGGGTCAAACCTGAAGCGCGGCGGATGCAAGCGTGATGGATACCTGGCCCATGACAAAGGCACACCGCAGCCCCTGGGATCCAGGCAATGATGAAAAATGCTCCGTAACATTCGATACGGAGCATTTTTTGGGGCGACGAAACCTGCAGACGCCACCTAACCTCCTGCCACGCTACCGATGAAATTCGCCAGCTCAGCTGTTCGGGGCGCCGCAAAAACCTCGCGTGGATGGCCAGTCTCGTGGACCTTGCCTTGATGCATGAAGACCAGCTTGTCACCGACTTCCCGGGCAAAACGCATTTCGTGGGTGACCATGATCAGGGTCATGCCTTCACTGGCCAGTTGGCGCACCACACCGAGCACTTCGTTGACCAACTCGGGGTCGAGCGCCGAGGTGATCTCGTCGCACAGCAACACCTTTGGCGACATGGCAAGCGCCCGGGCAATCGCCACCCGCTGCTGCTGGCCGCCAGAAAGGCGGTCCGGGTAGGCGTCGAACTTGTCGCCCAGTCCAACCCTGGCGAGCATCTGCTCGGCCAACTGGCGGGCCTCGGCCTTGCCGGCCTTCTTCACCACCTGGGGCGCAAGCATCACGTTCTGGCCCACTGTCAGGTGAGGGAAGAGGTTGAACTGCTGGAACACCATGCCAACCTTCTGCCGCAGCGAGCGCAAGTCGGCGCGGCCGGCATCCAGGTATTCGCCGTCCACCTCGATCACCCCATCGCTGATCGACTCCAGGCCGTTGAGGGTACGCAGGAAGGTACTCTTGCCGGAACCGCTACGGCCGATGATGGCGACCACCTCGCCCTCCTCGATCGCCAGGTCGACACCCTTGAGCACATGATTGTCGCCGTAGTACTTGTGCAATGCAGACACTCTAAGCAGGGGCATGCAGCCTCCTCTCCAGGTAACGGGCGCTCAGCGAGAGCGGGTAGCAAAGGACGAAGTAACCCACGGCCACCAGACCGTAGATCAGGAACGGTTCGAAAGTGGCGTTGGCCAACATGCCGCCGGTCTTGGTCAGCTCGGTGAAACCGATGATCGAGGTCACCGCCGTGCCCTTGACCACCTGCACCGAGAACCCGACAGTCGGCGCGACGGCAATGCGCAGGGCCTGGGGCAGGATGACGTGGCGCAACTGCTCCAGACGGCTCATGGCCAGGCTGCCGGAGGCCTCCCACTGGCCATGTGGTATGGACTCGACGCAGCCTCGCCAGATCTCGGCGAGAAAGGCACTGGTGAACAACGTCAAGGCGATGGCCGCCGCCATCCAGGCCGAAACATCGATGCCGAACAGGGCGATGCCGAAAAACACCATGAACAGCTGCATCAGCAGCGGCGTCCCCTGGAACAGCTCGATGTAGCTCCTGGCCGCGCCACGCAGCATCCGGCTATCGGAGATTCGCGCCAATAGCAGCAACAGCCCGGCAATACCACCGCAGACGAACGCCACCAGCGACAGCAGCAAGGTCCATTGCAAACCTGCGAGCAGGTTGCGCACGATGTCCCACAAGGTGAAATCCATTCAGCGTCTCCCCGTCAAAGCGCGCCGGCCTATCCATGCCAGCAGTTGGCGCACCAGGATGGCCATGACCAGGTACAGAGCCGTGGTCAGCAGGTATGTCTCGAAAGCCCGGAAGTTGCGCGACTGGATGAAGTTGGCAGCGAACGACAGTTCTTCTGTGGCGATCTGCGAGCACACCGCCGACCCGAGCATTACGATCACGATCTGGCTCGACAGGGCCGGCCAGACCTTGGCCAGTGCAGGTTGCAGCACCACATGGCGAAAAGCCTCGAAACGACTCATGGCCAATGCCGCCGCAGCCTCCAGTTGCCCTCTGGGAATGGCCTGGATACCCGCCCGAATGATTTCGGTGGAATAGGCCCCAAGGTTGATCACCATGGCCAGTACCGCCGCCTGCCATTCCGTCAACCGAACGCCAAGCGAGGGCAGGCCGAAGAAGATGAAGAACAACTGGACGATGAAGGGCGTGTTGCGGATCAGCTCCACGTAAAGGCCGAACAGCGCATCGAACGGCCGTAGTCGCCAGGCGCGCACCACCGCACCCAGCACACCGATGGCCACCCCGAACAGGGTGCCGATCAACGTCAGCTCTAGCGTGAACACAGCCCCTTCGAGCAGCAGGCCGCCTTGGGCCAGCACAGGGGAAAAGTCAAATTGATAGGCCATGGGTCGGCGACTCCAGGGCCGTTCAAAGGTCGGCCGGCAATGGCTGCTTCAGCCACTTTTCGGCATTGCGGTCGAGGCTGCCGTCGGCCTTGGCCGCATTCAGAGTGGCGTTGACCTTCTCGAGCAAGGCCGGCTCCTGCTTGGCCAGCCCCACGTACACTGGCGAGTCCTTGAGCTTGACCTTCATGACCGGCACCTTGTTCGGGTTCTTCTCGGCAATGACAGCCATTACCACGCTGCCGCTGGCGATCAGCTCGACCTGGCCCGACAGGTAGGCGGCGATGGTCGAGTTGTTGTCCTCGAAGCGCTTGATGACCGCACCCTGAGGGGCGACCGCGGATAACTCCATGTCCTCGATCGAGCCACGCGTGACACTGATGGTCTTGCCGGCAACGGCACCGATATTGTCGATCGACGTCTCGGCCGGCCCGAACACTGCCAGGTAGAACGGTGCGTAGGGGCGGGAAAAATCGATCACCGCTTCCCGCTCCGGGTTCTTGCCCAGGCTGGAAATCACCAGGTCGACCTTTCCGGTAGTGAGGAACGGAATGCGGTTGGTGCTGTTGACCGGGGTCAGCGCCAGCTTGACGCCGAGCCTGTCAGCCAGTAGCTGCGCGGTGTCGATGTCCAGGCCGCGAGGTTTGAGGTCCGGCCCCACCGAGCCGAAGGGAGGGAAGTCCTGGGGTACGGCTACCTTGAGCACGCCCCGGGCAGTGATGTCGGCCAGCGCATCGGCCTGGGCGTGGGAAACGCTCATGACGCCGCCACAAACCAGGGCGGCCAGAAGCAAGGAACGGATGTTTTTCATGGAAAATGCCTCGGGTGCATGCGAAGAAGTTGCCTAGCCCGAAAAGCACAGGCCGTGCCAGTGTTGCCCGGCAGCCCCGGAATACGCTTTCGCCCCTTGGCATCACGCGGTCTTACTGGTCTGAACAGCTAGCGCCTACCCTCTGCCATCGCCCCCCTTTCGTGCAGCCACCTGCCCCGCTGCGTCAGCATGGGGCGATACTTGCCAGGCAACCGGTAAAGCCTTTAAAAAGCGCAGACCCCTTGCCAGCTGGTCTGAACAGATGCTCGAGACACTCCCCCGCGCAGTTCCGGAAATCGCCTTGCAGGCTATCCGCAAACTGATCCAGGAAGGCGACTACCAGCCCGGTGATGCCCTGCCCTCCCAACGTGACCTGGCAGAGCAGTTGGGTGTAAGCCGCGCGTCCCTGCGCGAGGCGCTGTCCTCCTTGAGCGCCTTGGGGCTGGTGAGCGTACAACCGGGCAAGGGGGTATTCGTCCAGGCGCCGCCATCCGCCACCGGCTTCTCCTGGCCCTATGCCGAACAGGTATCCGCCGTCGATACCTTCCAACTGCGCTATGCACTCGAAGGGTTTGCCGCCGGCTTGGCGGCGCTGTACCTGACGGCAGCAGACATCGATGCGCTCGAAGCCAATGTCGAGTCGATGCGCCAGGAGCTGCGTGCCGGCAATTTCGAGGCCGCAGCGCGCCTGGACTTCGCCTTTCACCGCCGCCTGCTGGAAGCAAGTGGCAACCACGCCATGCTGCAGGTGATCACCACCAGCCAGGACATTTTCCTGGAGAGCCAGAAGCTGCCTTTCATTCGCCCTGAACGCGCCATGGAGACCTGGCAGGAACACCGCAAGATCCTGCGCCAGCTTGCCCGTGGCAACCAGGCCGGGGCACAGCGTGCAATGCAGGAGCATATCCGCAACGCGGCATCGCGCACGAACGTGGTGTTCCCATGTTGACTGGTCAGCCAAACACCGGAATACCAGGCCAGCGACCCCGTGCATGACAACACACGGCAACATCACCCTCACAGGGTAAGTGGAAAGGCTTCAGCATTGACCTGAATCAGTCAAACGCCATGGGCGGTGTTGTAAACAGCACACCAAACATATGGGAATGCAGTTTGATGAGCGAGTCCAACCAGGCAACCAGAATTATCTGCAACAATCTTGAGCTGGCCGATCAATTGCGCCAGTTGTTGGCGCCTGTAGCACCCGATTGCGAGGTGCTGAGTACGCCTGGCAATTGCAGCGTCGCCCCGCTTTGCCGCTGGCTCGGTGAAACCCAGTTGGGCTCGGCTGGGCAGATACAGGCTGCCTTGCTGGATGCCACCGAGGTTCTCGAACAGACCCGACACGCCTTCAAATCCCGCGAACTGGGGCTGCTGCGGCGACGCCTGGTTGCATTGCTGGATAAATTGTCGGAAGATCCCCAGTGATGTGAATGTGCCATCACCAGGTTCCGCCCTGCGGGAACCGGCTTTGCCGAGCAGGATAATAGGCCTGAAAGACGAAGCGCCGTGACAACAAGTTCTTGAGCAGAACTTGTTGCCACGGCGCTTTTTTTTGTTCAGCAAAAAGGAATCTTCTCCAACACCGGGGGGATGTGAATGAAGGTGACAAAAGACCTCGAGGAATTACTCAAGCGTATCCGTCTCGACCATGCGGAGATTGTCGAACGCTTTCGCTTTCTCGACTGGAGCGCCGAAGATGCCAGACGACTAGGCGTAGCAGCTCAGTACATGGCCCCGTCCCAGCAAGCTTTCGTCGACCATCTGTACCGTCACCTGGCGGAATTTTCCACGCCGTCCGCGTTGCTTCGCACGCCGGAAGTCACCGCCCGTTTGAAGCAGAGCCAGGCTGAGTATTACCAGCGCTTGTGGAGCGGCCCCTACGATGAAACCTACGTCAACGGCCGCCTGCGCATCGGTGTGATCCATCAGCAGATCGGCCTGGAGCTGAAGTGGTATCTCGGCAGCTATCGGCTTTACCTCGACGACATGCTTGAAAGCGTGTTCGGCGACAGCCCGGATGCCACGCTGTATTCCAGCCTGTTGAAGGCAGTGTTCTTCGACATGACGCTAGCCATCGATACCTACAGTGCGGCCCAGCACAAGGCGCTGGAAGATAGTGAGGCTCGCTTCGCCCGCGCGCTGCGCGGTGCCAACGACGGGCTGTGGGACTGGCATGTAGATCAGGACCGGCTTTACGTTTCAGAGCGTTGGGCCAGCATGCTTGGCCTCAGCCGCGACAGCATCGGCGAGAGCAGTTCCAGTTGGTTCGGTCGCGTGCACCCGGACGACCTGCCCGATTTTCGCCATGCCATCGATGCCCATCTTCAAGGGCAGACATCATCCGTTCACCACGAGTACCGTATCCGCAAGCACAACGGCGACTACATCTGGGTCCTCGTGCGAGGGGTCGCCGAAATGACCAACCCTGGCGAGCTACGCATGGCTGGCTCGCAGTCTGATATCAGTGCACGCAAGGATGCCGAGCAGCGCCTCCAGCATACCGCCCAGCATGACCCGTTGACCGGCCTGGCCAACCGCATCCGGCTTGACGAGCAAATGCAGAAGACCTTCAGGAAGCAGCGCAAGGGCGGTGACTACGAAGCGCTGCTGTTCATCGATCTGGACCGCTTCAAGTTGATCAACGATAGCCTCGGCCACAACGTCGGTGATCGCGTGCTGGTGGAAGTGGCAAGGCGCTTGAAAGAGTCACTGCGCCCCACTGACCAACTGTTCCGCTTCGGCGGAGACGAATTCATCGTTTTGCTTCACGACCTCACCTGCGACCGCGACGCCGAGCAGATATCCCAACGCATCCTCGACAACCTGCACCAACCGCTGCACATGGACGGTCGAACCCTGGTGGTCAGCGCCAGCATCGGCATCGCTCCGTTGCACGACAATGGCAAAGCCCTGGATGTGCTGCAGGCTGCCGACCTTGCCCTCTACCGAGCCAAGTCTGCCGGCAAGGCGCGGTACGCCCACTACGACGAAACATTGCAAGATACCGCGCAGCAGCATCTGGAACTGGAATCCGCGCTAGGCCAGGCACTGCAACAGAATGAATTCGAACTGTACTACCAACCGATCTATCACCTGGACCAAGGGACACCTCTGGTGACCGGGGTCGAGGCGCTGTTGCGGTGGCGCCATGGCGAACGCCTGATCTCGCCACTGGAGTTCATCCCTGCGCTGGAGGAATCGGGAGAGATCATCCGCGTCGGCGAATGGGTACTGCGCCAGGCCTGTCGGCAGGCCCGGGCCTGGCAACTGGCCGGGCATGAGCGCCTGCGCTGCTCGGTGAACATTTCCAGCACGCAATTGCAACAAGCCGACTTCACCCTCCGGCTGATCGATATCCTCCAGGAAAGCGGCCTGCCTCCCGCCAGCCTGATCCTGGAGATCACCGAAAGCCAACTGATGCACGACGACATGGACACGCTGGCCTGTCTGCATGAGCTGACCAGCCTTGGTGTTCTGCTGGCGCTGGACGATTTTGGCACGGGTTACTCCTCGCTCGGCTACCTCACGCGCTTTCCGCTGCACATCCTCAAGCTCGACAAGAGCTTCATCACCGGCGTTCCTTACGAGAACAAACAGAGCGCGATCAGCCAGGCGATCATCGTTCTCGGCCGTAGCCTCGGCCTGGAAGTAGTGGCCGAAGGCATCGAGAGTTCGGCGCAACTCGAATTCGTGGTCGGTGAAGGCTGCCACTACGCCCAAGGCTACTGGTTCAGCCGGCCACAACCCGCCGCTCAGATACAACACCTGCTCAGCACAGAAGACCGTTTCGAAGGAAGCGCAGTTACCCGGCGCGTACCTGTCAGTTCAGGAGAAAAACAATGAAAACCAATCTTCCGGTCAGTGGTCGTGCCGTCGAATTCAGCGCAAACGCGAACATTCTTTCAACAACCAACCCAAAGGGCGCCATCACTTACGTCAATCCCGACTTCATCAACATCAGCGGGTTCAGTGAAGCCGAATTGCTCGGCGTCAATCACAACATCGTGCGCCACCCGGACATGCCGCCAGAAGCTTTTGCGCATATGTGGCAGACACTCAAGGATGGGCGCTCGTGGATGGGGCTGGTAAAAAATCGCTGCAAGAACGGTGACCACTACTGGGTCAGCGCCTATGTCACGCCGATGCAGCGCAATGGCGAAACAGTGGAATACCAATCGGTTCGCACGCTACCGGCCAAAGCGCTGGTGGAGGCTGCTGAACATCTCTATGCACAGTTGCGTAGTGGTAAAAAGACCAACTGCCTGCGTATGTCACGGCTGTCCGTCGGCATGCGCCTGGCACTTGCCAGCACTGGCGTGAACCTGCTGTGCTTTGCTGCCTTGGGCTTGCTGGGTGCGTTGCCCTGGAGCCATGCCGCTTTCTCCATGACGCTATCGAGCTTGCTGCTTGGCGGCGTGTTGCGCTTCAGCCTGCGCCCCCTCGACGCCCTTGCCCGAAAAGCCAGGAAGATCGCCGACAATCCGCTGAGCCAGATTCTCTACAGCGGCCGCCGCGACCAGTTTGGCCAGATCGATTTCACCCTGCAAATGCTCGAAGCCGAGACCCGGGCAATAGTCGGACGCATTGCCGATTCGTCCCGCCAGTTGAGCAAGGAAGCCGAAGAGCTTCTTTCTGCAGTGGACAACAACAATTGCGCGACCCTCCGCCAGCAGGGGGAAACTGCCCAGGTTGCCAGCGCAATAACCCAGATGGCCAGCAGTGTGCAGGAAGTGGCGCGCAACGCTCAGCTCACCGCCAGCGCCGCGAACCTGGCCAACCAGGAATCCGACCGCGGCCACCAACTGGTTGAGCAGACCCGCCAGCACATTGATAGCCTCGCCAGCGAAGTGCAACAGACCAGCATGGTGATTCATCAACTGGAACAGCATGGCAATGAAATTGACCGCGTACTCGAGGTCATTCAAAGCATCGCCGAACAGACCAACCTGCTTGCCCTCAACGCCGCCATCGAGGCTGCCCGCGCTGGAGAGGCGGGCCGGGGTTTCGCGGTGGTCGCCGACGAGGTGCGCGGGTTGGCTTCGCGGACTCAGCAATCCACTGCTCACATCCAGGGCACCATCGACACCCTGCGGCGTTCCACGGGGGATGCCGTGCTTGCGATGCAGCGCAGTCACAGCAAGGCCGGTGTCAGTGTAGAACAGGCACTGCTGGCTGCCCGGGCGCTGGACGGGATCACCCAGCGCGTAGATGAAATAAGCGGCATGAGCGTGCAGATCGCTGCCGCCGTAGAGGAGCAGAGCGCGGTGGGTGACAGCATCCAGTGCAACCTGGCCGATATCAGTCAAACCACCCAGAAAAGCGTGCACGCCAGCAACCAGAGTCGAACCACTGCCGCCCATGTCGCCAAGCTGGCCGAGCGCCTTCAACTGCTGTCGGCGCAACTTTGGGGGCGCCAGCGCAATGGGTGACCGGTTCGCACCGTACTCCCAAGCCAACCCTCACAAGCCGGCCTGCGTGGTCGGCCCCAGCTTGGGCGACTTCTGCAACAACCCTCGTGGCAACTGGAAACCTTTGAAAGGCTCTTGGGTTATAGGGTTGAAGGCTTTCTGCGCGTTAAGCCTGTAGCGCATCACGCCATCGCCGGTCCTGAAGCTCAGGTCCACGCTGGTCGCCGTGCGCCCATTGAGCGAGCCACGGCTGAGCAAGCGGAACATCGACCAGGGGCCACGGTACTCAAGGCTGCTGCTGTTCCCGTTCTGCCGGAGCAAGGTCAGGTTACTGCGCACCTGCTGCCCCAAGGTATTGGGCCAGACGATACCGGTGATCTGGCTCGGGCCATGGGTGTAGGGAATCAATTGGCCGTCCAGGTCCAGCAAGCTTGTACGCTGGTTGGCACTCAGGCCCAACGGCTCGATGCTGAACTGCACACTCAGGTTGCCGCGCTGATCAAAGAAGGTCTCGCGGATACGATCTGCCCGCTCCAGCTGTTCGAGCACATCACTGCGGATCAGCGACTGCCCCTGCTGGCCGGCCTGCAGGGCTTCGAGGTTATCCCTCAGGAAGACCTTCAGGTATTGATCATGGAACTGCTGCAGCCGCCCCTTCGGCCCGAAGAAGGCCTCAAAGTCGTCCAGCGAGGCGTCGGGAGCCTTCACGACGAAGGGGTAGCGCCCTGCCAGGCGCTGCTGGAAGAAGCTGTATACCTCGGCGTCCCAGCGTCGCTCCAATTCGCGCAGGGCTTCGACATTCAGCACCTGTGCTGTTTGATCGGCCATCTTTCTGACCTGTTGGTTGATCGGTTCCGGTAAGCCGGTGGCCACCCGCTGCAGGGTGCCGATGGGGTCTTGCCCTGTCATCGAGAATCGCTGATGCACGGCCTGCAGGGCAGCCTTGCCTCGGTCGGGGCTGTCCTGCACCGCCTTGGCGTAGTCGTGCACGGCCGCGATGGCACCAAGAGTTTCATCGTAGTAGCTGGGTTTCTCACCGGTTGCCTGCAGCATGGCACTCAGCCCGGCAAAGGCCCGCTGAATGGCCCAGGCCTGTTGTTGATCAGGCCTGCCACTTGTCGGCTGCAACGCTTCGACCTCCCCGGCTGCCTCAGCGACAACGGCTGATGAAAGCGAAGTGTTGTCCCTCACTGTGTCCAACAACCGATGCAGGGGCGCTGCTGGCCCGGTCAACTGCTGCAGGATCGCTACGCCATGATCCAGGTCGTGGAAGTCAGCCACCGAAAAGGCATTCAAGGCACGACGCCAACTGTCAATGAAATCGGCGCTGTACAGGTTACGTAGCCGCTCGCCCAGTGCCTCCCGGTCGGCATCCGAGTAATCGAGCTGGCCACGCTCTCCAAGTGCCCACTGGTCGATCATGGCCATATCTGCAAACCGCTGACTACGTGGTTCGAAGTACTCTTTGAAGCCCTTGGCGGTGAGCATCGGCGCTATCAGGACACCCTCCCCCTGCCTGAAGCCGGGTGAGGACTGATACACCACATCGAACGCTGGCCCCACCTGATGACGCAGGTCCAGGCCGGCATTCAACTGCTCTCCAGCCTGCTGTTTCAGGCTCGCGTACACCCGCTCTGGCAAAGGTACCTTGCGCAGGACCTGCTGCACCTCTGCAATACGCTGGCGATACTGCGGCAGATCGGTATCGGCATAGGCCAAGGCATACTGCAGGTGCCGCATGAGGTCGCCTTGCAATTGCCCCTGCCCGGGGAACTTCTGTTGCCACTGGCGCGCCATCCAGTCCTCGACCCATTCGGGGCGGCGGCTCTGGCGGTCCTCCAGCATTCGATAAACCCGAAGCGCAGCCATCTGCTGTTCACTGCCCGGCGGCGCAGCGTCCATGGCATCGATCACACCGCTGGCCAAGGCTGGCAGAAAGCGCCTGGAGAGCAAGCTCAGGTAGGCCTCGTCGACGCGAGGGCCAATGGCGCGCCCCTGATACAAGCCTAGGTCGGAAACACCCGGCCAAGCGCTACCGCTATGACCGATTTGGGCGATTGTGCGAAAAAAGGATTGGAAGTAACTGGGTACAGCACTTCGAGTACGACGCCGAACAACGCCTGATATGCGTAGACCAGTACCGCAGCGGTGAGCGTGAACGTGTTATGTTCCGATACGATCCTCTGGGAAGGCGAATCAGCAAGGAAGTTTATCAAAGCGATCACTCGGAACCTCGTCAGCGAGTCCTGTTTCACTGGCAGGGATTACGCCTATTACAGGAAATTCAGAGCGGCCTATCTAGTCTATACGTTTACACCAGTCCTAAAAGCTATGAGCCTTTGGCTCGAATTGATGGGGGTTACGGAAAAGAAAGCATCCAGCATTTCCACACTAATCTGGCAGGCCAACCTGAACAGCTGACCGACGAAAGCGGCGGCACTATCTGGCGCAGTGACTATTGCGGCTGGGGGGAAATTAAAGAGCAATGGCAAGATCAAAGAGAATCGCGAGAGCAAAATTTGCGAAATCAAGGACAATATCACGATCGCGAAATCGGACTTCATTACAACACATATAGATTTTACGACCCAAGCATTGGTCACTTCACCCAACCTGATCCCATAGGGCTTTCCGGAGGTATAAATTTTTATCAATACGCCCCCAATTCAATTAGTTTCGTCGACCCATTAGGCTTAGCCTATGATCCAATTTCTGCATTACTAGAACTTGGTTTCACAGGTGTAGAGCAGACACAGAGCGGTGGCCTTGACTACAGAAACAGCAATGCACTTTACACAAAGAAAAATATCAACCCTGTGGTAACCATTGAATATACCGGGGATTATGCGCTGGATGCGCAGGCAGCAAACACCAAAGCAGGACTGAATCAAAAATCAACTCCTAGGGGCTATGTATGGCATCACGTTGACGACTATAATGCCCAGACCAATCGCGGGACCATGCAGCTTGTAAAACAGACCGCACACCTCGGGATAACTCACAATGGAGGCGTAAGTCAGTACGCAGCCGTGACAGGCAAAAGGTATACACATCCAGCCAGATTTTCTAAAGGAGCAAAACCGTGCCCGTAAAATTGATAGAAAGTGAACAACCCATATCCACAAGCGACTTTCTTGAATTCACAAAATCAATAGATGCACACCCAACAAGTGAATTCATGAACTTTTATCTGACCAACAACGGCGGATTCATTGATGATAAACAACACACCGAATCCGAGCTTCTAATAAATAGCTTTTTATCAATAAAATATGGTGAAGCCACGATAGAAAACGTCTACAAACAACTAGTCAAAAGCACCCCTTCGCTAGCCGGACTCATACCATTTGCCTATGACGACTGCGGCAACCTATTCCTACTATCAACAAATAACGATGATAATGGCCGCGTTTACCTATGGTTACCAAGCGAGAGCGAGAAACTCCCAATTTCTGACACATTCAATTGTTTTCTTCATATTCTCAGCTCTACACGAAGGGGCCACCATGAATAATAAAATTCAATAATTCGAAACATTCTATCTACAGGTATGCAGTGAACCAGATAACTACGACACCTCCGACTCAAATGGCAAACCTTTATTCAAGCGCGCCTTGAAGAAATACGGCCCACTAGCCCCGGATGAAATGTACGGTTTCGAACCCACTCTTGTGGCCGGAGGAAAACCAACCTTGGACAATCTTTGCAAATTAAAACTCGATCCCCATCTTCTAATCCTGCGTAGCTTCGACACACCGAAACTACCTGGAACTGATACTGATCAGCTTCGAAAACGATATCGATTTCGACTACCTGCTCGACAAACTCGTATTCGGGTATGATCGAGGATATGCAACACCAAGAGTACGACATTCACCATATCAAGCCAAGAGAATACGGCGGTGACAATACTTTCTGGAATTTAGTATCCGTACAGCGCAAGACGCACCAAGAACTCTTCAACACATTCTGGCGAAACCACAATGAACTCTAACAAGTTAACCACTGTAATTAGCAGACTAAAAAACAAATGGTCATCACCACAAATAGCCTACCATCATAAAGAAAAGTGCCCATTCCTTCTGGCCTGCACTTTTTCAAGCGGACTCAGCGATAGAGAAATTTCTGACCTTACACCCAGTTTCCCCAATGAACTCTTAGCACTATGGCGACTCAGCAAAAAATCCGAACTCTTTAAAGATAACCTATATGGACAATGGGGGATCGAAATGCTCACCCCGGAAGAATCCATCACCGAAACTGAAAAACTGCGACATACCCGAAGCGATGAAACACTAGCAGGCGACATCGTCGTCGGCCGACTTTATGGCGACTCCGAATTATTAATACTTACCAAAAATGGTGAAATTTTTGCCTGCACACCTCTTGACCACAGACACGAATGGATAAAAGCAGCGGGATCATTATCGGAGTTTATGGAGAAAATAGCCGACGCAGAGGGCGCCAAATTTTGGGAAACCTCCCACTAAGCGAAAGGGCGATCAACAGACATCCAGCAGTATGTCTGTTACCGCCAAATAAAACCACCTGTCCGCAGGAGAAAAACATGGAACTTCCTTTCGCAAAATTCCAAGCCCAATACACCAAGATGCAAAGTGGTGCAATTAATAAATCCCCCGTACTTTCCGACGTACGAAGCAAAACCTGCTTATTGCCACCCTACAAAAACAACAAGGCAGAGTTCTACAATACGCTATACCACATCCCAACCCTGCATAAGCACCTTGCATTCTTTGGACACGACTTCACCGGATGTTTTTTTGTCAATACAGAGGACTCCTCCATCGGATACATGTTTGAAAACGACGAACTGACCAACACCACATATTGCAACTCCACAATAAACCTCTTCATAACCTTTCACAACCTATTTATAAACCTAATAACCAGAATAATGAGCATTGAAATATTAGATATCAACAAGCAGATCGCCACACTTCAAAAATTTTATTCCGAAATAGACAGCAAAGCCATGGCCAAGGAGGACAACTTTTGGGTCATGCGCCTCTATGAGTTATCAGAAGAATTTTTTCCGCTGGATGACTCGAGAATAAAGCTCTACCAATCACTATAACAAGCACAACTAGAGATCTCACATATGGACACGCTCGGGGACAAAAAGCGGTACTTCATAGAGAACTTTTAAACACGAACAGGGTAATCGGCGAGTCAACATCCAACAACAGAGGCAACAAATATAATTCTTTCAGTCAGTCCAGGACCGATGAGCGGGTTGCGTACTTCAAGCAGGCATCACACTCCTCTTAACAGCTGGGCCGGTGGCAGCTGGGGCTTGATGAAGAGCTCGGAGACCACACCCCACACCTCGTCCGAGTATTCGTAACGCTTAGCCATCACAGAATGCCTTTCCGTCGATGCCGGGGGACTCTGCAAAGTTTCAGCGTTCGAGGGGCGGTGATTGGGTTACTTGGGATTTCGTAGAAAGCCTGGATAGGCCCGAATGCCCACGGATCCTGATGGATCTGACTGAAACAAAAAAAGACGCCGAAGCGTCTTTTTTCAATGATTTACAGACTTCCGTGGAACCCTGCAAATCTATATTTGGAGCGGGAAACGAGACTCGAACTCGCGACCCCGACCTTGGCAAGGTCGTGCTCTACCAACTGAGCTATTCCCGCGTCGTGATGGGTGCCATTCTAGCGATTTCTAAAACAGCGTCAACCCCTTGATTCAAAAAAACTTTTATTTCTGCTCCGAGCCTTCGCGCAGGTGCGGCCAGGCGGCCAGCAGGTAGTGCACCATCGACCACAGCGTCAGCCCCGCCGCCACCAGCAGCAGCGCGTAGCCGAGGATTACCCAGAAGGTCACCGCCGGCGGGTTGCCCAGCAGGATCACCAGCGCCAGCATCTGTGCCGCAGTTTTCCACTTGCCGAGGTTGGACACCGCCACATGCGCCCGCGCGCCCAGTTCGGCCATCCACTCGCGCAGCGCCGAAACCACGATCTCGCGGCCGATGATCACCGCGGCCGGCAGGGTCAGCCAGAAGTTGGCGTGGGTCTGCACCAGCAGCACCAGGGCCACCGCCACCATCAGCTTGTCGGCCACTGGGTCGAGGAAGGCACCGAACGGCGTGCTCTGCTGAAGACGACGCGCCAGGTAGCCATCCAGCCAGTCAGTGGCGGCGGCAACGGCGAACACACTGCTGGCGGCCATGTAGCTCCAGTGATAGGGCACATAGAACAGCAGGATGAAGATCGGGATGAGCAGGACGCGTAGAACGGTGAGCAGGTTTGGAATATTCATCGGTACGACTGGCCGCAAGTTGAGCCCGCATTCTACTCGCTATGCAGGCTGGCATAAATCGACTCGGCAAGCTTTTTACTGATGCCGGGTGCTTTGGCGATTTCATCGACACTGGCGCGGTTGAGCTCCTGCAGGCCGCCGAAATGTTTCAGCAGGTCGCGCCGGCGCTTGGGCCCTACCCCGGCCACATCCTCCAGGCTGGACACCCGGCGGGCCTTGCCGCGGCGGGCGCGGTGGCCGGTGATGGCGAAACGGTGGGCCTCGTCGCGGATCTGCTGGATCAGGTGCAAGGCCGGTGAGTCGCCCTTGAGGGTGAACTCGTGGTGCACGTCGTTCAGGTACAGGGTTTCGAAACCGGCCTTGCGCGTCACGCCCTTGGCCACGCCAAGCAGGGTCAGGTCGCTGAAGCCCAGCTCCTGCATCACGTCACGGGCCATGTTCAGCTGGCCCTTGCCGCCGTCCACCAGCAGCACGTCGGGCAGCTTGCCCTCGCCATCCTTGATGCGCCCGTAACGGCGGGTCAGGGCCTGGTGCATGGCGGCATAGTCGTCACCAGCGGTGACGCCTTCGATGTTGAAGCGGCGGTAGTCGGACTTGAGCGGGCCTTCGGGGCCGAACACCACGCAGCTGGCCACGGTGGCTTCGCCGCTGGAATGGCTGATGTCGTAGCACTCCAGGCGCTGCGGCACCTCGTCCAGGCCCAGCACCTCGGCCAAGGCCTCGAAACGTGCGGCCATGTGCTGGCGGTTGGCCAGGCGGGCATTGAGCGCCTGCTCGGCGTTGGTCACCGCCAGCTGCTGCCAGCGGGCGCGGGTACCGCGTACCCGGTGGCTGATGGTCAGCTCGCGGCCGCGCAAGGTCTGCAGGGCTTCGCTGATGGCTGCGAAATCTTCGTGCACCACGTTGACGATCAGTTCGCCCGGCAATTCGCGCTCGGCATTGCCCAGGTAATACTGGGAGAGGAAAGCGGCCATCACTTCGGCCACCTCCTCCTCGATGCCCACCTGCGGGAAGAAGTTCTTGCTACCCAGCACCCGCCCGCCGCGCACGCTGATCAGGTGCACGCAGGCGCCACCGGGGTTGACGAAGGCGGCGATAACGTCGACGTCGCCGCTGCCGCCTTCGATGTACTGCTGGTCCTGAACGCGCCGCAGCAAGGCGATCTGGTCGCGCAACTCGGCAGCCTTCTCGAAATTGAGGGCCATGGCGGCCTTCTCCATCTCGGCATTGAGCTCGTTGCCCAGTTGCTGGCTGCGCCCTTCGAGGAACATCACCGAGTGGCGCACGTCCTCGGCATATTCCTCGGCGGTCACCAGGCCCGTGCAGGGCCCTTTGCAGCGTTTGATCTGGTACTGCAGGCATGGCCGGGTGCGGTTGGCGTAGTAGCTGTCTTCGCACTGGCGCACCGAAAAGGCCTTTTGCAGCAGGCTGAGGCTTTCGCGAATGGCGCCGGCGCTGGGGTACGGGCCAAAGTAGCGGCCCTTGGCCTTCTTCGCCCCACGGTGAATGCCCAGCCGCGGGAACTCGCCGTCGGAAAGGAACACGTAGGGGTAGGATTTGTCATCGCGCAGCAGGATGTTGTACGGCGGCCGCCACTCCTTGATCAGGTTCTGCTCCAGCAGCAGCGCCTCGGTTTCGTTGGCGGTGATGGTGGTTTCGACCTGGGCGATGCGGGCCACCAGCGCGGCGGTCTTGGGCGCCAGGCCGGTCTTGCGGAAATAGCTGGCCAGGCGCTTCTTGAGGTTCTTGGCCTTGCCCACATAAAGCAGCCGGGCTTCGCCGTCGAACATCCGGTAGACGCCCGGGCGACCACTGCAGGTAGCCAGGAATGCGCTGGCATCGAAAACTTGGGACATGAGGTTTTACAGGCTTGCGTCGACCATGCCGTGGCGAACGGCCAGCAAGGTCAGTTCGACGTCGCTGGTGACCGAGAGTTTTTCAAAGATCCGATAACGGTAAGTATTGACGGTCTTGGGCGAGAGGCACAACTTGTCGGAGATGATCTGCACTTTCTGGCAGCCGACGATCATCAGGGCAATCTGGATTTCCCGTTCCGACAAGGCATCGAACGGCGAGCCCTGTGGCTGGAATGGCTTCAGCGCCATCTGCTGGGCAATCTGGGGGCTGATGTAGCGCTGGCCGGCGAAGGCCAGGCGGATGGCCTGGACCATTTCGTCAAGGCCGGCGCCTTTGGTCAGGTAGCCAGCAGCGCCGGCCTGCAGCAGGCGTGTGGGGAACGGGTCTTCCTCGCACACGGTCACGGCAACCACCTTGATGTCCGGGTGGCTGCGCAGCAGCTTGCGGGTGGCCTCCAGGCCGCCGATGCCGGGCATTTTCACGTCCATCAGCACCACATCCGGCTTCAGTTCACGGGCCAGCCTGAGTGCCGACTCGCCCGAATCGCCCTCACCCACCACCTGCAGGCCATCGATGTCGGCCAGCATGCGTGTAATACCGGTTCGTACCAGATCGTGATCGTCGACCACTAAGACCCTAATCAAGCACACACCTCGTCAGCAGGGCGATTGGATCCCGCCACCTTAACAAAATTTTTCACGGCGGACCTAACGCATTCCTTCCGTAAGAAACCCCTGACGTTCAACCGTAAGCGGCCTCACTGTCTGCCAGGATTTGTCGTTGTTGGTCAAACGCCGCAACAAGTGCCAGAGTGCTGCCTGATCGTCGCACGACAACTGCCGGAAAGCCCCCAGCAAACCGAACTCGTCGGCGCTCAGCCCCTCGAGCGGTGCCGGGGTGCGGATACCGCTGAGCACATAGAGTGCATCCACGCCCCGGGTTGCCAATGCCGCCAGGTAATCGACCCGCGGCGAGCGTTCACCACTCTCGTATTTGCCCTGGGCATTGGGTTCGACCCCACCGATATCGCCAAACACGCGCTGGGTCATCCCCAGACGCTCACGCTCTTCCCGCAGCCGCGGACCGATTCCATTCATGGGGGGCTCCTTATCCCTGATCACACTCATGTACGGCCTACCCACCTGCAGGCAGCCGTGAACGCCTGAGTTCACTATGCCGATGCTCACCAGTCGCGACAAGCCATCATTGAGCTATTAGTCGATCGTGCGCTGCATGCGCACAAAGCATTCGTCCTCACCCATTTCGACGAAGCCGTGGCGCTGGTAGAGCACGCGCGCCGGGTTGCTGCGAAACACCATCAGCCGCAGCAGCGGCAGGTGCCGCTGGCGGGCCCACAGTGCCAACTGCTCCAGCACCCAGCTGCCGACCCCACGCCGACGGTGCTCGGGTAACAGGTGCAACTCGCGGATGAACAGCGCCTGGCGGTCCTGGCTGAGGCTGCAGAAGCCGAGTACCGCGTCGCCTTCGGTCACCAGCCACTGCTCGCGCCAGCCCCAGGCTTCGTCGAAGGCTTCCTCTAGCCACAGCAGGTCGTATTCGCGGTAGTACGGCAGCATGGCGCGGCGCGTGAGGTCGCGGGCAAAGGTGCGGTGGGTGTCGTTGGCGGGGGTCAGTTTCAGGGACATCACATTTCATACTCTTCGGTTTGCCAGGCCCGGCCCTATCGCCGGCAAGCCAGCTCCCACAGGTACAGCGATAGCCTTGAAGGCAGCGCAGTACCTGTGGGAGCTGGCTTGCCGGCGATAGGGCCAGTACAACGAACACCAATCATTGGGCGTAGCACACGGGCGAACTGCCGGGCCCACGCCGGTCCAGTTCATCTTCCAGCCATTCGGCCAGCACCCGGGCATTGTTGTGCTCGGTATCCTTGCCCGCATAAAGCAATGTCAGCGTGCCCTTTCCGGCCAGGTCCAGCAGCGGATACCAGTGCTCGGGGTGGGCCGCCAGCTCTTGCTGGTAACGCTCGGTGAAGCCGGCGAAATCCACTTCACCCTGGTGAAACGCCTTGCGCAACTCATCCGAGGGTGCAACTTCGCGCAACCACTGCCCGTGCAGGTCTTCCTTGCGCTTGTTACGCGGCCACAGGCGATCGACCAGCACGCGCTGGCCGTCGTCTTGCTCAACCGCATCGTAGACACGCTTGCAGCGAATCATGGGTTTCTCCTGCCACTACCGTCCGTCTTGAGCCTAGATAAATCATTGATCGAGGTCACGGCCGGGTTACGAATTGTTTCTATGCTCAAGGCCTTCGGCACCCTTGCCCCACCCCGACCGGAGCCACCATGGCAACCCCCTCACTGGCCAGCCTGCCGCAACTGGCCCAACGCGATGCCCGCCCGCAACTTGCCCACAAGCCCGGGCGAGCCACCCTGGTGTTGTTCTTCGGCCTGCTGCTGGCCGGTATCGCCTACACCGCCTGGAGCCTGAAGCAGGATGTGACGGCCAGCGGCACGGTAATCACCACGGTCACGCCATTCCTGCTGCTGGGCCTGGCATTGCTGATTGCACTGGGCTTCGAGTTCGTCAATGGCTTCCATGACACTGCCAACGCAGTGGCCACCGTCATCTACACCCACTCGTTGCCTGCCCCCGTCGCCGTGGTCTGGTCCGGGCTGTGCAACTTCCTCGGCGTGCTGCTTTCCAGTGGCGCGGTGGCGTTCGGCATCATCGCCCTGCTGCCGGTGGAGCTGATTCTGCAGGTCGGCTCCTCGGCCGGTTTCGCCATGGTCTTCGCCCTGCTGCTGGCAGCGATCATCTGGAACCTCGGCACCTGGTGGCTGGGCCTGCCGGCCTCATCCTCGCACACCCTGATCGGTTCGATCATCGGCGTGGGCGTGGCCAATGCCCTGATGCATGGGCGCGACGGCACCAGTGGCGTGGACTGGGCCCAGGCCAGCAAGGTCGGTTATGCCCTGCTGTTCTCGCCACTGCTCGGCTTTGCCTGTGCCGCCCTCTTGCTGCTGGCACTGCGCGCGCTGGTCAAGCGCAAAGCGCTGTACCAGGCGCCGGAAGGCCAGACACCGCCACCGTGGTGGATCCGCGGCGTACTGATCCTGACCTGCACCGGGGTGTCCTTTGCTCATGGCTCCAACGACGGCCAGAAAGGCATGGGCCTGATCATGCTGATCCTGGTTGGCACCCTGCCGATGGCTTACGCATTGAACAAGACCATGCCCAATGAACAGGCCCTGCAGTTTTCCGCGGTCGCCGAGGTAACCCGCCAGGCACTGGTGCGCGGCGCCCCGCAAGCAGCACCGGCCGACCCACGCCAGGTGCTGACCACGTTCATTGCCGAGCCCAGGGCCAACCCGCAACTGATACCGGCGCTGGCGGCGCTGACCGGCATGATCGGCGAAGAGGTCAAAGGTTATGGCTCGCTCAAGCGGGTACCGGCGGAAGCCATGGCCAACGTGCGCAACGACATGTACCTGACCAGCGAAGCCATCCGCCTGATCGAGAAGAACCAGCTGGTGGTATTCGATGCAGGTACACGCAGCCAGGTGCTGCTGTTCAAGACCCAGCTGGATGATGCCACCCGCTACATCCCGCTGTGGGTGAAAGTGGCCGTGGCCATCGCACTGGGGCTGGGCACCATGGTCGGCTGGCGGCGCATCGTGGTGACGGTAGGCGAGAAGATCGGCAAGACCCACCTCAGCTATGCCCAGGGGGCTTCGGCCGAAGTGGTGGCAATGTGTACCATTGGTGCGGCGGACATGTTCGGGTTGCCGGTGTCGACTACCCATGTGCTGAGTTCCGGGGTGGCCGGGACCATGGTGGCCAACGGGTCGGGGATTCAGAAGCGCACGCTGGTCAACCTGCTGATGGCCTGGGTGCTGACCTTGCCAGCAGCAATGCTGTTGGCCGGCAGCCTGTACTGGCTGCTGCACCACATTTTCTGAGCCTGAAAACAGTTTCGCCTTCACTGGCCCTATCGCCGGCAAGCCAGCTCCCACAGGAACACCACAGACCTCAAGCCCTGTGCATTACCTGTGGGAGCCGGCTTGCCGGCGATAGGGCCCTTACAGCCAACCTCAACCTGGAATTTTCAGCCCGCGTTGCACGGCCGGCCGCTCGAGGAACGCCGCCAGCACCCGCTGCACTTCCTTGAACTGATCGAAGCCTACCAAATCTCGGGCGTTGTAACGCTCAACCAGGTTACGCACCCACGGGAAGATCGCGATATCGGCAATGCTATACTCGTCGACCATCCATTCCCGGCCTTTCAGATGCCGGTCCAGAACACCGAGCAGGCGCTTGGACTCGTTGACATAACGGTCCCGCGGGCGCTTGTCCTCGTATTCCTTGCCAGCAAAGAAATGGAAGAACCCGACCTGGCCAAACATCGGCCCGATGCCACCCATCTGGAACATCAGCCACTGCAAGGTCTGGTAACGCTGGGCCGGGTCCTGGCTGAGCAACTGGCCGCTCTTCTCTGCCAGGTACTGCAGGATCGCCCCCGACTCGAACAGCGGCAGCGGCCGGCCGCCAGGGCCATTGGGGTCGAGGATGGCGGGGATCTTGTTGTTGGCGCTGAGCGAGATGAACTCGGGGCTCAGCTGGTCATCGTTGTCGAAGCTGACCTTGTGCGGCTCATAGGCCAGGCCGATCTCTTCGAGCATGATCGACACCTTGACGCCGTTGGGCGTCGGCAACGAATACAGCTGCAGGCGCTCGGGGTGTCTGGCGGGCCACTTGCGGGTAATGGGGAAAGCACTGAGATCGGTCATGATCAACCTTGCCTGGGGAATGAACCTCTCACTCTAGAGACATCCCCGGCCGCTGACCATCACCGACCACTCATCAGCACCGGCGGCTCAGGCCTGGCCGTGGGCCTTGAGCTTGAGCTTTTCGGTATCGACGCGAACGAACACCGAGTCGGCAGTCACTGTCAGCACATCGTCGGCCCAGACTTCGCAAATCACCCGGGTCTTGCGCCCTACCTCACCTTCCACACGCGCCTTGAGCAACAATTCGACACCCATGGGCGTGGGCTTGAGATAGTTCAGGCCAAGGCTGCCAGTGACACAGTCGATGCGCGGCAGGCTGCCCGCTTCGCGACCTTCGTTGCGGTAGTGGTAAGCCATTGCCGTCCAGTTGGAGTGGCAGTCGACCAGCATCGCCAGCAGCCCGCCATAGACCAGGCCGGGCCAGCCGATGAAGGTGCTGTCGGGCGCGTGCCGGCACACCAGGTGGATGCCGTCGGCGTCCCAATGGCTTTGCAGGTGCAGGCCGCTGGGGTGGGAACAACCGCAGCCGTAGCAAGTGCCGTCGGGTGCGGCGAGGGCCTGGAGGGAAAGGGAGTGGTCGTTCATACGCTTCCTGTGCTTATTGATATGGGGGGGCGCGCAACGCCCCCACATTAAAACAGAAACATCAGGCCGTCTGGGCAACCACCCTGGCGCGCCGCTGGGTCAGCGAAACCAGCAGGATGAACGCGGTCACCCCGGCGGTCATCAGCGTCTCGTAGCGGTAGGCATCGCTGAACAGCATGTAGCCCAGCACCATGACGATGGTGCCGATCACCAGCCAGGTCAGCCATGGGAACAGCCACATCTTCAGCTCCAGCGTCCGCCCTTCGCGCTCGGCACGGGCCCGCATGCGCAGCTGCGAAACGGCAATCACCAGGTACACCAGCAAGGCGATGGCGCCGGTGGTGGACAGCAGGAAGCCGAATACCTTGCCCGGGAACACATAGTTGACGAAGCACCCGGCAAAGCCGGCCAGGGTCGAGAAGATGACCGCCACGGTCGGTACGCCCGAGCCGGAGATACGCTTGGTAACGCTCAGCGCCTGGCCACGGGCGCCCAGCGAATAGAGCATGCGCGACGCAGTGTACAGGCCCGAGTTCATGCAACTGGTCACGGCAACCAGCACCACGATATCCACCAGCAGCTTGGCGCCCGGCACGTTCAGCACTTCCAGCACGCGCTGGAACGAACCTACCGCTTTGAGGCCCGGGTCGTTCCACGCCACAAGCGACACCACAAGGAAGATCGACGCCAGGTAGAAGATGGCGATGCGGTACACCACCAGGTTGGTAGCGCGGCGGATCTTGTCTTTCGGGTTGGCGGTTTCGTCAGCGGCAATGGTGACGATTTCGGCACCGAAGAACGAGAAGATGGTGATCAGCACGCCACCGAGCACGGTGCCGAAACCGTTGGGCATGAAGCCGCCGTTGTCCCACAACCGGCTGACCCCGGACACCTCGGCCAGCGGCCAGACGCCGAACACCGCCAGGCTGCTGACCACGATGAAGGCGATGATCGCCACCACCTTGACCAGCGCGAACCAGTACTCGAAGGCACCGAAGTTCTTCACGCTGATCAGGTTGGTACCCGACAGCACCAGCATGATCAGGAAGGCGAACAGCCACGACGGCACGCCAGGGAAGTAGGCATGCAGGATGTCGGCGCCGGCAATGGCCTCGACCGGAATGATCAGTACCCAGAACCACCAGTACAGCCAGCCGATGGTAAAGCCCGCCCAAGGGCCGATGGCTTCGGAGGCATAGGTGGAAAACGAGCCGCTGTTGGGGTTGGCGATGGCCATTTCACCCAGCATGCGCATCACCAGCAAGACCAGCAGGCCAGTCATGGCGTAGGAGATGAGGATGGCCGGGCCGGCGGTGGCGATGGCGTTGGAAGAACCGATGAACAGGCCGGCGCCGATGATGCCGGCGATGGAGATCATGGATACCTGACGGGACGTCAGGCCGTGCTGCAGCGAACGCTGTTTGTTGTTTGGCGAAGCCATGAAGAACCCTCGAATGGGTCGGCCGCAGCGGGGCGGCTGAAGACTGGAGCAGAATTCTTATAAATTTCTGATGTTCGTTTTTGTTGTTTTGCAGATGCCGGAAGCGGGTACTGACCTCCTCTTCGCACGACCGGTTGTAATCGTTGATCCAGGTCAGTATTAATCTATAGGCCGAGGTCAACAAACGACCTTTTCGAAACACATGATTCCGTTATGGAATGAACTCCTTCCTTTTTTGCTCGGTATTTGCCCGTCATGTCCAAACGCCTGATGCCTTCGACCACCGCCCTTCAGTGCTTCGAAGCGGCCGCCCGCCACCTCAGCTTCACCCGCGCGGCCCAGGAACTGCACCTGACCCAGAGCGCCGTCAGCAAGCAGGTGGCGCAGCTCGAGGACATGCTGTCGCACTCGCTGTTCCAGCGCATTCGCCGGCGCCTGCACCTGACCCCGGCTGGCGCGCTGTACCTCACCGAAGTGAACAAGATCCTCACCCAGATCGACATTTCCAGCCGCTACATCCTCAGCTACGGCGACGAGACCGAAGTGCTGCGCATCGCCACCCAGCCCACCTTCGGCGCGCGCTGGCTGGTACCCCGGCTGAAGGGTTTTGGCGACCGCTACCCGCGCATTCACCTGGATATCCGCAACGAACTGGAGCCGTTCGACCTGGTGCAGGCCAAGGCCGACATTGCGTTTTTCTTCGGCCAGGGCACCTGGCCCGGGGCAACCTGCATCGAACTGTTCAGCGAGGAAGTGGTGCCGGTGTGCAGCCCGCAGCTGCTGGCCAACCACCGGTTCGACAGCGCCCAGGCGCTGACCGAGCACCGCCTGTTGCAGTGTGTGTCACGCCCGGAGGCCTGGCACGAATGGTTCCTGGGGCTGGGGCTGCATAGCCAGAACAGCTACCACGGGCCCCGCTTCGACACGTTCTACCTGTGCATCCGCGCAGCCATTGCCGGCTGCGGCATCGCCCTGATTCCGCGCTACCTGGTGGCCGAAGAGTTGAGCGAGGGCAAGCTGGTAGTGGCCTGGGACCACCCGGTGGCGAGCAACGGCCGGCACTTCATCGCCCATGCCGAGCATGCGGCCGAAGTGCCCAAGGTCAGGGCCTTCGTGCAGTGGATTCGGGAGCGGGTGGCCGAGGGGGACTGATATCACCTGGGCGGGCCTCTTCGCGGGTAAACCCGCTCCCACAGGGATCGCACACCTTTCAAGCGTGGCGCCGTACCTGTGGGAGCGGGTTCACCCGCGAAGAGGCCAGTGCTAGCAATACAAAATCAGCCAACATCAAGAATCCAGGGAATGACCGCAATCGAATAATTCGTTTGCGGAATAACCTGCCAACACGCTTGGATAATAAGAAATTCGAACAAAGGTCCGCGTGCCCATGAACCAGGAAAGTATCAGCCAATCCATTGCCATCGTTCACCCGATCACACTTTCCCATGGCCGTAATGCCGAAGTCTGGGACACCGACGGCAAACGTTACATCGACTTCGTCGGTGGTATCGGTGTACTCAACCTGGGCCACTGCAACCCGGCCGTGGTCGAGGCGATCCAGGCCCAGGCCGCTCGCCTTACCCACTACGCCTTCAACGCAGCCCCCCACGACCCATACCTGGCGCTGATGGAGCAACTGAGCCAGTTCGTACCGGTCAGCTACCCATTGGCCGGCATGCTCACCAACAGCGGCGCGGAAGCTGCGGAAAACGCCCTGAAAGTGGCCCGCGGTGCCACCGGCAAACGCGCCATCATCGCCTTCGACGGCGGCTTCCACGGTCGCACCCTGGCCACCCTGAACCTCAACGGCAAGGTCGCCCCGTACAAGCAGCGGGTCGGTGAATTGCCGGGGCCGGTGTACCACCTGCCCTACCCCAGCGCCGACACCGGGGTTACCTGCGAACAGGCCCTCAAGGCTATGGACCGCCTGTTCAGCGTCGAGCTGGCAGTGGAAGACGTGGCGGCGTTCATCTTCGAGCCGGTGCAGGGCGAAGGCGGCTTCCTCGCCCTTGACCCAGCCTTCGCCCAGGCCCTGCGCCGCTTCTGCGACGAGCACGGCATCCTGATCATCATCGACGAGATCCAGTCAGGTTTCGGCCGCACCGGCCAGCGCTTCGCCTTCCCGCGCTTAGGGCTCGAGCCCGACCTGCTGCTGTTGGCCAAGAGCATTGCTGGCGGCATGCCGCTGGGTGCGGTGGTCGGGCGCAAGGAGTTGATGGCAGCGCTGCCCAAGGGCGGCCTGGGTGGCACCTATTCAGGCAACCCGATCGCCTGTGCGGCAGCCCTGGCCAGCCTGGCGCAGATGACCGACGAGAACATCGCTACCTGGGGTGAGCGCCAGGAGCAGGCAATCGTGCGCCGCGTCGAGCATTGGAAGGCCTCGGGCCTGAGCCCGTTCATCGGCCGCCTGACCGGCGTCGGCGCCATGCGCGGGATCGAGTTCGTCAATGCCGACGGCAGCCCGGCACCGGCGCAACTGGCCAAGGTGATGGACGCGGCGCGCGCCAAGGGCCTGTTGCTGATGCCCAGCGGCAAGGCGCGGCACATCATCCGCCTGCTAGCACCGCTGACCATCGAAGCCGAAGTGCTCGAGGAGGGCCTGGATATCCTCGAGCAGTGCCTGGCGGAGCTGGGCTCCTGAGAAGAACGGGGCTTAAAGACCCAGTTCCTGCGGGGTGAGCATGTCGGACTCGAAGGCAATCCAGCCGCCTTCGAGTTCGGCGTGGCCGTTGACGATCGGGCCGTAGTAAGTCAGGCCGTTTTCCAGGGTCACGCAGATGTGCGTGGCGTTCTTTTCGGGGGCTGCGAGCGTACCGACGAAATGCACCTTCTTCAGCGTTTCGGTCACCGCTTCCAGGCCAACGCGCATGTTTGGGTTTTCCGAGGCTTCGGTGTCGCCGCCGCGGTCTTCGGCGCTGATGGTGATGGTGGCGATGTACGGGTACTTGGTGCTCAAGCGGGTTACCTCTGTGGGTGTGTAGGCGTATGGGCGCGTAGAGTACGGCAGGTGATCTCCATTGTCTCTACTGGCCTCTTCGCGGGTAAACCCGCTCCTACAGTGACCGCACATTGCCCAAGGCCTGCGCAGTACCTGTGGGAGCGGGTTTACCCGCGAAGAGGCCGGGCCTGCAAAAGGTGATCTGAATGCCCCGATCTGTTAGGGTGCCCGCCGATGCACGCCACACCACACGAGGATCCCGAGTGAGCGCCGAAGAACCCCTGATCGCCGACCTGTTCGAAGTCGACAAACGCCTGTCCCTCAAGCCCGTGGTGGACTTCAACAGCTACCTGCGCAACGCCTTCGGCGAAGGCCCGTGCCGTTGCCATCGCTGCACCGAAAAGGGCGACCAAGGCACCTACAGTCACGCCCACACCTTCACCTTCGACGGCCGCCAATGGCACCGCCGCTTTGCCAGCACCTCCGGCAGCGACGTCGCCCAGGCCCTGAAAAAGGCCTGGCTTTCGTACACCAAGGCCGATCTCAACCTGATCGGCGCACTGGACCTGGTCACTCTCAAGACCTTCACCGAAGCCGCCCTGCACACGCGCCTGCTGGCCCTGCTGCCAGCCAGCGGCCTGGCCCGCGAAGTGGATGGCCAGTGGCTGCTGCAAGCCCAGGCCGACTGACGGCCCGGCGGTAAAGCAGGATTCTCCCGTTCTGCTACCGTGGGAGAATCCGCTCATCCGCAGGTAGTCCGCCATGGCCCGTACAACGCCCATCGAGCTGTATCGCAATATCGGTATCGTCGCCCACGTGGACGCCGGCAAGACCACGACCACCGAGCGGATCCTGTTCTACACCGGGGTCAACCACAAGATGGGCGAAGTGCACGATGGTGCCGCGACCATGGACTGGATGGCCCAGGAGCAGGAGCGCGGCATCACCATCACCTCGGCGGCGACCACTGCCTTCTGGCAGGGCTCGACCAAGCAGTTCGCCCACAAGTACCGCTTCAACATCATCGACACCCCAGGCCACGTCGACTTCACCATCGAGGTGGAGCGCTCGCTGCGCGTGCTCGATGGCGCGGTAGTGGTGTTCAGCGGCGCGGACGGGGTCGAACCGCAGTCCGAGACCGTATGGCGCCAGGCCAACAAGTACCACGTGCCGCGCCTGGCCTACATCAACAAGATGGACCGCCAGGGCGCCGACTTCCTGCGCGTGGTCAAGCAGATCGACCAGCGCCTGGGCCACCACCCGGTGCCGATCCAGCTGGCCATCGGCAGTGAAGAGAACTTCATCGGCCAGATCGACCTGGTGAAGATGAAGGCCATCTACTGGAACGATGCCGACCAGGGCACCAGCTACCGCGAAGAAGACATCCCTGCCGAGCTGCAGGCGCTGGCCGACGAGTGGCGCGCGCACATGGTCGAGGCAGCGGCCGAGGCCAATGACGAGCTCACCATGAAGTTTCTCGAAGGTCAGGAACTGAGCGTCGACGAAATCAAGGCAGCACTGCGCCAACGCACCATCGCCAACGAAATCGTACCGACCATCCTCGGCTCGTCATTCAAGAACAAGGGCGTGCCACTGATGCTCGATGCGGTCATCGACTACCTGCCCGCCCCGTCGGAGATTCCGGCCATCAAGGGCACCGACCCGGATGACGAAGAAAAGCACCTGGAGCGCCACGCCGACGACAGCGAGCCGTTCTCGGCCCTGGCATTCAAGATCGCCACCGACCCGTTCGTCGGCACCCTGACCTTCGCCCGGGTCTACTCCGGCGTGCTCAGCTCCGGCAACGCGGTGCTCAACTCGGTCAAGGGCAAGAAGGAACGCATCGGCCGCATGGTGCAGATGCATGCCAACCAGCGGGCTGAAATCAAGGATGTGTGTGCCGGCGACATCGCCGCGCTGATCGGCATGAAGGACGTGACCACCGGCGACACCCTGTGCGACATGGACAAGCCGATCATCCTCGAGCGCATGGACTTCCCCGACCCGGTAATTTCCGTGGCGGTGGAGCCAAAGACCAAGGCCGATCAGGAAAAAATGGGCATCGCCCTGGGCAAGCTGGCCCAGGAGGACCCGTCATTCCGCGTGCGCACCGACGAGGAGACC
Organism: Pseudomonas sp. ABFPK; assembly: GCF_001586765.1. Taxonomy (NCBI): domain Bacteria; kingdom Pseudomonadati; phylum Pseudomonadota; class Gammaproteobacteria; order Pseudomonadales; family Pseudomonadaceae; genus Pseudomonas; species Pseudomonas sp. ABFPK. Next base: position 230,672 of record NZ_LQXW01000012.1, on the reverse strand, counting down.
GGCCAGACCATTATCTCGGGCATGGGCGAGTTGCACCTGGACATCATCGTCGACCGCATGCGCCGCGAGTTCAACGTCGAAGCCAACATCGGCAAGCCACAGGTGGCCTACCGAGAGAAAATCCGCAACACCTGCGAGATTGAGGGCCGCTTCGTCCGCCAGTCCGGCGGCCGGGGCCAGTACGGCCACTGCTGGATCCGCTTCGCCCCCGGCGACGAGGGCAAGGAAGGCCTGGAGTTCATCAACGAGATCGTTGGCGGCGTGGTCCCACGCGAATACATCCCGGCTATCCAGAAAGGCATCGAGGAGCAGATGAAGAACGGCGTGCTGGCCGGCTACCCGCTGATCAACCTGAAGGCGGCGGTGTTCGACGGCTCGTACCACGATGTCGACTCGAACGAAATGGCCTACAAGATCGCCGCCTCGATGGCCACCAAGCAGCTGTCGCAGAAAGGTGGGGCGGTGTTGCTGGAGCCGGTGATGAAGGTGGAAGTGGTGACCCCGGAGGAGTACCAGGGTGACATCCTCGGCGACCTGAGCCGGCGCCGCGGGATGATCCAGGACGGTGACGAAACGCCGGCCGGCAAGGTGATCCGTGCCGAGGTGCCGCTGGGCGAGATGTTCGGCTACGCCACCTCGATGCGCTCCATGACCCAGGGCCGGGCCAGCTTCTCGATGGAGTTCACCCGTTATGCCGAGGCACCGGCGAGCATTGCCGATGCCATCGTCAAGAAGAACCGCGGGGAGTGATTCGTTCGCCTGTGCTGGCCTCTTCGCGGCTAAAGCCGCTCCTACAGGGGATATGCGTTCCCTGTGGGAGCGGCTTTAGCCGCGAAGAGGCCAGCACAGGCAAAAACCCTTCTCAGTGCTGCTCCCCAGCCCGCTTCAGCAGCTTCTTGCAGCGCTCGGACAAATGCACCACCCGCAGTTGCTTGCCCGCCCTCGCATACCGCTCCCGCAAGGTCTTCAACGCCGCAATCGCCGAATAATCGACAAAGCTCAAATGCTGGCAATCCAGGGTCACCTTGTCCGGGTCGTTAGCCGGGTCGAACTGGTTCAGGAACACCGTAGTCGAGGCAAAGAACAGCGTGCCATGCACCTGGTAATGCTTGCCCTCCTCTGCATCCTCATGGCTGTCGGCATACAGCTCCCGCGCATGCTGCCAGGCAAAGTTCACCGCCGCAATGACGATGCCGAACAGCACCGCCACGGCCAGGTCGGTGAACACGGTGACCACGGTCACCGCAATGATCGCCAGCACATCGCTCAGCGGCACCTTGTGCAGTACCCGCAAAGACGCCCAGGCAAAGGTCTGCTGCGCCACCACGAACATCACCCCGACCAGCGCCGCCAGCGGAATACGCTCGATCAACGGCGACAGGAACAACACGAACAGCAAGACCATAATCCCGGCCACCACCCCCGATAGCCGACCACGGCCATTGGAGCTGAGGTTGATCATGGTCTGGCCGATCATCGCGCAACCACCCATGCCACCGCACAGGCCGGAAACCATGTTGGCCGCGCCCAGCGCCACGCACTCGCGGTCCGGGTAGCCACGGCTCTCGGTGATTTCATCGGTCAGGTTGAGCGTAAGCAGGGTCTCAAGCAGGCCGACCATGGCCATCAGCACCGCATAAGGGGCGATGATCTTGAGGGTCTCGAGGTTCCACGGCACGTCCGGCAGGGCCAGCTGCGGCAGGCCACCGGCGATGCGCGCCATATCGCCCAGGGTGCGTGTGGGCAGGCCAAGCAGGTACACCAGCAAACCAACGCCAAGGATCGCCACCAGCGCTGGCGGCACCGTACGGGTCAACTTCGGCAGCACGTAGACCACCGCCATGGTCAGCGCCACCAGTCCAATCATCAGGTACAGCGGCGTACCGCTGAGCCAGTGCCCGCCCTCCTTGAAGTGTTCCAGTTGGGCCAAGGCGATAACGATCGCCAGGCCGTTGACGAAGCCGAGCATCACCGGGTACGGCACCAACCGCACCAGCTTGCCCAGGCGCAGCAAGCCGAACAGGATCATCACTACGCCGCCCAGCAAAACCGTGGCCAGCAGGTACTGCGCACCGTGCTGCACCACCAGCGCAACGATCACTACCGCCATCGAGCCGGCGGCACCGGAAATCATCCCCGGTCGACCACCGAAAAGCGCCGTCAGGGTGCAGATGATGAAGGCGCCATACAGGCCCATCAGCGGGTTCAGGTGAGCCACCAGGGCAAAGGCGATGCACTCGGGCACCAAGGCGAACGAGGTGGTCAGGCCGGCGAGCACGTCGGCGCGAAGTCGGGCGGGTTTCATGGGCATCCTGTGAGGCAATCCGGGCGGACGGTACAAAAACAAGGGGCGCGATGTTACGGAATTTGTCTGACAGCGGCCACCGCTCAAGGGGTTCTGTAACGTGAAACCAGCAGAAGCTGGGCAAATTTGCCATCATGAACATTCCACCTGCGGAGATCATGGACATGCCGCTACGCCCCCTATTCGCCGCCTTGCTGCTGGCCGCCAGCCTCACCGCCCAGGCCGCCACCGAGGTATTGCCGCTACAACACCGCAGCAGCGCCGAACTGCTGCCCGCCGCCCAGGCATTCATCGGCAAGGACGGCACGGTCAGCGCCTTCGAGAACAAGCTGATCGTCAACGCCAGCCCCGAACGCATCGACGACCTGCGCACCCTGCTGCAACAACTGGATACCGCACCCAAGCGCCTGCTGATCAGCGTCGACAACAACGACAGCAACTTCCAGGACAACCGTGGCAACGCGCGCGTCATCCACTATGGCACCAGCAACCGTGACGGCGGCATGCAGCAGATTCAGGCCAGCGAAGGCCAGCCGGCGCTGATCCAGATTGGCCAGAGCATCCCGATCACCAGCACCAGCACCGACGGCTACGGGCGCATTCAGAGCAATACCGAATACCGCAACGTGACCCAGGGTTTCTACGTCACCCCCAGCTTGAGTGGCGATACGGTTCGTCTGCAAATAAGCACCAATAATGACCGTATCAGCCAGGAACGTGCTGATGTAGTGAAAGTGCAAAGCACCGACACGACAATCACTGGCAAGCTCGGAGAATGGATCACCCTGGCCGGCTACAACCAGCAGAGCCAAGCCGACCGTAGCGCCTCAAGCCACAGTTACATCACCCAACGGGGTGAAAACATGACTTTACGCGTCAAAGTCGACCTTCTCGACTGATCCCAGGCAATTCAAGGCCTCGACCAAAGGCCTTGAAACTGACTGCCAAGTCGTATTAGACCAAAGATGTAGTAAGTGAAAAAAAGCACTACAAAACATTTGACAGGGTCTTTTTCCCAAGGGCATGATGGCCTCGCTCCCGCTAATCAGGGGCCCTGGCAAGGGCCTTCGAGGCGCGCTCCTCCCACCCCTGGAGGCGTCTCGTGTCTATACGGCCCACAAGGCGGTTCGACGGGATTGCGACTGCAACGAAGAAGTTGTCCCGAGGGACGGAAGCGCATCACCGCAGTACTGGCAATCGCGTAGCACCGCAGCAAGGCAACCACGAGCCGACCTGCCGGAGCACCCTTTCGCCTGGCCTGCACACCCTTCCCCTTCGAGCCTTCGCGTTCGCCGCCGCACTCCTGCGAACAGGACAGCCGCCAGCTCCTGATCTGCTCCGAGCATCAGCACAATTACCCCAAGATCGATGCGACGAGGTTTATTTCCATGGCACTGACACGCGAACAGCAAATTGCAGCCCTCGAGAAAGACTGGGCCGAGAACCCGCGCTGGAAAGGCGTGACCCGTACCTACACCGCCGCTGATGTCGTTCGCCTGCGTGGCTCCCTGCAGCCGGAGCACACCCTGGCCCGCCTGGGTGCAGAAAAACTGTGGAAGCTGGTCACCGAAGGTGCCCACCCGTCCTTCCGCCCAGAAAAAGATTTCGTCAACTGCATGGGCGCCCTGACCGGCGGCCAGGCAGTGCAGCAGGTCAAGGCCGGCATCCAGGCCATCTACCTGTCCGGCTGGCAGGTTGCCGCCGACAACAACTCGGCCGAGTCCATGTACCCTGACCAGTCGCTGTACCCGGTCGACTCGGTACCGACCGTGGTCAAGCGCATCAACAACGCCTTCCGCCGCGCCGACCAGATTCAGTGGAAAGCCGGCAAGAACCCGGGCGACGATGGCTACATCGACTACTTCGCACCGATCGTGGCCGACGCCGAAGCCGGTTTCGGTGGCGTGCTGAACGCCTACGAACTGATGAAGAACATGATCGAAGCAGGCGCCGCCGGTGTGCACTTCGAAGACCAGCTGGCCTCGGTGAAAAAATGCGGCCACATGGGTGGCAAGGTACTGGTACCGACCCAGGAAGCCGTGCAAAAGCTGGTGGCCGCGCGCCTGGCAGCTGACGTATCGGGCGTGCCGACCATCATCCTGGCCCGCACCGACGCCAACGCCGCCGACCTGCTGACCAGCGACTGCGACCCGTACGACCAGCCGTTCGTGATTGGCGAGCGCACCCGTGAAGGCTTCTACAAGGTACGCGCCGGCCTCGACCAGGCCATCGCCCGCGGCCTGGCCTACGCGCCGTACGCCGACCTGATCTGGTGCGAAACCGCCAAGCCGGACCTGGACGAAGCCCGCCGCTTCGCCGAAGCGATCAAGAAGGAGTATCCGGACCAGATCCTGTCGTACAACTGCTCGCCTTCCTTCAACTGGAAGAAGAACCTGGACGACGCGACCATCGCCAAGTTCCAGCGCGAGCTGTCGGCAATGGGCTACAAGCACCAGTTCATCACCCTGGCCGGCATCCACAACATGTGGCACGGCATGTTCAACCTGGCGCACGACTACGCCCGCAACGACATGACCGCCTACGTGAAGCTGCAGGAGCAGGAATTCGCTGACGCCAACAAAGGCTACACCTTCGTGGCGCACCAGCAGGAAGTGGGCACTGGCTACTTTGACGACATGACCACCGTGATTCAGGGTGGCGCATCGTCGGTGACTGCACTGACCGGTTCGACCGAGGAAGAGCAGTTCCACTGATAGTGGGTTGCTGCTGAAGAAAGGCCCGAGGCCTGTTAAAGCCCCGGGCCTTTGTTTTTTCCTGCACCACCACTTTCACGAACAACAGGTTAGCGCCGAACAGCGGCGAGGTGCCTGCCTTGGTTTTTGCGGTGCTGCGTAGATCGAGCGCCGCCCGCGCGGCGCTTCGCAGCACAAGGCTGCTCCTACATCTGTTTCTGGCCAGTAACGCCGGTGCCAGAGCACGCGAACGCCTTGTTTGTCCGACACGATATCGAGGTGGACGCCAAGGGGCCGCGCGCCTTTGCTTCAGGATAAATTGGCCCGAAACAAATGTAGGAGCAGCCTTGTGCTGCGAAGCGCCGCGCGGGCGGCGCTCGATCCCACAGGCGCTGCATTCCTTTCGCCATACCCATGGCAGCCCTCACACAATACAAAACCATAACCAACAACCCCCACGATCAGGTCTATGCTTGAGGCAGCACAGCCGCAAGGACTGCCCATGCTTCGTCCAAACCACCTGATGATTCTCGCCCTGACCGCCGCCGCACTCTATATATATGCACTGGCCAGCGACAGTACCCTGCTTGCCCTCCTGGCCAAACCGATCCCGGTACTGACCCTGATCGCCTGGCTGCGCAGCACCTCTGCCACACCTTATCGCCAGTGGATCACCCTCGGCCTGGCACTCTCGGTACTCGGCGACATCCTGTTGGCCATCCCCGCCGACCTGTTCGTGTTCGGCCTGGCTGCCTTCCTTTGCGCCCACCTGGCCTACCTGAGCGCCTATTGCAGCCAGACCCTGCGCCCAGCCCTGCCCGCACTGCTGCTGAGTGGCATCACCGGCATCACTCTGCTCGGCGTACTGGCCAGCCACGGCCTCGGCCCACTGCTGATCCCGGTCGTGCTCTATGCCTTGGCCATCAGCGCCATGCTCTGGCGCGCCCTGGCGCGTGGCGGGCTCGCCGCGCTCGGCGCCTGCCTGTTCGTGCTCTCCGACAGCCTGATCGGTATCGACCGCTTTGTCAGCCCGTTCGCCGCCGCACCGTACCTGATCATCCTTACCTACTGGCTCGGCCAGTGGGCGATCGCTTCATCAGCCAGTCATAGCTCAATCGGTAAAGTATTGACCCAGGGCGGGGCAAGCGGCGTCAGAAGCTGCTAGAACAGGCGTTTTTCGCATTTGCAAGTAGGGGGAATCGCCAGATGAACTTTACAAGACACAGAACAACGGAAATATCAGACATCAGATCAAATGATATTAATTATCATTTCTAAACTTGCAATTCGTTACCATTCGCAGGAAACATAATTAACAAAACCGCACGCAATGCCCGAATCTCAAGGCTTTCAGCCAGTTACAAGCGGCTTTTGTACTTAATCCTACGAATAAATTTGCTACAGAAATTTTACTTGCACGGGGTTTACCCATAAAATCAGCGCGATTGATTCAGCTGCGACATTTGGTCACTGCATGTGCGACACCAGGTCGCCGCTCTACACTTATTTCAGACTGCAGAGCTGGGTCTCTGTATAAGGATCTCTAGCATGTCCGATTCGGCAGGACTCATCGCCCACAACTGGGGCTTTGCCATCTTCCTCCTGGGTGTCGTCGGCCTGTGCGCCTTCATGCTCGGCCTTTCCAGCCTGCTCGGCAGCAAGGCCTGGGGCCGCGCCAAGAACGAACCCTTCGAATCCGGCATGCTGCCCGTCGGCAGCGCCCGCCTGCGCCTGTCCGCCAAATTCTATCTGGTCGCGATGCTGTTCGTGATCTTCGATATCGAAGCCCTCTTTCTCTTTGCATGGTCTGTGTCCGTCCGCGAAAGCGGCTGGACCGGATTCGTCGAAGCACTCGTTTTCATAGCAATTCTGTTGGCTGGTCTTGTCTACCTATGGCGCGTCGGGGCACTTGATTGGGCTCCCGAAGGTCGCCGCAAGCGGCAAGCGAAGCTGAAACAATGAGGCTTTGGCATGCAATACAATCTCACCAGAATCGATCCGGATGCGCCCAACGAGCAGTACCCGGTCGGTGAACGGGAAACCGTCACCGATCAACTGCTGGAGGACCAGGTCCACAAGAACATCTTCATGGGCAAGCTTGAAGATGTGCTGCGTGGCGCGGTCAACTGGGGTCGCAAGAACTCCCTCTGGCCGTACAACTTCGGCCTGTCCTGCTGCTACGTGGAAATGACCACGGCCTTCACGGCACCCCACGACATCGCCCGCTTCGGCGCCGAAGTCATCCGGGCATCGCCGCGTCAGGCCGACTTCATGGTCATCGCCGGTACCTGCTTCGTCAAAATGGCGCCGATCATCCAGCGCCTGTACGAGCAGATGCTCGAGCCGAAATGGGTAATTTCCATGGGTTCGTGCGCCAACTCCGGCGGCATGTACGACATCTACTCGGTCGTTCAGGGGGTCGACAAGTTCCTCCCCGTGGACGTCTATGTGCCCGGCTGCCCGCCACGCCCTGAGGCTTTCCTGCAAGGCTTGATGCTGCTGCAGGAGTCGATCGGCCAAGAACGACGCCCGCTTTCCTGGGTTGTTGGTGATCAAGGTATTTACCGTGCCGAGATGCCAGCCCAGAAAGACCTGCGTCGTGAGCAGCGCATTGCAGTAACCAACCTGCGCAGCCCCGACGAAGTCTGATCCAGCGACCTGCCGCCCGCTCCCCTGGAGCCGGCGGCCTGGCTTCATTCTTAACGTTGACCCAAAGCGACCGAGACCATGACAGCGGACAACGCTATTTTCATTCCGCCCTACAAGGCTGACGACCAGGATGTGGTCGTCGAACTGCACAATCGTTTTGGCGCCGAAGCATTCGTCGCCCAGGAAACCCGCACCGGCATGCCCGTGCTGTGGGTCAAGCGCGAGCAGCTCAAGGAAGTGCTCAGCTTCCTGCGCGGCGTAGCCAAGCCCTACAGCATGCTGTACGACCTGCACGGCGTCGACGAGCGCCTGCGCACCCAGCGCCGCGGCCTGCCAGCCGCCGACTTCAGCGTGTTCTACCACCTGCTGTCGATCGAGCGTAACAGCGATGTGATGATCAAGGTGTCGCTCAGCGAAGGCGACCTGAACCTGCCGACCGTGACCGGTATCTGGCCGAACGCCAACTGGTACGAGCGCGAAGTCTGGGACATGTTCGGCATCGACTTTGCCGGCCACCCGCACCTCAGCCGCATCATGATGCCGCCCACCTGGGAAGGCCACCCGCTGCGCAAGGACTACCCGGCCCGTGCCACCGAGTTCGATCCCTACAGCCTGACCCTGGCCAAGCAGCAGCTTGAAGAGGAATCGGCACGCTTCAACCCTGAAGCCTGGGGCATGAAGCGCCAGGGCGCCAACGAGGACTACATGTTCCTCAACCTCGGCCCCAACCACCCTTCCGCGCACGGTGCCTTCCGTATCGTCCTGCAGCTGGACGGTGAAGAGATCGTCGACTGCGTACCGGACATCGGCTACCACCACCGTGGCGCCGAAAAAATGGCCGAACGCCAGTCCTGGCACAGCTTCATCCCCTACACCGACCGTATCGACTACCTCGGCGGGGTAATGAACAACCTGCCGTACGTGCTCGCGGTCGAGAAGCTGGCCGGCATCAAGGTGCCACAGAAGGTCGACACCATCCGCGTGATGCTGGCCGAGTTCTTCCGTATCACCAGCCACCTGCTGTTCCTGGGTACCTACATCCAGGACGTCGGCGCCATGACCCCGGTGTTCTTCACCTTCACCGACCGCCAGCGCGCGTACACCGTGATCGAAGCGATCACCGGTTTCCGCCTGCACCCGGCCTGGTACCGCATCGGTGGCGTCGCCCACGACCTGCCGCGCGGCTGGGACAAGCTGGTCAAGGACTTCGTCGAATGGCTGCCCAAGCGCCTTGACGAGTACGAAAAGGCCGCCCTGCAGAACAGCATCCTCAAGGGCCGTACCATCGGCGTTGCCGCGTACAACACCAAGGAAGCCCTGGCCTGGGGTACCACCGGTGCCGGCCTGCGTGCCACCGGTTGCGACTTCGACCTGCGTAAAGCCCGCCCCTACTCCGGTTACGAGAACTTCGAGTTCGAAGTACCGCTGGCCCACAACGGCGATGCCTACGATCGCTGCATGGTCCGTGTCGAGGAGATGCGCCAGAGTATCCGCATCATCGACCAGTGCCTGCGCAACATGCCGGAAGGCCCGTACAAGGCGGATCACCCGCTGACCACGCCGCCGCCGAAAGAGCGCACCCTGCAGCACATCGAAACCCTGATCACGCACTTCCTGCAAGTCTCGTGGGGCCCGGTCATGCCGGCCAACGAGTCGTTCCAGATGATCGAGGCGACCAAGGGCATCAACAGTTACTACCTGACGAGCGATGGCGGCACCATGAGCTACCGCACCCGGATCCGTACCCCGAGCTACCCGCACCTGCAGCAGATCCCTTCGGTGATCAAAGGCAGCATGGTCGCCGACCTCATTGCGTACCTGGGCAGTATCGACTTCGTTATGGCTGACGTGGACCGCTAAGCATGAACAGCACGCTTATCCAGACAGACCGTTTCGCCCTGAGCGAAACCGAGCGCTCGGCCATCGAGCACGAAATGCATCACTACGAGGACCCGCGCGCGGCGTCCATCGAAGCCCTGAAGATCGTCCAGAAGGAACGTGGCTGGGTGCCGGACGGCGCCATCCACGCCATCGGCGAAGTACTGGGCATCCCGGCCAGCGACGTCGAAGGTGTCGCCACCTTCTACAGCCAGATCTTCCGTCAGCCGGTCGGCCGCCACATCATCCGCGTGTGCGACAGCATGGTCTGCTACATCGGCGGCCATGAATCCGTGGTCAGCCAGATTCAAAGCGAACTGGGCATCGGCCTGGGCCAGACCACCGCCGACGGCCGCTTCACCCTGCTGCCGGTATGCTGCCTGGGCAACTGCGACAAGGCCCCGGCGCTGATGATCGACGACGACACCTTCGGTGACGTACAGCCGGCTGGCGTTTCCAAATTGCTGGAGGGTTACGTATGACCATTACTTCCTTCGGCCCGGCCAACCGCATCGCGCGCACGGCCGAAACCCACCCGCTGACCTGGCGCCTGCGTGACGACGGCGAGCCGGTCTGGCTTGCCGAGTACGAATCGAAGAACGGCTACGCTGCCGCCCGCAAGGCGCTGGCGCAGATGTCGGCCGACGACATCGTGCAAAGCGTCAAGGACTCCGGCCTCAAGGGCCGCGGTGGTGCAGGCTTCCCCACTGGCGTGAAGTGGGGCCTGATGCCCAAAGACGAATCCATGAACATCCGCTACCTGCTGTGCAACGCGGACGAAATGGAGCCGAATACCTGGAAAGACCGCATGCTGATGGAGCAACAGCCCCATCTGCTGGTCGAGGGTATGCTGATCAGCGCCCGCGCCCTGAAGGCCTACCGTGGCTACATCTTCCTGCGTGGCGAATACACCACCGCAGCGAAGAACCTGAACCGCGCCATCGAGGAAGCCAAGGCCGCCGGCCTGCTGGGCAAGAACATCCTCGGCAGCGGTTTCGATTTCGAGCTGTTCGTGCACACCGGTGCCGGCCGCTACATCTGCGGTGAAGAAACCGCACTGATCAACTCGCTGGAAGGCCGCCGCGCCAACCCGCGCTCCAAGCCGCCCTTCCCTGCCGCCGTGGGCGTGTGGGGCAAGCCGACTTGCGTGAACAACGTCGAAACCCTGTGCAACGTCCCGGCCATCGTCGCCAACGGCAACGACTGGTACAAGTCGCTGGCCCGTGAAGGCAGCGAAGACCATGGCACCAAGCTGATGGGCTTCTCCGGCAAGGTGAAGAACCCGGGCCTGTGGGAACTGCCTTTCGGCGTCACCGCCCGCGAACTGTTCGAAGACTACGCCGGCGGCATGCGCGACGGCTTCAAGCTCAAGTGCTGGCAGCCAGGCGGCGCCGGTACCGGCTTCCTGCTGCCCGAGCACCTCGACGCGCAGATGTACGCCGGCGGCATCGCCAAGGTCGGCACCCGTATGGGTACCGGTCTGGCCATGGCGGTGGACGACAGCATCAACATGGTTTCGCTGCTGCGCAACATGGAAGAGTTCTTCGCCCGCGAGTCGTGCGGCTGGTGCACCCCATGCCGTGACGGCCTGCCGTGGAGCGTGAAGATGCTGCGCGCACTGGAAAAAGGCCAGGGCCGCGCCGAAGACATCGAGACGCTGCTGGGCCTGGTCAACTTCCTCGGCCCTGGCCGTACCTTCTGTGCTCACGCACCAGGTGCCGTCGAGCCGCTGGGCAGTGCCATCAAATACTTCCGGTCCGAGTTCGAGGCCGGTGTCGCTCCAGCTGGTGCTGGCGATGCGCTGCGTCCGAACCTGGCGAAGCCGATCGTGGTCGGCGCATAACAAGATGATTAAGGCGGGTGGTCCGTGCCACTCGCCAGCTTGGCGGCAGGCCCGAGAAATCGTGGCGTGTCACGAGCTCACCGATTTCCATTAGCCACGCCCGCTCACGCGGGCCAACGAAGAACTTTGAACAATGGCCACTATCCACGTAGACGGCAAAGCGCTCGAAGTCAACGGTGCAGACAACCTGTTACAGGCCTGTCTGTCGCTCGGCCTCGACATCCCTTATTTCTGCTGGCACCCGGCGCTTGGTAGCGTTGGCGCCTGCCGGCAGTGCGCGGTCAAGCAGTACACCGACGAGAACGACACCCGCGGTCGTATCGTCATGTCCTGCATGACCCCTGCCTCCGACGGCACCTGGATCTCCATCGACGATGAAGAGTCCAAGGCGTTCCGCGCCAGCGTCGTCGAATGGCTGATGACCAACCACCCGCACGACTGCCCGGTGTGCGAGGAAGGCGGTCACTGCCACCTGCAGGACATGACGGTAATGACCGGCCACAACGAGCGCCGCTACCGTTTCACCAAGCGTACCCACCAGAACCAGGACCTCGGCCCGTTCATCGCCCATGAGATGAACCGCTGCATCGCCTGCTACCGCTGCGTGCGCTACTACAAGGACTATGCCGGTGGTACCGACCTGGGCGTTTACGGCGCCCACGACAACGTGTACTTCGGCCGCGTCGAAGACGGCGTGCTGGAAAGCGAATTCTCCGGCAACCTGACCGAGGTCTGCCCGACCGGCGTGTTCACCGACAAGACCCACTCCGAGCGCTACAACCGCAAGTGGGACATGCAGTTTGCCCCGAGCATCTGCCACGGCTGCTCCAGCGGCTGCAACATCAGCCCGGGCGAGCGCTACGGCGAACTGCGTCGGGTGGAAAACCGCTTCAACGGCTCGGTAAACCAGTACTTCCTGTGCGACCGTGGCCGCTTCGGCTATGGCTACGTCAACCGCAAGGATCGCCCACGCCAGCCACACCTGGCCGACGGCACCAAGCTGGGCCTGGACGCCGCCCTGGACAAGGCCGCCGACCTGCTGCGCGGGCGTACCATCGTCGGTATCGGCTCGCCACGCGCCAGCCTGGAAAGCAACTACGGCCTGCGTGAGCTGGTCGGTGCCGAGTACTTCTACTCGGGTATGGAAGCCGGCGAACTGGCCCGCGTACGCCTGGCTCTGAACGTGCTGAACAACAGCCCGCTGCCGGTCCCGACCCTGCGCGACATCGAAGACCACGACGCCGTGTTCGTGCTCGGTGAAGACCTGACCCAGACCGCTGCCCGCGTCGCCCTGGCCGTGCGCCAGGCCACCAAGGGCAAGGCCGAGGCCATGGCCGAAGCGATGAAGGTGCAGCCGTGGCTCGACGCCGCCGTGAAGAACATCGGCCAGCACGCGCTGTACCCGCTGTTCATCGCTTCGCTGGCTGAAACCAAGCTGGACGACGTCGCCGAAGAATGCGTGCACGCCGCCCCGGCCGACCTGGCCCGCATCGGTTTTGCCGTGGCCCACGCCATCGACCCGAGCGCCCCTGCCGTCGAAGGCCTGGACGCCGAAGCGAAAGCCCTGGCCCAGCGCATCGCCGACGCCCTGGTCGCGGCCAAGCGCCCACTGGTCGTAGCCGGTACTTCGCTGGCCGACCCGGCGCTGATCGAAGCCGCCGCCAACATCGCCAAGGCGCTGAAACTGCGCGAGAAGAACGGCTCGCTGAGCCTGGTGGTGCCTGAAGCCAACAGCCTCGGCCTGGCCATGCTCGGTGGCGAGTCGGTCGATGCCGCGCTGGACGCGGTCATCAGCGGCAAGGCCGACGCCATCGTCGTGCTGGAAAACGACCTGTACGCCCGCGTACCGGCCGCCAAGGTCGATGCAGCCCTGGCCGCGGCCAAGGTAGTGATCGTTGCCGACCATTCGAAAACCCCGACTGTCGACCGCGCCCACCTGGTGCTGCCGGCCGCCTCGTTCGCCGAAGGCGACGGTACCCTGGTCAGCCAGGAAGGCCGTGCCCAGCGCTTCTTCCAGGTGTTCGACCCGCAATACCTGGACAGCAGCATCCAGATCCACGAAGGCTGGCGCTGGATGCACGCCCTGCGTGCCACCCTGCTGAACAAGCCGGTCGACTGGACCCAGCTGGACCACGTCACCAGCGCCTGCGCCGAAGCCGCCCCGCAACTGGCCGGTATCGTCAACGCCGCGCCAAGCGCCGCGTTCCGCATCAAGGGCATGAAACTGGCCCGTGAGCCGCTGCGCTACTCCGGCCGTACCGCCATGCGCGCCAACATCAGCGTGCACGAGCCGCGTACTCCGCAAGACAAGGACACCGCGTTCGCCTTCTCCATGGAAGGCTACTCGGGTTCGGCCGAACCGCGTCAGCAAGTGCCGTTCGCCTGGTCACCGGGCTGGAACTCGCCGCAAGCCTGGAACAAGTTCCAGGACGAGGTCGGTGGCCACCTGCGTGCCGGTGACCCGGGCGTACGCCTGATCGAACCGCAAGGCGACCGCCTGCACTGGTTCAATACCATTCCGGGCGCCTTCAACCCGGCCCGTGGTACCTGGACTGCCGTGCCGTTCTTCCACCTGTTCGGCAGCGAAGAAAGCTCCTCGCGCGCCGCACCGGTACAAGAGCGCATCCCGGCAGCCTACGTGGCCCTGGCCAAGTCCGAAGCCGACCGCCTGGGCGTCAACGACGGTGCCCTGCTGAGCCTGAACGTGGCTGGTGTGGCCCTGCGCCTGCCGCTGCGTATCAATGAAGAGCTGGGCGCTGGCCTGGTCGCGTTGCCGAAAGGCCTGGCCGGCATTCCGCCTGCCATCTTCGGTGCATCCGTCGAAGGTCTGCAGGAGGCAGCACAATGAGCTGGTTCACCCCCGAAGTGATCGATGTGATCCTGACCGTGCTGCGGGCCATCGTGGTCCTGCTGGCGGTGGTGGTCTGCGGCGCGCTGCTCAGCTTCGTCGAGCGCCGCCTGCTGGGCTGGTGGCAGGACCGTTACGGTCCGAACCGCGTCGGCCCGTTCGGCATGTTCCAGATCGCTGCCGACATGCTGAAGATGTTCTTCAAGGAAGACTGGAACCCGCCCTTCGTCGACCGCGTGATCTTCACCCTGGCACCGGTAGTGGCCATGAGCGCCCTGCTGATCGCCTTCGTGGTCATCCCGATCACCCCGACCTGGGGCGTCGCCGACCTGAACATCGGCCTGCTGTTCTTCTTCGCCATGGCCGGCCTGTCGGTCTACGCGGTGCTGTTCGCCGGCTGGTCGTCGAACAACAAGTACGCCCTGCTGGGCAGCTTGCGTGCCTCGGCACAGACCGTGTCGTACGAAGTGTTCCTGGGCCTGGCGCTTATGGGCGTGGTGGTGCAGGTGGGTTCGTTCAACATGCGCGACATCGTTGAATACCAGGCCCAGAACCTGTGGTTCATCATTCCGCAGTTCTTCGGCTTCTGCACCTTCTTCATCGCTGGCGTCGCCGTGACTCACCGTCACCCGTTCGACCAGCCCGAAGCGGAACAGGAACTGGCCGACGGCTACCACATCGAGTATGCCGGCATGAAATGGGGCATGTTCTTCGTCGGTGAGTACATCGGCATCATCCTCATCTCGGCGCTGCTGGTAACCCTGTTCTTCGGCGGCTGGCACGGCCCGTTCGGCATCCTGCCGCAACTGTCGTTCCTGTGGTTCGCGCTGAAGACCGCGTTCTTCATCATGCTGTTCATCCTGCTGCGCGCATCGATCCCGCGCCCACGCTATGACCAGGTGATGGACTTCAGCTGGAAGTTCTGCCTGCCGCTGACCCTGATCAATTTGCTGGTGACCGCTGCGATCGTGCTCTACAACACGCCAGCCGTCGCGGCCCAGTGAGGATTTGACCCATGTTCAAGTATATCGGCGACATCGTTAAGGGCACCGGCACCCAGCTGCGCAGCCTGGCAATGGTGTTCTCCCACGGGTTCCGCAAGCGCGACACCCTGCAGTACCCCGAAGAACCCGTGTACCTGCCGCCGCGCTACCGCGGCCGCATCGTCCTCACCCGCGACCCCGATGGCGAGGAGCGCTGCGTAGCGTGCAACCTCTGCGCGGTGGCCTGCCCGGTCGGCTGCATCTCGCTGCAGAAGGCCGAGACCGAGGACGGCCGCTGGTACCCGGAGTTCTTCCGCATCAACTTCTCGCGCTGCATCTTCTGCGGCCTGTGTGAAGAAGCGTGCCCGACCACCGCGATCCAGCTGACTCCGGATTTCGAAATGGCCGAGTTCAAGCGTCAGGACCTGGTGTACGAGAAAGAAGATCTGCTGATCTCCGGCCCCGGCAAGAACCCTGACTACAACTTCTACCGTGTTGCCGGCATGGCAATCGCTGGCAAGCCGAAGGGCTCTGCACAGAACGAAGCCGAGCCGATCAACGTGAAGAGCTTGCTCCCATAAGGACAGAAAGATGGAATTCGCTTTCTACTTCGCATCCGGGATCGCCGTGGTCTCCACCCTTCGGGTGGTGACCGGCACCAACCCCGTGCACGCCTTGCTTTACCTGATCATTTCGCTGATTTCCGTGGCCATGATCTTCTTCGCCCTGGGTGCGCCGTTCGCCGGCGCCCTGGAAGTGATCGCCTACGCCGGCGCCATCATGGTGCTGTTCGTGTTCGTGGTGATGATGCTCAACCTCGGGCCGGCTTCGGTCGCCCAGGAACGGGGCTGGCTCAAGCCCGGTATCTGGGCCGGGCCGGTGATCCTCGCCGCCCTGCTGCTGCTGGAGCTGCTGTACGTGCTGTTCGTCACCCCGAGCGGCGCCGGCATCAGCGGCACCACCGTGGGCCCGAAAGAAGTCGGCATCAGCCTGTTCGGCCCTTACCTGCTGGTGGTCGAACTGGCTTCGATGCTGCTGCTGGCCGCGGCCGTCACCGCCTTCCACCTGGGCCGCAACGAGGCGAAGGAGTAAATCATGGGTGCTATCCCTCTCGAGCATGGTCTGGCAGTCGCCGGCATCCTGTTCTGCTTAGGTCTGGTTGGCCTGATGGTCCGCCGCAACATCCTCTTCGTGCTCATGAGCCTGGAAGTCATGATGAACGCCTCTGCCCTGGCGTTCGTCGTCGCCGGTGCCCGTTGGGTCCAGCCCGACGGCCAGGTGATGTTCATTCTGGTGATCAGCCTGGCAGCCGCCGAGGCCAGTATTGGCCTGGCCATCCTGCTGCAGCTGTATCGCCGCTTCCACACTCTCGACATCGATGCTGCCAGTGAGATGCGCGGATGAACCTTCTCTTCCTGACTTTCGTCTTCCCCCTCGTCGGCTTCCTGCTGCTGTCGTTCTCGCGCGGGCGGTTCTCGGAGAACCTGTCCGCCCTGATCGGCGTCGGCTCGGTAGGCCTTTCGGCCGCCACCGCCGCCTACGTCATCTGGCAATTCAATGTCGCCCCGCCTGAAGGCGGCGCGTACAGCCAGCTGCTGTGGCAGTGGATGTCGGTGGACGGCTTCGCGCCGAACTTCACCCTGTACCTGGACGGCCTGTCGGTCACCATGCTCGGCGTTGTCACCGGTGTCGGCTTCCTGATCCACCTGTTCGCTTCCTGGTACATGCGTGGCGAAGCCGGTTACTCGCGCTTCTTCGCGTACACCAACCTGTTCATCGCCAGCATGCTGTTCCTGGTGCTGGGCGACAACCTGCTGTTCATCTACTTCGGCTGGGAAGGCGTGGGCCTGTGCTCGTACCTGTTGATCGGTTTCTACTACAGCAACCGCAACAACGGTAACGCGGCACTCAAGGCATTCATCGTCACCCGTATCGGCGACGTGTTCATGGCCATCGGCCTGTTCATCCTGTTCGTCCAGCTGGGTACCCTGAACGTGCAGGAACTGCTGGTGCTGGCACCGCAGAAGTTCCAGGCTGGCGACACCTGGATGGTGCTGGCAACCCTGATGCTGCTGGGTGGTGCGGTCGGTAAATCGGCCCAGCTGCCACTGCAGACCTGGCTGGCCGACGCGATGGCCGGCCCGACTCCGGTCTCCGCGCTGATCCACGCGGCAACCATGGTGACCGCGGGCGTGTACCTGATCGCCCGTACCAACGGCCTGTTCCTGCTGGCGCCGGACATCCTGCACCTGGTAGGGGTGGTCGGTGGCGTGACCCTGGTACTGGCCGGCTTCGCCGCGCTGGTGCAGACCGACATCAAGCGCATCCTCGCCTACTCGACCATGAGCCAGATCGGCTACATGTTCCTGGCCCTGGGCGTTGGCGCCTGGGACGCGGCGATCTTCCACCTGATGACCCACGCCTTCTTCAAGGCCCTGCTGTTCCTTGCCTCCGGTGCGGTGATCGTTGCCTGCCACCACGAGCAGGACATCTTCAAGATGGGCGGCCTGTGGAAGAAACTGCCGCTGGCCTACGCCAGCTTCGTGGTCGGTGGCGCTGCCCTGGCTGCCCTGCCGATCGTGACCGTGGGCTTCTACTCCAAGGACGAGATCCTCTGGGAAGCCTTCGCCAGCGGCAACACCGGCCTGCTGTACGCCGGCCTGGTCGGTGCGTTCATGACCTCGCTGTACACCTTCCGCCTGATCTTCATCGCCTTCCACGGCGAAGCCAAGACCGAAGCCCACGCTGGCCACGGCATCAGCCATTGGCTGCCGCTGGGCGTGCTGATCGTGCTGTCGACCTTCGTCGGCGCCTGGATCACCCCGCCGCTGGCAGGTGTGCTGCCTGAAAGCGCCGGCCACGCCGGTGGCGAAGCCAAGCACGCGCTGGAGATCACTTCGGGCGCCATCGCCATCGCCGGTATCCTGCTGTCGGCCCTGCTGTTCCTGGGCAAGCGCCGCTTCGTCAGCGCCGTCGCCAACAGCGGTATCGGTCGTGTCCTGTCGGCCTGGTGGTTCGCCGCCTGGGGCTTCGACTGGATCTACGACAAGCTGTTCGTCAAACCTTACCTGCTGATCAGCC
Source organism: Pseudomonas sp. ABFPK (assembly GCF_001586765.1). Classification (NCBI taxonomy): domain Bacteria; kingdom Pseudomonadati; phylum Pseudomonadota; class Gammaproteobacteria; order Pseudomonadales; family Pseudomonadaceae; genus Pseudomonas; species Pseudomonas sp. ABFPK. The sequence goes on along the minus strand of NZ_LQXW01000012.1, from coordinate 212,392 downwards.
ACATCCTGCGCAAGGACCCGGTTGACCGCAGCATCGGCCTGATTCCTCGCCTGGCTCGCGGCGGCCACGTCGCCATGAGCAAGACCGAGACCGGCCAGCTGCGCTGGTACACCGCTTCGATCGCCGTTGGCGCAGTGCTGGTACTCGGCGCTGTGGTAGTGGCCGCGGTATGACCATGAACCTTGCGAACCTTGCGACCCTGCAAAAGGAAACGAACCCGTCATGATTTTGCCTTGGCTGATCCTGATCCCCTTCATCGGCGGCTTCCTGTGCTGGCTGGGTGAGCGCTTCGGCGCCACCCTGCCGCGCTGGATCGCGCTGCTGACCATGTCCCTTCTGCTCGGCATCGGCCTTTGGCTGTGGGGTAACGGCGACTACACCCTGGCACCCGCTCCGGGCGCCGAGCCTGCCTGGGCCCTGGAATACAAAGTCCAGTGGATCCAGCGTTTCGGCATCAGCATCCACCTGGCCCTCGACGGCCTGTCGCTGCTGATGATCCTGCTCACCGGCCTGCTCGGTGTGCTGTCGGTACTGTGTTCCTGGAAAGAGATCCAGCGTCACGTCGGCTTCTTCCACCTCAACCTGATGTGGATCCTTGGCGGCGTGGTCGGTGTGTTCCTGGCCCTGGACCTGTTCCTGTTCTTCTTCTTCTGGGAAATGATGCTGGTGCCGATGTACTTCCTCATCGCGCTCTGGGGTCACAGCTCGTCGGACGGCAAGAAGACCCGGATCTACGCGGCGACCAAGTTCTTCATCTTCACCCAGGCCAGCGGCCTGATCATGCTGGTGGCGATCCTCGGCCTGGTGCTGGTCAACTACACCAACACCGGCGTGATCACCTTCAACTACAGCGACCTGCTCAAGGCCGAACTGCCAGCAGGTACCGAATACCTGCTGATGCTGGGCTTCTTCATCGCCTTCGCGGTGAAGCTGCCGGTGGTGCCGTTCCACTCCTGGCTGCCTGACGCTCACGCCCAGGCACCGACCGCAGGTTCCGTGGACCTGGCCGGTATCTTGCTGAAGACTGCGGCCTACGGCCTGCTGCGCTTCGCCCTGCCGCTGTTCCCGAACGCTTCGGCCGAGTTTGCGCCAATCGCCATGACCCTGGGCCTGATCGGTATCTTCTACGGTGCCTTCCTGGCCTTTGCGCAAACCGACATCAAGCGCCTGGTCGCCTTCTCCAGCGTCTCGCACATGGGCTTCGTGCTGATCGGTATCTATTCCGGCAGCCAGCAGGCCCTGCAAGGCGCGGTGATCCAGATGCTGGCCCACGGCCTGTCCGCTGCCGCGCTGTTCATCCTGGCCGGCCAGCTGTACGAGCGCCTGCACACCCGTGACATGCGCCAGATGGGTGGTCTGTGGCACCGCATCGCCTACCTGCCGGCCATCAGCCTGTTCTTCGCCGCCGCCTCCCTGGGCCTGCCCGGTACCGGCAACTTCGTCGGCGAGTTCCTGATTCTGATCGGCAGCTTCGCCAGCGTGCCTTGGATCACCGTGATCGCCACCACTGGCCTGGTGTTCGGTTCGGTGTACTCGCTGATCATGATCCACCGCGCCTACTTCGGCCCGGCCAAGACCGACACCGTGCTGGCCGGCATGGACGGACGCGAACTGATCATGGTCCTGGGTCTGGCGGTACTGCTGATCCTGCTGGGCGTGTATCCGCAGCCGTTCCTCGACACCTCTGCCGCCACCATGAGTGGTGTGCAGCAGTGGCTCGGTTCCGCTTTCACTCAACTCGCTTCGGCCCGGTAAGAGCGCTATGGAATTCACCACTCAACACTTCATCGCATTGGCGCCGATGCTGATCACCACCATCACCACGGTGGTGGTGATGCTGGCGATCGCCTGGAAGCGCAACCACTCGCAGACCTTCCTGCTGTCCACCGTGGGCCTCAACCTGGCCCTGCTGTCGATCCTGCCGGCGCTGAAGGTTGCGCCGCTGGCGGTCACCCCGCTGATCACCATCGACAAGTTCGCCTGCCTGTACATGGCGATCATCCTGGTGGCGACGCTGGCCTGCGTCACCCTTGCCCACGCCTACCTCGGCGAAGGCTCCAAAGGTTTCCCGGGCAACCGTGAAGAACTGTACCTGCTGCTGCTGATGTCGGCCCTCGGTGGCCTGGTGCTGGTCAGCGCCAACCACCTGGCCGGCCTGTTCATCGGCCTGGAGCTGCTGTCGGTACCGGTCTATGGCCTGGTGGCGTATGCCTTCTTCAACAAGCGCTCGCTGGAAGCCGGCATCAAGTACATGGTGCTGTCGGCCGCAGGCTCGGCCTTCCTGCTGTTCGGCATGGCCTTGCTGTACGCCGACGCCGGCAGCCTGAGCTTCGACCAGATCGGCAAGGCCCTGGCCGCCACCAGCATGCCAAGCCTGGTGGCCCAGCTGGGCCTGGGCATGATGCTGGTCGGCCTGGCCTTCAAACTGTCGCTGGTACCGTTCCACCTGTGGACCCCGGACGTGTACGAAGGCGCCCCGGCACCGGTCGCCGCCTTCCTGGCAACCGCCAGCAAGGTTGCGGTGTTCGCCGTTGTCGTGCGTCTGTTCATGCTCTCCCCTGCTGCCAGCAGCGGCGCGCTGAGCACCGTACTGGCGGTCATTGCCGTGGCCTCGATCCTGATCGGTAACCTGCTGGCACTGACCCAGAGCAACCTCAAGCGCCTGCTCGGTTACTCGTCCATCGCCCACTTCGGTTACCTGGTCATCGCCCTGGTCGCCAGCAAGGGCCTGGCCCTGGAAGCCATGGGCGTGTACCTGGTCACCTACGTGATCACCAGCCTGGGCGCCTTCGGTGTCATCACCCTGATGTCCTCGCCTTACGGCGGCCGTGACGCCGATGCACTGTACGAGTACCGCGGCCTGTTCTGGCGCCGTCCGTACCTGACTGCGGTACTGACCGTGATGATGCTGTCGCTGGCGGGTATCCCGCTGACCGCCGGCTTCATCGGCAAGTTCTACATCATCGCCACTGGCGTCGAGTCGCACCTGTGGTGGCTGGTCGGTGCCCTGGTGATCGGTAGCGCCATCGGCGTCTACTACTACCTGCGCGTCATGGTCACCCTGTACCTGGTCGAGCCGAACCTGCGTCGCCACGACGCCCCGCTGAAATGGGAACAGCGCACCGGCGGCGTCATGCTGCTGGCCATCGCCATTCTCGCCTTCGTGCTGGGTGTGTACCCGCAACCGCTGCTGGAAATGGTCCAGCAAGCCGGCCTGCAACTGATCGGCTGATCGCCCCGGCAAAACAAGACACCCCGCTTATGCGGGGTGTTTTTTTATCTGCACGCTTTTATCCGTGAGCATGAAGGCTTATTCACCAGGATTGTCCTGGACGGCCCCCGGCAGCGCTGCCTTGCGTAAATCACCGTTGGCCGAAGGCAGGTACACTTCCGGGTTGGGCATGCCGCTGGGCGAGAGCTCATGGGTCATCTCGAACTCGGCACGCACCGACCAGCCACACGCCTCGTTGGTGCATTGCAAATAGGCGATCCGCAGGAAAATATGACGCCCTTCACTGGTGCGTATACGCATCCGGCTGTGGCAATGCGGGCAAACCAGCTTGTATGTACTCACGGCAAGTACCTGCAAGCATTGTTCAGGCTTACCTTCTGTGAGAATAGTCGTCCGGTTTTGTCAGTATTGGCTGCATATATAGGTGTATTCTTCAGTTTGATGTTTCTCTTTGCAGGAATGCTCCTTAAAACGCAGGGCTGTATTCATAACGAGTAGTTTAAGCCCATGGAATATCATTAAACCAGTCATGGATATTTGTTATGAGTACCCACGTACTTGCTTCGGTGCTTACCAGGCTGAAGCTTCTGACCGCTACGGAATCGGACGCCGAGCTGTCCAGAGCGCTCTCGATCAGCCCGCAGACATTGAGCAGCTGGAAGGTACGCGACAGCATTCCTTATTCACTTTGCATAGATATCGCCAGGCAGTATGCATGCTCACTGGACTGGCTTCTGCTGGGTGAACCCGAACGACATCGCGCAGGCCTGGACGACGAAGGCTGGGAACAGGACATGCTCGCGCGCCTGCGCACCCTGTCGCTTGCCGATCGCCAAGCCGTTCTCCTGCTGGTTCAGGACAAGCAACGCATCCAGCAGCTTGAGCGGCAATTGAGCGCGCTGACCAGTCGCTCGCCCAATGCCGCCAGCGGCTAGCCCCGGCGGCGCCAGCGCTGGATGAGTTCGCGCGGGTCCAGCGTATCCAGCCAGACCATCACCTTGAGGCTGATGGGGATCACCACCACGGCAGCCACGAACCCCGCCATGCCACGGCTCAGCAAGGGTACCAGTGACGAAACCAGCGGCTCGAACAGGTGGCCAACCCCTACGGTCACGAACACCAGCAAGAGTTTCTTGCCCAGCGTCAGGCGCCTGGCCGTGTTGGTGATCAAGCGGTCGCGCGCCGCACTCACCAGCAAAGCCCCCAGCAGCGCAGCGAACAGGACATTGCCATCCACGCCCAGCAACTCCACCAGCGCCGGGGCCAGGCTGTCGACAACAGATTTTTCAGTCATGGGCAGCCCCTCGGTGTGCGGCGGGCAGGTAGGCGGTCGAGCCCAGGTAATGCATGACCGCGGCTTCGACAAAGCGGATATAGCACACCCGCAATGCACGCCCGTGGTCATGCCCGGCCACATCCTCGAGGCGCTTGTAGCCCCGTTCTCGCAACACCGCGCGCCAGCGCGCGAATTCGCGTGCAGCGTCGATGGCAGCGCAGCGTGCGGCCACTTCCAGCACAGCCTCACTGACAGGCCGCTGCAGGTTCAGGCGCTCACGCAGCCTGTTCAGTTCCACCCGTGGCCAGAAGGGGTCATGGCAATCGGCAAAACGCCGTAACCGAGGATCGTTGCCCATGCTTCACCCCCTCACTGCTCGGCCAGCATGCCGTAGCGAATGGCCTTGATCACTGCAGCCACCCGCGTGGGCACATCGAACTTGCGCAGGATGTTCGACACATGGAAGTTCACCGTCGATTCCTTGCATTCCAGGATCTGGCCAATCTCCCACGAGCTCTTTCCGTAGGCACACCACAACAGCACTTGCCGTTCACGTGGCGTCAGGCGAACCGGGGCGTCCGCCAGGGGTTGCTGCGAGTGTCGTGCGTTGTCAGTCATGTTTGAACTCCACGGGTGATTGAGCGAGGCATCGCTGCCGGTCTGCAATCACCTTACGAAGCGCGGGTCGCCCTGCTCCATCGCTACGGCTTGTAAAGAACTTTCGTACAAAACCGTCTGACGAAGGTTGCGCGATTTTTGTCGACTTTCCTCGTGCTCCAAGCGGCATTTCGCTCGTCTCAACGCCGTTGTCCATTCGCCTTTCGCCTGGAGTCGTACAATGCGTTGCGTTTTGCCCCCACCATCCTGCCTCGGCCTGCTGGCTGCTTTCGCTGTCTCCCAGCCCGCCCTGGCGGCACCTTCGGTCGAGTTGGGCCAGGTGCTGATCACCGATGAGGAGCAGAACGACCTGACCGCAGCCAGCGAACGCCTGCACGAAGTGCCGGGCGCAAGCAACCTGGTGGACATGCAGCGTGTAGGGCAAGGCCGGGTTGCCAGCAACCAGGATGTACTGGCCTACCAGCCCGGGGTGTTCGCGCAATCGGCGGGCAACGATGGCATCAAACTGTCGATCCGCGGTTCGGGCATCAACCGCGCACCGGGGGCCCACGGCTCCGGGGTCTACACGATGTTCGACGGCCTGCCCCTGACCGGCCCGGGCGGTACGCCCTACGAGCTGTTCGAGCCGCTGTGGCTGAGCCGTGCCGAAGTGCTGCGCGGCGCCAACGGCTTCGACCAGGGTTCCCTCGCCCTTGGCGGTGCGATCAACTACGTCACCCACACCGGCTACGACGCCGCGCCGCTGCAGGTGCGCTACGAAGTCGGCAGCCGCGGCTACCAGCATCGGCACATCAGCTCGGGGCAGGTGCTGGGCAACCTCGACTACTACGTGGCCCTGACCGATTCGGAATATGACGGCTACCAGGCGCACAGCAGCGGCAGTGCCAAGGGTGTGGCGGCCAATGTCGGCTACCGCTTCAACCCGAACCTGGAAACCCGCTTCTACCTGCGCTACCGGGAAACCGAGAACGAGTTGGCCGGGCGCCTGACCAAGGAGCAGATCAAGCATCACCCACGCGCGGCCAACCCGGCCTACCTGGCCCGCGACGACAGCCGCCCGCAACCGGGCAGCACTTGGGTAGGCAACAAGACCACCTTCTACCTCGACGACGATGCGCGCCTGGAAGCCGGCCTGGTCTACCACGACTACCCGATGGACCTGCGCGAAGGCCCGATGCGCCTGAAGGTGGCCTATACCGATGTGAGCGGCACCTTGAACTACTTCCGCCGCGACACTCTGTTCGGCCACGAGAGCAAGACCACCGTCGGCTGGCGCACCACCAAGCACCTGCCCAACAGCGGTGCTTCACAGTTCACCCGCAATGGCGACGTGTTCGGTGAGCGCACCCGTGACTTCAGCTACCAGGGTTCGGACACCGTGCTGCATGTGGGCAATGACCTGGAGCTGGTACCGAACCTGTGGCTGACCACTGGCCTGGCGATGATCTATACCCGCCGTGAAAGTGATGTCACTTACCACCCTGCCGGGGGCGGCAAAGTGAGCCAGCATGACTGGGACTATGCACCACGCCTGGGGCTGCGCTATGACATCAGCCCGGACTTGCAGGTGTACGGCAACCTGAGCCGCTCGGTAGAGCCGCCCCATCCCTGGGCCCTGATCTGGAGTGCGCCTACAGCCAACCAACCGATCGAGATGCAAAACCAGACGGCCACCACACTGGAATTGGGTGCACGCGGCGAATCGGCATTGGGGCATTGGGACCTGGCGTGGTACTACTCGCAGGTTCGCCATGAATTGCTGGCGGTGGAGATCGTGCAAGGCGCTCCGGCCAAGGAATTCAACGCCAGCGCCACCGTGCACCAGGGCGTGGAAGCCGGCCTCGACAGTACCCTGTGGGAACGCGCCGGTACTGGCAGGCTGAGCTTGCGCCAGGCCTACACCCTCAGTGACTTCCACTACCGCGATGACGACAAGTTCGGCGACAACCGCCTGCCGGGCATCCCCATGCACTACTACCAGGCCGAGTTGCGCTATGACTGGCCGAGCGGCTTCTATGCCGGGGTGAATACGCAGATGGCGTCGAAGGTGCAGGTTGACTACGCCAACAGCTACCACGCCGATGAATATGCCTTGCTCGGCGCACGCCTGGGCTGGGATTCACCGAAGCAGGACTGGCAGACCTGGCTGGACCTGCGCAACCTGACCAACAAGCGTTATGCGGCGACGGTGACACCTGGCTACAACGATGCTGGAAAGGATGAGGCCCGTTCGACGCCAGGCGAAGGCTTTGGTGTGTATGCCGGGGTTTCCTACAGCTTCCGCTAGAACATGCCGCGCTCCGCTTCTGTAGGAGCAGCCTTGTGCTGCGAAGAGGCCGGTACAGATCCTATTGATGTGTGATTTGTACCGGCCTCTTCGCAGCACAAGGCTGCTCCTACAAAGAGACCGTCCATTCAACGATCGCGAATCAAACCGCCCTGTTCAACTTCACCCAGGAAGCGAACTTGTCGATAAACGCCTGCAAGAACGGCCGGGTCTTGTCATTGAGCTTGCCCGAATCCTCGAACAGGCTAGCCGCACCACCGATGTAGGCCTCGGGCATCTGCATGCATGGCATGTCCAGAAACACCAGCGACTGGCGCACGGCATGGTTGGCGCCAAAGCCACCAATGCCCCCAGGCGACACACTGACCACCGCCGCCGGCTTGCCACTCCAGGCGCTTTGCCCATAGGGCCGCGAGCCCACGTCGATGGCATTCTTCAGGCCGCCAGGTACCGAGCGGTTGTACTCCGGGGTGACGAACAGCACCGCATCACTGCGGCGGATCTCGTCGCGAAAACGCTTCCACGCTTCCGGCGCTGCTTCGGCCTCGACATCCTCGTTGTACAGCGGCAAATCGCCAATCTCGACGATCTTCAGGGCAAGGCTGGACGGCGCCAGCTCCGAGAGTGCGCGGGCGATCTTGCGATTGTAGGAGTCCTTGCGCAAGCTACCGACGACAACCGCTACCGAATACACCTGGCTCATGGCAATTCCAACCTTTGCTGAGTAAAGGGACGTTGTAGTTATAGATGACCGTTCCTCGGCGCTTTGGTTTTTTTTCCGCGGGGCGAAAACTTCCGACGCTGTTCCACGGTCTATGCCTGCAGACATTTCCCACGTAATTCAGAGGTTTCCACCCAAATGGCAGCAGTAATGGTCGGCCAATTCCACGCCCGTGACGCCGAAGGCCGCATCTACCCCGTGCACGAGTTCCAGGAGTCGACCCTGCAAACCGACGGCAGCACGCTGGGCGCGCCCATAACCACCTATCGCCTGGCCATCGGCGACAAGGTCAACCATCTGGGTGAAAACCGCTTCGAACTGGCACGCAGCGGCGTCGAGATCATTCGCATTCCTTGATGCAGTCCACCGTGTAGCGGCCGCTTTCATTCTGCAGGCCGTGCACGTCGGCGACGAAACCTGGGAAGCCCTGGTTGAACGCCCGGGCGAAGGCCAGGTAATCGACTATCGAGCGGGTCGCCTCGGTAAACCGCTCCCCCGGCATGATCAATGGAATACCAGGCGGGTACGGCACCAGCATCACCGCTGCCACCCGCCCCAGCAGCGCCTCGATCGGCACCGCCTCCACCTCACCGCGCACCATCTGGTCATAGGCCCGGGCCGGGCTCACGGCTACCTCCGGCAAGCGCGTGAACAACCGTTTCAGTTGCTTGGCCGTGGCATTGGCGCGGTAGCAGCCATGCAACTGGTCGCACAGGTCGCGCAGGCCCATGCCCTGATAGCGCGAGGCATCGGCAGCCACCACGCTCGGCAGGCAGTTGCTCAGGGCGGTATTGCCGTCATAGTGGCGCTTGAACTCCAGCAACTCGGTGAGCAAGGTGCTCCACTTGCCCTTGGTGATGCCCATGGAGAACAGCACCAGGAAGCTGTACAGGCCGGTTTTCTCCACCACCAGCCCCCGCTCCCAGAGAAACTTGCTGACCACTGCCGCCGGGATGCCATGCTCGCCCAGTGCACCGCCCGCGCTCAGGCCCGGCATCACCAGGGTCACCTTCAGCGGGTCGAGCAGCACATAGTCGTCCGCCACTTCGCCAAAGCCGTGCCACTCCGCCCCCGGCTGCAGCAGCCAGTCCTGCGCGGCCAGGCGGTGGATGCCTTCGGCGCTCGGCGGCTGCCAGATGCTGAACCACCAGTCGTCGGCGGCGATGTGCTCGCGCAGGTTGGCCAGGGCACGGCGAAAGCTCAGCGCCTCGTCGAACATTTCTTGCAGCAGCGAACGCCCGGCCGGCCCCTCCATCATGGTCGAGGCCACGTCCAGCGAAGCGAGGATGCTGTACTGCGGCGAGGTCGAGATGTGCATCATGAACGCTTCGTTGAAGCGGTCACGGTCCAGCTGGCGCCTGGCCCCGTCCTGCACATGAATCATCGAGGCCTGGCTGAACGCGGCCAGCAGCTTGTGGGTGGAATGGGTGCTGATCACCAGTGGGCTGTCTGCCGCGCAGGCCGTGCCCATGGCATAGCGCCCGGTAAAGAACTCGTGGAATGCCGCATAGGCGAACCAGGCCTCGTCGAAGTGCAGCACCTCGACACTGGCGCCCAGGGTCTGCTTGATCAGCCCGGCGTGGTAGCACAGGCCGTCGTAGGTGGAGTTGGTCACCACCGCCAGCTTGATGCGCTGCCCGCGATCGCGAGCAAGAGGGTTGGCCTGGATCTTCGCCTGGATCGCCTCGGGGCTGAACTCGCTGAGCGGGATCGGGCCGATGATCCCGAGTTCGTTGCGCTCCGGGCACAAATAGAGGGGAATGGCACCGGTCATGATGATCGCATGCACCACCGACTTGTGGCAGTTGCGGTCCACCAGCACCAGGTCGTCGCGGCCGACCACGGCGTGCCAGACGATCTTGTTGGCCGTGGAGGTGCCGTTGATGACGAAAAAGGTGTGGTCGGCGCCAAAGTTGCGCGCAGCCCTGGCTTCGGCTTCGGCCAAGGGGCCGGTGTGATCGAGCAGCGAGCCCAGCTCCGGCACGGAAACGGACAGGTCCGAGCGTAGGGTGTTTTCCCCGAAGAACTGGTGAAAGGCCTGGCCCACTGGGCTTTTGCGATAGGCCACGCCGCCGCCGTGGCCCGGGGTGTGCCAGGAATAATTGGACTGCGCGGTGTGCTGCACCAGGGCCTTGAAGAACGGCGGCAGCAGGCCGTCCAGGTAGATATGTGCGGCACGCGCCACCTGGCGCGCAAGAAACGGCACGGTGTCTTCGAACAGGTAGAGGATGCCCCGCAGCTGGTTGAGCTCGCTCATGGCTTCGGCGGGGGCGTTTTCCAGGGTTACCTGTTCGCCCAGGGCGAAAATCGGCAGGCTGGGGGCGCGCAGGCGGGCCAGGCGGATCAGCTCGGCCATGTTCTGCAGCAGGTGGGTATTCTCGCCGACGCCCTCGGCGGCAATCAGCATGCAGGCCAGGCCATGGTGGGTGGCAGCGACCAGGCAGGCCTCGGCATGGTCGGCGGCGGCGAGGATGGCAAAGCCGTCCTGGCGCAGTTCCTCGGCGATGCCCCGCACACGCTCGCCAGCGACGCTGTCAACCTTGATGGCGCGGTGCACGATGAGGATGGGGAACTTGAGGTCCTTGTACATCAGGTGGCTACCTCCGAAGGACATGGCGTCCATTTCAGGGTAGTAGAACCTGTGTGGTCAGGACCGGTATCGCCTTCAAGACATGCGCAGGATCTGTAGGAGCAGCCTTGTGCTGCGAAGAGGCCGGTAGGGCAACAGATCTTCTTCAGCAGAAATGGCCTCTTCGCAGCACAAGGCTGCTCCTACAGGTACATCACCGGCTTCGGAACTTGTGATGAACCTGTGGGAGCGGGTTCACCCGCGAAAGGGCCGGAGCAGGCGAAAGATCAGCCAGCAGGTGTCTCGGTCAGAGCCTGCCACATGGATGGCCCACCCGCCGACTTGGCAATGGCCGCCAGGCGCTCGGCATGCGCCTCCAGCTCCTCGGCACTGGCCATGATCACCCGCCCGGGCACACGCCCGGTAATACGGCGAATCTCGCTGCCACCAGCACCCGTCCCTTCATCCCCGGCTTCTGCCCCATGCGCGGCCAGCGACAGGCTGGTCTGGCCACCGGTCATTGCCAGGTAGACGTCAGCCAGCAATTCCGAGTCGAGCAATGCGCCGTGCAGCTCACGGCCCGAGTTGTCGATATCGTAGCGTTTGCACAGCGCATCCAGGCTGTTGCGCTGCCCCGGGTGGCGCGCGCGCGCCAGCAGCAGGGTGTCGAGGATGGTGCAGTGCTGCGAAATGTCCGCGCGGTCCTGCTGACCCAGCAAGGCAAATTCGTTGTTGATGAAGCCAACGTCGAACGCCGCGTTGTGGATGACCAGCGTGGCGCCCTGGATAAACTCGAAGAACTCCTCGGCAACATCGCCAAAGCGTGGCTTGCCGACCAGGAAGGCATCGGTGATGCCGTGGACGTTGATGGCGCCCTCGTCACTCTCGCGGTCCGGCTGCAGGTAGACGTGGAAGTGCCGCCCGGTCAGGCGCCGGCCGATGACCTCGACACAGCCGATCTCGATGATCCGGTGGCCTTCGCTGACCGGCATACCCGTGGTTTCGGTATCGAGAATGACGAACCGTTTATCTTGCTGCTGCTCCACGCGGGGCGCTCCAACTTGCATCAGTTACAAAGGCCGGAATTGTACCCCAGCTCAGCGCTTGGCGCGCACCTCATCGACCCCACGGTTGGCCAGCTGGTCGGCGCGTTCGTTGCCGGGGTGGCCGATATGCCCGCGAACCCACTTCCAGGTCACCTTGTGGCGGTTGACCTGCTCATCCAGCTGCTGCCACAGGTCGGCATTTTTCACCGGCTCCTTGGCCGCGGTTTTCCAGCCGCGCTTCTTCCAGTTGGTCATCCATTCGTTGATGCCCTTCATCACGTACTGCGAGTCGGTGGTCAGCACCACTTCGCATTCGCGCTTCAGCGCCATCAAGCCCTGGATCGCGGCCATCAGTTCCATCCGGTTGTTGGTGGTTTCGCGTTCGCCGCCCCACAGTTCCTTCTCGACGCCCTTGTAGATCATAAGAACGCCCCAGCCGCCAGGGCCAGGGTTGCCCTTGCAGGCACCATCGGTAAACATCTCGACGCTTTCGCTCATGTACCACTCATGTTCAGTGCTTTTCAGTATCCGGGTTGGCCGCCGTGCGGTTGACCTTGGCCAGGGGCAGCGGCAGCAGCTTGCCCATCGGCTCGCGACGCTCCTGGCGCAACGGCCGCAGGCCCACCACCATCTTGCGTGCTACCAGCAGGTACACCCCACCACCGGAGCTCTGCCAGCCGCCGGCCACCCGTTCCCAGCCCGCCAGGCGCTGCTGCCAGGCCGGTGAGGCAAGCGGCGGACGATAGCACCCGAAGCGGCGTTTCTCCAGCGCGAAGCCCAACAGGTTGAGCCAGTCGCCCACCCGCGACGGCGAGATGCAACGGGCCTTGCGCAAGGCGCCGTGGCTGAAGAAATGGCGCATGCCCCAGCTGCTCCAGGGGTTGATCCCGACGATCAGCAGGTGCCCGCCAGGGCGCACGGCGCTGGCCGCCTCACGCAGCAGGCCGTGGGGCGAAAGGCAGAAATCCAGGCCATGCTGCAGCACCACCACGTCGGCGGCGTGCTCGCTCAGCGGCCAGGCCTGCTCCTCGCAGACAATCTCCACCCCCGGCAGCGGCGCACCGAGGCGTACGTTGCGCTGCACCTGGGGCGCGCTGGGCGGTGGCTCGGCGCAGGGCCCGTAGTGCACAAGGTAACCCCCGAAGAAGCGCCCGAGCTCTTCTTCCAGCAGTTTTTCCTCCTCCCTGAGCATCAGTTGGCCGAGTGGGCCGTTGAACCACTCACGGGCCAGGCTGATCAGCTTGACCCAGTCCGGGTCGGCCTGGGCAAAGGCTTGGTCGGTCATTGCGCTCTCCCTCGAAGGTTCTCGCACCGCGCCATCGCGGATAAGATGCCTTCATGTGCCACGCTAGGCGAATCGGATCCGCACCATGATACAGATCGATGCTCTCCCCGCTTTCTCCGACAACTACATCTGGTTGTTACAGGATACTGCCAAACGCCGCTGCGCGGTGGTCGATCCGGGTGACGCCGGCCCAGTGGAACGCTGGCTGTCGGCCAACCCGGGCTGGGTACTGAGTGACATCCTGGTCACCCACCATCACAACGATCACGTCGGCGGCGTGGAACGGCTCAAGCAACTTACCGGCGCCCGGGTCTGCGGCCCGGCCCACGAGCGCATTCCCTGCCGTGACCTGGCGCTGGATGAAGGTGACCAGGTGACCGTGCTGGGCGTGACCTTCCAGGTGCTGGCCGTGCCCGGCCATACCCTGGGGCACATCGCCTTGTTCAGCGACCAGCCGGCAACGCCGGTGCTGTTCAGTGGCGACACGCTGTTCGCCGCCGGTTGCGGGCGCATGTTCGAAGGCACTCCCGAACAGATGCAGCCAGCCCTCGCCCGCCTGGCAGCCCTGCCAGAGCAGACCGAGGTGTACTGCGCCCACGAATACACCCTGAGCAACCTGCGTTTCGCCAAGGCGGTGGAACCCGACAACCCGCACGTTCAGCAGCGGTTCGAGGACGTTACCCGTTTGCGTGCCGAAAATCGCATCACATTGCCATCAACGATCGGTCTGGAGCGCCTGACCAACCCCTTCCTGCGCACCTCTGAAACATTAGTTAAACAAAAAGCAGACGAATGGAAGGGACATTCAAACCCCTCGCATGTCGCTGTTTTTGCTGCCTTGAGGTCTTGGAAGGACACCTTCTGATAACCTCAAGATATATCGCAAGCGATGGTCAAAGGTTGACCAGGCCCGGAGCGGTTTCTAGAATCGCCGAAATTTTTCGCCCGGAAACCTGTGTCAGCCGATGTCTTCACGTAGCCGCAGAACCTCTCATTCCGTCGCCCTGACGCGCCTGGCCCAAATCAGTGCGCTGGCCCTGGCCGCCACTTTGGTGGGCTGCCAGAGCACCCGTCAGCTCGACGAATCCGATAGCGTTCGCGCGCACAACTACCAGGCGCGGATCAAGCACAAGCCTTCACCGCTGCTGGTAAAGCCGGCCGAACAGGCACCGCAGGACGTGTGGGAACGCATGCGCCAGGGCTTCGCCCTGCAGGACAACATCGACGTCAACCCGCGTATCGAGCAGCAGCGCCTGTGGTTCGCCAGCAATCCAAGCTTCATCGAAAGCGCCGGCGAGCGTGGCAGCCTCTACCTGCACTACATCGTCGAGCGCCTCGAAGAACGCGACATGCCGCTGGAGCTGGCCCTGCTGCCAGCCATTGAAAGCGCCTACAACCCGATGGCCTACTCGCGCGCCCATGCCGCGGGCATGTGGCAGTTCATTCCGTCCACCGGTCGTCACTTCAACCTGCGCCAGACCAACTTCTACGATGGCCGTCGCGACGTGACCGCCTCGACCAACGCCGCACTGGACTACCTCAGCCGCCTGCACGACATGTTCAACGGCGACTGGTTGCTGGCCCTGGCTGCCTACAACGCCGGCGAAGGCACGGTCAGCCGCGCCATCGAGCGCAACGAACGGCTCGGCCTGCCCACCGACTACTGGAACCTGCCGCTGCCGCAGGAAACCCGCGACTACGTGCCCAAGCTGCTGGCCCTGTCGCAGGTGGTACTCACGCCGCAAGCCTATGGCGTGAACCTGAACCCGATCGCCAACGAACCCTACTTCGAGGCGGTGGCCATCAACGACCGCCTGGACCTGTCGCGGGTAGCGGCCTTCGCCAACATCGACGAGGACGAGCTGATCCAGCTCAACCCGGCATTCAAGAAGCGCATGACCGTGGACGGCCCGCAGCAGCTACTGGTACCCACCGCCAAGGCGCAGCTGCTGAGCGACAGCCTGTCCAACCTCAAGCCCGAGCAGCTGGTCAGCCTGCAGCCGAACAAGGCTGTGTTCGCCCGCGCCGTGGCCGAAGCCAAGGCCCCAGTGGCGGCGCGCAGCTACCGGGTCAAGCGCGGCGACAACCTGGGCGCCATCGCCAAGGCCAACCGCGTTTCGGTCAAGGACATCAAGCGCTGGAACCGCCTCTCCGGCAACAACGTGCGCGCTGGCCAGGTCCTGGCCCTGCGCGGCGGCAGCGCGCCGAGCGCTGCTGGCAATCGGGTAGCCGCCTCCGGGCAGCGCTCCACGCAGTACAAGGTACGCAAAGGCGATTCGCTGTACCTGGTGGCCAAGCGCTTCAACGTGGAAATGAAACACCTCAAGCGCTGGAACCCGCGCAGCGGCCATGCCCTGAAGCCAGGCCAGACCCTGACCGTCTACCTCTCGCATTGATGTAGTTACAGGGGCTGCTTTGCAGCCCATTCGCGGGCACGCCCGCTCCCACAGGTTTTTCACCGCCATCAAGGCCGGTGTTGTACCTGTGGGAGCGGGCGTGCCCGCGAATGGGCCTGAGAAATACACACTGGAAAACCCCTGCCCCCTCTCTTTTTCCAACCCCACCAAGCTGTTACTGTACCCCGATCAAAGCCCAACGCCTCTGGATCGGATGCCGACTTGATACGTCCCCTCCTGCTGTCTCTCAGCCTGGCCTTGAGCTTTCCCGCAGCCGCGATGGTGAGCGAAAGCCACGGATACGCGCAGTTCGGCACGCTCAAGTACCCAGCCACATTCACCCATTTCGACTGGGTCAACCCGCAAGCGCCCAAGGGCGGCACCTTGCGGGCGATGGCTTTCGGAACCTTCGACACCCTCAACCCCTACACCTTCAAGGGGTCGAGCCCGATTACCACGCCCAATTTCCAGCAGTACGGCATCAGCGAGCTGAACGAGCCGCTGATGGTCGGCACCGGCCAGTACGACCCGTCCGGCGACGAACCGACCTCCAGCTACGGCCTGATCGCCCGCTCGGTGGAGTACAGCGAGGACCGCAGCTGGGTGGTGTTCAACCTGCGCCCGGAGGCCCGCTGGCATGACGGCAAGCCGATCACCTCGGCAGACGTGGCCTTCTCCTACCGCACGCTGCTCAAGGATGGCCACCCGATCTACCGCACCAACCTGCAGGAAGTGCAGCGGGTGGACATCCTTGGCCCGCTGCGCATCCGCTTCGTATTCAAGCGCGCCGGCAACCCGCTGCTGATCCTGCGCCTGGGCGAAATGCCGGTGCTGCCCAAGCACTACTGGCAAAAGCGTGACTTCAAGGCCACCACCTTCGAGCCTCCACTGGGCAGCGGCCCTTACCGCATCACCCAGGTCCAGCCTGGGCGCCGGTTGGTGTTCGAACGGGTAAAGAACTACTGGGGCAAGGACCTGGCGGTGAACCGTGGCAAGTACAACTTCAACCGCGTGGAATACGAGTTCTACCGCGACGCCACGGTCGCCTTCGAAGCATTCAAGGCCGGCGAGTTCGACATCTATATCGAGCACCAGGCGAAGAACTGGGCCAACGGCTACAACTTCCCGGCCGTGCGCCGGGGCGAGGTGATCAAGGCGCAGATCCCGCACCGCATCCCCACGCAAACCCAGGGCCTGTTCATGAACAGCCGCCGGGCCACCTTCAGCGACCCACGGGTACGCCAGGCACTGGGGCTGATGCTCGACTTCGAGTGGACCAACCGCGCGCTGTTCAGCGGCGCCTACCGCCGCTCGACCAGCTACTACCCCAACAGCGAATTCGCCGCCACCGGCCTGCCCACCGGCAAGGAATGGCTGTTGCTGGCACCGTTTCGTGACCAGTTGCCGGCCAGCCTGTTCAGCGAACCCTACAAGGTCAGCCATACCGATGGCCGTGGCATCAACCGCCAGACCCTGCGCCAGGCCCTCGGCCTGCTCGCCGAGGCCGGCTGGAAGCTGAACAGCCAACGTCTGGTCGACAGCAAGGGCCAGCAGCTGCGCATGGAACTGCTGCTGGTAAACCCCAACCTTGAACGCATCCTGCAACCTTATGTCGAAAACCTGGCCAGCATCGGCATCGATGCGCGCTTGCGTACTGTGGACCGCGCCCAGTACAAACAACGCCTGGACCAGTTCGATTTCGACATGATTCTGATGACCCTGAACCAGACCCTGAGCCCGGGCCTCGAACAGTGGCTGTACTTCCACTCCAGCCAGGCAACCACCAAGGGCAGCAAGAACTATGCTGGGGTCAAGGACCCGGTGGTCGACCATCTGCTCGACACCCTGCTGGCCGCCCGCACCCGCGATGATCAGGTTGCCGCCGCCCGCGCCCTGGACCGCGTGCTCTCATGGCAGTACTACATGATCCCCAACTGGTACCTCGACAATCATCGCCTGGCCTACCGCAACCGGTTCGCCTTCGTCACCACGCCGCCCTACACCCTTGGGCTGAACAGCTGGTGGATCAAGACTTCGGAGAAAGCCCAATGACGCCAACGCACCGACTGCGCCGGTTGGCCGGCAGCCTGTTGCTTGCCTGCCTGAGCCTTCCCGCCCTGGCCGCACCGCAACACGCGCTCACCCTGTACGACGAGCCCCCAAAATACCCCGCCGACTTCAAGCACTTTGCCTACGTCAACCCTGACGCACCCAAGGGTGGCACCTTCCGCCAGTCCAGCTTCGGCGGCTTCGACAGCCTCAACCCGTTCATCAACAAGGGGGTGCCGGCCGAGAACATCGGCAGCATCTACGACACCCTGATGCGCCAGAGCCAGGACGAGCCGTTCACCGAGTACGGCCTGGTGGCCGGCAAGATCGAAAAAGCCCCGGACAACAGCTGGGTGCGCTTCTACCTGCGCCCCGAGGCACGCTTCCACGACGGCCACCCGATGCGCGCCGACGACGTGGTGTTCACCTTCAATGCCCTGATCAAGGACGGCGCGCCGCTGTACCGCCAGTACTATGCCGACGTCGCTGAAGTGGTCGCCGAAGACCCGCTGACGGTGCTGTTCACCTTCAAGCACAAGAACAACCGCGAGCTGCCGCTGATTCTCGGCCAGCTGCCGGTACTGCCCAAGCACTGGTACGAAAGCCGCGAGTTCAACCGCGGCAACCTGGAAATCCCGCTGGGCAGCGGCCCTTACAAGGTTGCCGAGGTCAAGGCCGGGCGCTCGGTGCGCTACGAGCGGGTCAAGGACTACTGGGCCAAGGACCTGCCGATCAACCGCGGCTTCTACAACTTCGACGTGATGACCTTCGACTCCTACCGCGACACCACTGTCGCCCTGGAAGCACTCAAGGCCGGTGCGTTCGACTATGCGCTGGAAGTCAGCGCGAAGAACTGGGCCACCGCCTACAACGTACCCGCCGTGCGCGATGGCCGCCTGATCAAGGAAGAGTTGCCCAACGGCAACCCCACGGGCATGCAGGGCTTCATCTTCAACATCCGCCGACCGGTGTTCCAGGACGTGCGCGTGCGCCAGGCGCTGAGCCTGCTGCTGGACTACGAGTGGACCAACAAGCAGCTGTTCAACGGTGCCTACACCCGCACCGGCAGCTACTTCGAAAACTCGGAAATGGCCGCCCGCGGCCTGCCCAGCCCCAGCGAACTGAAAATCCTCGAACCGCTACGTGGCAAGGTCCCCGAGCAGGTATTCAGCGAAGCCTTCCGCAACCCGGTCAGCGACGGCAGCGGCATGATCCGCGAACAGCAGCGCCAGGCCTACAAGCTGCTGCAGGAAGCCGGCTGGAAAATCGTCGATGACAAGATGGTCGACGCCCAGGGCAAGCCGGTAAGCATCGAATTCCTGCTGGCACAGACCGAGTTCGAACGCATCCTGCTGCCGTTCAAGCGCAACCTCGCCGACCTTGGCATCGACCTGAACATCCGCCGGGTCGACGTGTCCCAGTACATCACCCGCCTGCGCTCGCGCGACTACGACATGATCGTCGGTGGCTACCCGCAGTCCAACTCGCCGGGTAACGAGCAGCGCGAGTTCTGGTCCAGTGCCGCCGCCGACAACCCCGGCAGCCGCAACTTCATCGGCCTGCGCGACCCGGCCATCGACCAATTGGTGGAACAGCTGATCAATGCCGATTCGCGGCAGAGCCTGATCGACCACTGCCGGGCCCTCGACCGCGTGCTGCTGTGGGGCTACTACGTGATCCCCAACTGGCACATCAAGACCTGGCGCGTGGCCTACTGGAACCACATCGGCCACCCGGACGTCTCGCCCAAGTACGACATCGGCATCGACACCTGGTGGATCAAGCCCGGCGTAACCCCGGCCGTCAGCGAAACCACTGCGGACGAGGCCGAATAACATGCTGGCCTACATCCTGCGCCGCCTGCTGCTGATCATCCCGACCCTGTTCGGCATCCTGATCATCAACTTCATCATCGTCCAGGCCGCCCCCGGCGGCCCGGTCGAGCAGATGATCGCCAAGCTCGAAGGTTTCGAAGGCGCCACCAGCCGCATTGCCGGTGGCGGTGCCGAAGTGTCCGTGGCCGGCTCCAACTACCGTGGCGCCCAGGGCCTGGACCCGGCACTGATCGCCGAGATCGAACGCATGTACGGCTTCGACAAGTCGCCGCCCGAGCGCCTGTGGATCATGATCAAGAACTACGCCCGGCTGGACTTCGGCGATAGCTTCTTCCGCGATGCCAAGGTTATCGACCTGATCATCGAGAAGATGCCTGTGTCAATTTCGCTGGGGCTGTGGAGCACGCTGATCATGTACCTGGTGTCGATCCCGCTGGGCATCGCCAAGGCCGTGCGTCACGGCAGCCATTTCGACGTATGGACCAGTTCGGCGATCATCGTCGGCTACGCCATCCCGGCGTTCCTGTTCGCCATCCTGCTGATCGTGCTGTTCGCCGGCGGCAGCTACTTCGACTGGTTCCCGCTGCGCGGCCTCACCTCCAACAACTTCGACGAGCTGAGCACCACCGGCAAGGTGCTGGACTACTTCTGGCACCTGGTGCTGCCGATCACCGCGCTGGTCATCGGCAACTTCGCCACCATGACCTTGCTGACCAAGAACAGCTTCCTCGACGAAATCAACAAGCAATACGTGGTCACCGCCAAGGCCAAGGGCCTGAGCCGGCCACGGGTGCTCTACGGCCATGTGTTCCGTAACGCCATGCTGCTGGTGATTGCCGGTTTCCCTTCGGCGTTCATCGGCATCTTCTTCACCGGTTCCTTGCTGATCGAAGTGATCTTCAGCCTCGACGGCCTCGGCCTGATGAGTTTCGAGGCGGCCATCAACCGTGACTACCCGGTGGTCTTCGGCACCCTGTTCATCTTCACCCTGCTGGGGCTGGTGGTGAAACTGATCGGCGACCTGACCTACACCCTGGTCGATCCACGCATCGACTTCGCCAGCCGGGAGCACTGACATGGCCTTGTCCCCCCTCAACCGCCGGCGCTTCGAGCGCTTCAAGGCCAACCGCCGTGGCTGGTGGTCGCTGTGGCTGTTCCTGATCCTGTTCGGCCTGAGCCTGGGCGCCGAACTGATCGCCAACGACAAGCCGATTGCCGTGCGCTACGACGGCGAATGGTACTTCCCGGCATTCAAGCGCTACCCGGAAACCACCTTCGGCGGCGAATTCCCGCTGGAAGCCAACTACAAGAGCCCGTACATCCGCGAGCTGCTGGAGAAGAAAGACAGCTTCGTGCTGTGGGCACCGATCCCGTTCAGCTACCAGAGCATCAACTATGACCTGCGGGTACCCGCCCCGGCCCCACCGTCGGCGGACAACTGGCTGGGCACCGACGACCAGGGCCGCGACGTGCTGGCACGGGTGATCTACGGTTTCCGCATTTCCGTGCTGTTCGCCCTGACGCTGACCCTGCTCAGTTCCATCGTCGGCGTGATCGCCGGCGCCTTGCAGGGCTTCTATGGCGGCTGGGTCGACCTGGCCGGGCAACGCTTCCTGGAAGTCTGGTCGGGCCTGCCGGTGCTGTACCTGCTGATCATCCTCGCCAGCTTCGTGCAGCCCAACTTCTGGTGGTTGCTGGGCATCATGCTGCTGTTCTCTTGGATGAGCCTGGTGGATGTGGTACGCGCCGAGTTCCTGCGCGGGCGCAACCTGGAATACGTACGTGCCGCCCGAGCCCTGGGCATGCGCAATGGCGCGATCATGTACCGGCATATCCTGCCCAACGCCATGATCTCGACCATGACCTTCATGCCATTCATTCTCACCGGCGCCATCGGCACCCTCACCGCCCTGGACTTCCTTGGTTTCGGCCTGCCGCCGGGCGCACCGTCGCTGGGCGAGCTGGTGGCCCAGGGCAAGTCCAACCTGCAGGCCCCATGGCTGGGCATCAGCGCCTTCGCCGTGCTGGCGCTGATGCTGAGCCTGCTGGTGTTCATCGGCGAATCCGCCCGCGATGCCTTCGACCCGAGGAAGTGACATGAGTGAACAGAACCTGATCGAAGTGCGCGACCTGGCGGTGGAGTTCGTCACCGGGGACCAGGCCCACCGCGTTGTGAACGGCATCAGCTTCGACATCCGCAAGGGTGAGACGCTGGCACTGGTGGGCGAGAGTGGCTCGGGCAAATCGGTCACCGCGCATTCGCTCCTGCGCCTGCTGCCCTACCCCCTGGCCCGCCACCCCAGCGGCAGCATCCTCTACGAGGGCAAGGACCTGCTGCAGCAGAACGAGAAGACCATGCAGCGCATTCGCGGCAACCGCATTGCAATGATCTTCCAGGAGCCGATGACCTCGCTTAACCCGCTGCACTGCATCGAGAAGCAGATCAACGAAATCCTCCTGCTGCACAAGGGCCTGACCGGCAAGGAGGCTACGGCGCGCACCCTGGAGCTGCTGGAGATGGTCGGCATTCCCGAGCCACGCAAGCGTCTGAAGGCTTTGCCCCATGAGCTGTCGGGCGGGCAGCGCCAGCGGGTGATGATCGCCATGGCCCTGGCCAACGAGCCGGAACTGCTGATTGCGGATGAGCCGACCACGGCGCTGGACGTGACTGTGCAGTTGAAGATTCTCGAACTGCTCAAGGAACTGCAGGCGCGTCTGGGCATGGCCCTGCTGCTGATCAGCCATGACCTGAACCTGGTGCGGCGCATCGCCCACCGTGTGTGCGTGATGCAGCACGGGCAGATTGTCGAGCAGGCCGAATGCGCCAGGCTGTTCAGCGCACCGCAGCACCACTACACGCAGATGCTGATCAATGCCGAACCCAGCGGGCTGCCGGCGCACAACCCGGTGGGCGCGCCATTGCTGGAGGTGGATGACCTCAAGGTGTGGTTCCCGATCAAGAAGGGCCTGCTACGGCGCACGGTCGACCATGTGAAGGCGGTGGACGGGATCAACTTCAGCTTGCCGCAAGGGCAGACGCTGGGGATTGTCGGCGAGTCCGGGTCGGGCAAGTCGACTTTGGGTTTGGCGATCTTGCGGCTGATCTCCAGCCAGGGCGGCATTCGCTTTCATGGGCAGGATATGGAAGGGTTGAACCAGAAGGCCGTGCGCCCGTTGCGCCGGGAAATGCAGGTGGTGTTCCAGGACCCGTTCGGCAGCCTGAGCCCGCGCATGTGCGTGGAGGATATTGTCGGCGAAGGGTTGCGCATCCACCGCATCGGCACGGCGCAGGAACAGGAAGCAGCGATTATTGCGGCCCTGGAGGAAGTGGGGCTGGACCCACGCACGCGGCATCGCTATCCGCACGAGTTTTCCGGTGGGCAGCGCCAGCGCATTGCCATTGCCCGGGCGTTGGTATTGAAACCGGCGCTGATCCTGCTGGATGAACCTACGTCGGCGCTGGACCGCACGGTGCAGCGGCAGGTGGTGGAGTTGCTGCGCAATCTGCAGCAGAAATACAACCTGACCTACCTGTTCATCAGCCATGACCTGGCGGTGGTCAAGGCATTGAGCCACCAGTTGATGGTGATCAAGCATGGGCATGTGGTGGAGCAAGGGGATGCACAGGCGATCTTCCATGCGCCGCAGCATCCGTATACCCGGCAGTTGCTGGAGGCGGCGTTCTTGGAAGTGGATGCGGCTAATTAGCTTTTGACCGCGCCGGCTTCAAGCCATGCGCTATCCCTGTGGGAGCTGGCTTGCCGGCGATGGGCCGCAAAGCGGCCCGCTTTCGGCGAGGTAAAAAACAGACTTATCCGCTTCCTTGTAGGCCATTTCCCAAACATACTCCTGCCGCGTGTTTTCCGTTGCGGCTGTTCTGGCAGCACTCTAGTCTCAGCACGTCGTTGCTCATCAACGACACGGCTTTGACAGGCCGTAACGGTATATGCACACGGCTCGCCTGTTTTGGCGGCTGTACATGGGGCACGTTCGCGTGCGCCGGAACTTGCATAGTCCGCCGGTCTGTCAACCCATGTACAGCTGCCACCCAACTGTTTGACAGCAGCCAGGTGGAAGCCCCACCAAAGGTACTATGCGATGTTGAAGATGGTCCCCGATCCACCCCACGATACCCATTCCCTCGAAGACACCCTGATCCAGGCCACCGACTACGCGCTATGCGCGGCCACCGTGGTGCATCAGGCCTTGCTACTGCAGCCCAAATCGCCGGCTTCGATCCTGATGATGACCTCGATGCATGAGCTGGAGGCGCTTCGGACTTTGCTTGAGTCGGCACTGGTTCAGGTGCAAATGCCCGCTGAGCCTCGGACTTTGCACTGAGGCTTTAGTGTTGCGTTGTCTGGGCCGGCCTCTTCGCGGGTAAACCCGCTCCCACAGGATCTCCACAGGCCTTGAGGTAGATGCAGTACCTGTGGGAGCGGGTTCACCCGCGAAAGGGCCCGTCCGGGCAGTCGAGAATTTTCAAGGGATTCAAAAATGACCACAGAAGACACGCAATTCACTGTCGGTAAAACCACGTTCTACCAAGGCGAACACGGCACCCACCCACTGTTCCGCATCGAGCCCGGCATCCCCTGCCGCGGTGCCCGCGAGCAATCCTCAGAGCTGATGGGCTATGTACGCGAACTGACCA
Organism: Pseudomonas sp. ABFPK; assembly: GCF_001586765.1. NCBI lineage: Bacteria > Pseudomonadati > Pseudomonadota > Gammaproteobacteria > Pseudomonadales > Pseudomonadaceae > Pseudomonas > Pseudomonas sp. ABFPK. The sequence continues at coordinate 188,424 of NZ_LQXW01000012.1, read as the reverse complement.
TCACCGGCCTGATGGACGAGAAACCGATGATGATCTGGGCTGCCCACTACCTGAGTGCGATGGCCAAGGCCCTCATGGATGACGCCGAGCTGGGCATGATGCGCTGATTGGCATCACAGGCCATACGCGCATATGGGGGCGGTCTCGTGTCGCCAAAGGGCTGAAAGCAGCCCCGGCGGTTTATGCTTTCATGCAGAAATCCGGGGGCCGCCCTGCGGCCGTTTCGCGACACAAGGCCGTCCCCACGGGAGATTGCATACCCAGGGAGACCGGCGCTAGCTGGCCTAGGCTGATGCAGCTCAGAGCCGGCCCAACAACTCCTGCCGCTCGCGCCAGATCTCCTGTACAAAGGGGTCGGTCACCCCATACAGCCCATGCCCCCGACGCATGATCAGGTTAGCGGCCAGCAGTTCGTTGGCAACCGGCTGTATCTCTTCGACACGCACTTCACGCCCCACATACTTCGAATATTCGGCCGCCGCTTCGTTGGAGAACACCCCACGCGCATCGCCTTCGACCGATGCGATCCGGGCAAAAATCGCCTCAGCCAGGACGCCCAGCTCTTCTACTTTCATCAGTTCCAGGTCAGCAGCCGCCGAACGCAGCGTTGATGCGATTACCGGCAGCACCTCATCCGGCCCCATCCCGGACGCAGGTGAGTGCACCAACTGCCGAAGTGCACGAATGAACTCCTCGGGCCTGCTGCCCAGCGTTTTGAATGCCTGTGCCGCGACATCCAGCGACGGCAAGTTGCCCAGGCCATCTTTTGCGAGCCGCTTGAGCCAGAATTCGACATAGTCCCTGTCCAGCACCGGATACGGCACGTTTGTGGCACCGGCAAAAGCCTGGTTACGCCGCGCGGTCAACTCGTTGACCATCGCCCGGTGAGAGCCGGTACCGATGAACAGGAAGTGCCCTGGCGTGTTCGGGCGCGGATTGATGGCATCGCGCGCAGCCTTGAGCGCCAGCATCATCTGTTGGCCGTCCTCGGTTGTGATTGCCTGCTGCACCTCGTCGACGACCAGCACGACGTCAGTCCTGGCCTGGTCCACAACCTCGGTCAGCGCTTCCGCAAGTGTGACACCGCCCTCTGTGCCCAAGGTTTCCAGGTTGAAGCCAAACTTCAGCCCAGCCACTTCGACCTCCGCGCCACGCAGGGCCTTGAGTTTCTGCAAGAAAGCCGAGGTAGGTTTCTGAAGATCAGCAAGGGCTTTACGCACTGCGGCGAGGACCAGCACGACCGGGCTGGTCTGGGTATCACTCCAGAGGTCGACATAGATCACCAATGCACCCATTTCCTCCAGGGCAGGGATCAAGTCGTTCTTTAAAAAGGTGGTTTTGCCAGTCCTGCGCAGCCCGGAGAAAAATAGCCCTGATCTCAAGCCGATATCCAGGGCAGACGGTTTCAACAGCTGCCTGGCCATGTCGGCAGCCAGTTCACGGCGCGGGAAGATGTCGATCATGGCTTTATCCGAAATTATTGAATAACAATAATTATTAGCAGAGAATAATTTAATGTAAAGGCGTACAGGCAGGTCGGCTCGAAAGCCGTCATCAAATTTTCTGACAACAATCATCTTCCATCATCAGCCAGATCGGGCATAAATTCTCCACCGTCAACCCCAGCAGCAACGGTAGAGCCCCATGTCCAGCCCACACCACCAGCCCGCCTCCCCTGCCCTGACCACGCTGATCCAGCGCTCCGGCCTGCCCAGCCCTGCGCTAGGCGAAGCCCAGGCACATGCCGTGCTGCAAACGCACTACGGCATTACCGGCAACCTCTCGGCACTGGGCAGCCAACAGGACCTGAACTTCCGTGTAGACGCACCACAAGGCCGTTTCGTGCTCAAGGCCTGCCACGGCAGCTACGCCCAGGTGGAGCTCGAGGCCCAGCACGCGGCCCTGGCCTACCTGCGCGAACAGGGCTTGCCTGTGCCGGCCGTGCGCCCGGCCAGCGATGGCCAGATGCTGCTGGCGTTGGAAATAGACGGGCAACCGCTGCGCATGCGCCTGCTCGACTACATCGAAGGCCAGCCACTGACCCGCCTCAAGCACATGGAGCCACGCCTGATGGCCGAACTCGGCGGGCTCTGCGCGCGGCTGGACAAAGCCCTGGCCACTTTCGACCACCCGGGCCTGGCGCGCACCCTGCAATGGGACCCGCAACATGCCCAGGCCCTGATCCAGCACCTGCTGCCCGTGCTGGGCAACGCCGAGCAACGCGCCCGCATCGAACGGGCCACCCAGCTGGCCGCCGAGCACCTGGCGCCACTGGTCGACCAGCTGCCAAGCCAGGCCGTGCATCTGGACATCACCGACGACAATGCCGTCTGGGCCCGCGATGGCGAGCGCCAGTGGCAGCTGCAAGGGGTGATCGATTTCGGCGACCTGTTGCGCACCTGGCGCATCGCCGACCTGTCGGTGACCTGCGCTGCATTGTTGCACCACGCCGAGGGCGACCCGCTGCGCATCCTGCCGGCCGTACGTTCCTACCAGGCGCTCAACCCTCTGAGCGAAGCCGAACTGCGGGCGCTGTGGCCACTGGTGCTCAACCGCGCTGCCGTGCTGGTGCTGAGCAGCGAGCAACAGCTCGCCGTCGACCCCGGCAACCAGTACACCCGCGACAACATCGCCCATGAATGGGAAATCTTCGACACTGCCACCGCCGTACCTTTCGCGTTGATGGAAGCGGCCATCCTGCAAGCTGCGGGCCTGCAGCCAGCCACGCCGGACCTGAGCGGCTGCGCCCTTCTGCTCCCTGAACTGGATCGGCAGGCAGTGACGCGCGTCGACCTGGGCGTGCTCAGCGTGCATTGCGAGGCGGGCAACTGGGAGCAACCGGGCTTCGACCAGCACCTGCTGACCACGCAACCAGCACCGGCCTGCAGCCTGCACGGGCAGTATCGCCTGTCGCAAACCCATATCGATCGCCCCGAAGAGCCTGCCACCTGTGCCCTGGGCGTCGAGCTGCATGTACCCAACGGCAGCCTGGTGCAAGCGCCAGATGCCGGCACCTGGCAGCGCCATGGCGACGGCCGTGGCTGCCTGCGCAGCGCGCACTGGGCGTTGTGGCTGCAAGGCCTGGAAGACGCGCCTGCAGATGGCCAGGCCGTGGAAAAAGGCCAGTCGCTGGGCAGCAGTTGTGGCTTCCTCAGCGTGCAACTGTGCCTGGATAGCGGCAGCCAGCCGCCGTTCTTCGCCACCCCATCCCAGGCAACCGCCTGGCTGGCCCTGTGCCCGTCGCCAGCTGCGTTGCTGGGCTTCGACTGCAATGCCGAGCCGCTGCCCGACCCGCAGGCCCTGCTGGCCCGCCGCGACGCCAGCTTCGCCCGCTCGCAGAAGCATTACTACGCGCAACCGCCTCACATCGAACGCGGTTGGCGCAACTACCTGATCGACATGCAGGGCCGCTCGTACCTCGACATGCTCAACAACGTCGCAGTGCTGGGCCACGGCCACCCGCGCATGGTCGCCGAGTCGGCACGGCAGTGGTCGCTGATGAACACCAACTCGCGCTTCCACTACGCAGCCATCACCGAGTTCTCCGAACGCCTGCTGGAGTTGGCACCCGAAGGCTTCGACCGGGTGTTCATGGTCAACAGTGGTACCGAAGCCAACGACCTGGCGATTCGCCTGGCCTGGGCCTACAGCGGCGGGCGCGACCTGCTCAGCGTGCTGGAGGCCTACCACGGCTGGTCGGTGGCCACCGATGCTATTTCCACTTCCATCGCCGACAACCCGCAGGCCCTGGAGACCCGCCCGGACTGGGTGCACCCGGTCGAGGCGCCGAACACCTTCCGCGGCCGCTTCCGTGGCGCCGACAGCGCCACCGACTACCTGCGTGACGTCGACGCCAAGCTGGCCGACCTCGACGCCCGTGGCCGCCAGTTGGCGGGCATCATCTGCGAACCGGTGTACGGCAATGCCGGTGGTATTTCGTTGCCGGCCGGTTACCTGCGCGAGGCCTATGCCAAGGTCCGCGCCCGGGGCGGTGTGTGCATCGCCGACGAGGTACAGGTCGGCTATGGCCGCCTGGGCGAGTACTTCTGGGGCTTCGAGGAACAGGGCGTGGTGCCCGACATCATCACCATGGCCAAGGGCATGGGCAACGGCCAGCCACTGGGCGTAGTCATCACCCGCCGCGAGATCGCCGAAGCGCTGGAGGCCGAGGGCTACTTCTTCTCCTCGGCCGGTGGCAGCCCGGTCAGCTGCCGCATCGGCATGGCGGTGCTGGATGTGATGCAGGAGGAAGGCCTGTGGGACAACGCGCGCGATACCGGGCGCTATTTCAAGGCGCGCCTGCAGGCACTGGTCGACAAGCACCCGCTGGCCGGCGCGGCGCATGGTTCGGGCTTCTACCTGGGGCTGGAACTGGTGCGCGACCGCGCAACACTGGAGCCGGCCACCGAGGAAACCATGGCCCTGTGCAACCGCCTGCGTGACCTGGGCATCTTCATGCAGCCGACCGGTGATTACCTGAACATCCTCAAGATCAAGCCGCCGATGTGCACCACCCGGGCGAGCGTGGACTACTTTGTCGACAGCATTGACCGGGTGCTGGGTGAAGGGCTGTAGGTGCTTGGCTTTGGTTTTTCAGCGCCTGTGAGATCGAGCGCCGCCCGCGCGGCGCTTCGCAGCACAAGGCTGCTCCTACATTTGTTTCGGGCCAATAAATCCTGAGGCGAGGGCGCGCGGCCCCTTGGTGTCCACCTCGATATCGTGTCGGGCAAACAAGGCGGTCGCGTGCACTGGTACAGGCGTTACTGGCCCGAAACAGATGTAGGAGCAGCCTTGTGCTGCGAAGCGCCGCGCGGGCGGCGCTCGATCTCACAGGCGCTGACAATCCCCCGCCGAACCGCTCGGCACCCTGGTGCATTCTCAAACAAAAGCCCCATAATTTTCTTCCATAACACTCCCCGTCATCAGGTTTACTGACAATGGCCTTTACCAGCGACTCCCTGGCAATCTTCCTCGCGGTGCTGGAGGCAGGCTCGTTCTCTGCCGCCGCGCGCAAGCTGGGGCGTGTGCCTTCGGCCGTGAGCATGGCCATCGCCCAACTGGAGGCGGAGCTGGACCTGGTGCTGTTCGACCGGGCCACGCGCAAAGCCTTGCCCACCAGCGCCGCCCTGGCCCTGGAGCCCCAGGCCAGGCAGGTGATCTGCCAGCTCAACCTGCTCGACGCCCAGGCCCTGCAACTGCACAAAGGGCTGGAAAAGCGCCTGACTATCGCCATGGCCCCCGAGCTGCAGACCGGCCGCTGGAGCCAGCCGCTGGAAACCCTCGCCCAGGAATTTCCCAGCCTGGAAATCGAAGTACGCTCGGCCACCCAGGCCGAAGCCATCCGCCTGCTGCATGACGGCAGCGTGCAACTGGCACTGGTCTTCGAACGGCCTGGCATCGACGAGCGCGAGTCATTCCTGGAGGCCGGCAGCCAATTGCTGGTGGCCGTCGCCTCCCCCCGCCATCCGGCCGGGCAGAACAGCGGCACGCCGTTGCCGGAAGAAACTTTCGCCGAACAGAGGCAGATCATTGTGGCGTCGGGCAAGGCCACCGGGTCGGACCCGCGCATGGTGCTGTCGCGGCGCATCTGGCTGACCGACAGCTACCTGGCCACGCTGGACCTGGTGCAATCGGGGCTCGGTTGGGCCTACCTGCCGCAGCCTTTGGTAGAGCCGTTGATTGCTTCGGGCGCGCTGGCGGAGGTGCGTTTCGACAACATGGCCAGCCGATTGCGCTTGTGGGTGGACATCATCTGGGTCAAGTCGCGCCCGTTGGGCCTGGGCGCGCGGCGTTACCTTGACGTGATGCGCCAATGCTTTGAAACAGAATCCCCGAGGTCCTGAGCGATACGACTGCCTCGTCCGACAGCGAAAAATCCTACAGCTGGTTAGGAAGCCGATAACTACCTGCAGCATTGATTCCCCGTTAGGTTTCTGCTCGCCATCAAGAAGAAAAGGAACTTCTCATGTCGAGCCAGTCCACGCAGGGCTACGTGCAGTCGGTCGATCACTTCGCCAACCAGCAGCGCCAACCAGAAGAGGCCCTCTACCTTTTACTGGACCCATTCGCCGGCTGCCCGTCTGAGCACCCGCTGGCCATCGCTGCCCTCAGCGAAGCGCTGGGTGGTGATGCCGTAACGCGCATCGACTGCAGCCGCCTGGTGCAGGATCCTGAGTGCTGGCCAGCTCTGGTGCGGCTTGCCGAACCCGGCGATGCGCCCACAGCCCTTGCCCTATTAAGCGCGACCTGCGCCGCTCGTGAATCGGCAGCTACCTGGCACTACGTGTGTGGCTGGCTGAGCAGCGATCAACCCGCCGACCTCATCGCCCAGCACATCAGCCACCAGTGTCAGGTGCTGCACCAACCAGAACCGCACGGTATCACCGCCTGGTTCGAGCCCGTGCGGCTGGCGCTGCTACGCGCGACCCTGAAAAACGCAGGCGAACTCCTCGGGCCTGTTCGCAGCTGGCTACATCCCGATGGTTGTGGCAGTTGCGAGGTCTTCGAGCGAGAACCCATGGCTGGCGAACTGGCCGTCCCCGAGGCCGTAAGGGCGACCCAGCACGTCGCACCACAGATCATTCAACTGCTCGGCGCCTGGCATCGCCTGAGTGCCGTGCAGCATCCCCATGCACCCTGGCACTTCGCAGGCTCCTCAGGCTTGCCGGAAAACGCCCCCACCCATGCCATGAACCTGATCCTCAAGGCGTTCAAGCAGGGCCTGCGCGACCGCGCCGATATCCAGTGCATGAGCCTGCACATGCTCATGATCCACCCATTGCTCCTTCAGCACCCGACCATCCAGCACGAGGTGGAAAGGGCAGCGGCCGGCGAGCAGCGCCTGGCGGACCGCTTCGCCAGCTACGACGACTGCACCTGGTCGCACATCGTCGCCGGCCTGCCGAAGGCAAGGAGTTACCCATGAGCATCAGCAAAACCATCCACATCGCCATGCAGGAAGAGATCCCCAACACCTACGGCACCTGCAATGCCTGCGAACGCTCCGGCCTGCCGATTCTGCTGCTGCGCGAGGCCTACGCCCCGCGCCCGGATACAGGGCGCCCCTATCGCCTGGCAGACGACAGCGAAATCATCTTCCACCCGATGCACACCGACCAGTTGCGCCTCCTGCGCCAGGGTTATGTCTACGTACTGCTCGACCAGGAAATCTGGCAGGCCTACGAGGTAGCGGCGGAAGGTACCTTGCAGCGCTTTCCGGTATCGCAGATGCCCTTGGGGCCACCCAGGTCGTTACCCAAGGTATGCGCCACCGAAGGCCACGATGTGATCGCCTCGTTCATCAACATCGATACCCTACTCTACCGCAAGGCCTGGATCGCCTTCGCCAACGACCCTTGGCCCCGTGCGGTACTCGACCGCTATCGGCAAGGCATCGCCGACAGTGACCCGGGCACCCTCGCCCGCTTCGTCGAAGTGGACCTGAACACCGCACGCAACGACCCTGCCAGCCTCGGCATCGCCATGACCGACAGCTTCCGCTTCGGCCTGGAACAGGTGCTGGAGTTCTCCACCTTTTCCTCTGCCAGGTTTACCAGCGTCCATGGCTTTTACAGCCGCCTGGGCCGCTGGCATGAAACCCGCACGCATGTGCGCAGTGTCATCGAGCAGGAACAACTGCCCAATGGCCTGCTGGCGCTGACACTGCCCGACCCGGTCGGAATGGTCATGGAGCTCAACGCGCAACGCACTGGCTGGGTGCAGGCCCTGCAGGAATGGCGGGCGCAGCCGCAGCGGCACTTCGAATACTTCACCTCGCAAGCACTACTGGGCATCCGCGAATTGCACGCGGCCATGGCGGCTGTGCAAGGTGCCGAGGACGCGCAGCGGGAAGCCCGGCAGATCGAGCAATGGAACGACAGCCCGATCGCAGCCAAGGCGTATCTGCCGCCGGTGGACATCGACGCGCAGACCGAACGCAACACCGCGCGCAAGCAGCAGGACGCCCGCGAGCGGCTGGAAGAGCGTTACGACGAAGGCGCCCGCGCAGCGTTCCAGGCCGACTACGACCGCGAACTGAAAAACTGGCAGTCGATGATCGACCAGGTTGGCGATCTGTATGCGCGGCACTATGCCAAGCGGGCGTTTCAACAGATCGGCTACTACGACTATGACGCGACCTCCCCCGTTTCGGTGGAGTACTTCATCCAGATGATGGCCGCCTGCCTGGCCGGCGGGCCCACTGAAACCTTGCCTCAGAAGGGTCAGCCGCTCGGGATCACCCAGCATATCTGGCAGCAGTTGCTGGAGGACAACCGCAGCCTGCTTTACCAGGCACTGCTGGCCAAGAATCAGAAGCTGATGCAGCAGGTGGCCAGCGCGCTGTCCGGGGACGACTTCGGCAAGGTGTACGACATCATCAAGGGCATCGCCGGGACCGCCGATGGCCAGCTGTTGATGATCAAGCCAATACAGGATGCCGTTGGCCAGTTGCTGGCCGCGACCAACAGCGCAGGGAATGCGCTCAGCCAGCACCTGAGTGAACGGACCAAGACCCTGATCGGCCATGTGCATCGCTCGGCGTTTGCCCTGTTTGCCGGGCAGCAGGTGACGCCGCTGCGGGTGTCGCTGACGGTAGGCGAGTACATGAGGCTGCTCAATGAAGCCCTGGAGTCGCGGACCGATGCGTTTCTGCAGCAGGTAGACAAGCAGTTCCGTGACCCACTGGGCCGCAAGGTGCGGGCCATGGTGCTGAGTGGCGCGATCAATATTGCGGCAGTGGGTAACCGTAGCCAGATGATCGAGGTGATGCTCTGGACGTTGGAAAGCGCCGAGAGTTTGCAGGCGCGGCTGGTGCAGTTGCGCGAGGGTGCAGCCGGCGGCGTCGGGGCGCTGGTACGCAATGTTGCGATTGGTGCGGGTACGCTGCGTGCGCAGGTTACGGGTGGTTTGAAGATCAGTTCTACGGCCGCGCAAAGCCTGGCAAGCGATGCGATGCGCAGCCTGCGGGATGCTGCAGCGAGTAGTGGAAGTGGGAAGCTGATGCTTGCCTTGGGGGGCATATGGTTCCAGCAGGACAGCCTGGGCAAGAACTATCGGGCGTTGCAGGAGACGCATCAGAACAATCCAGAGGCGCTTGCCGCGATCTGGTCTTCATCGCTTGGGTTGTTGGGAGTGAGTGTCGAAGCGGCAGGGCTTGCTGTCACACTTGTACGACCGAAGATACCGTGGCCCAGAACGGTAACCACAGCTTCTCTAGGAAAGAACCTAGCCAAGTACGGCGGCGCCATCGCTGCACTCGCCAATGCCATGGATGCAGTGCAATACGTGAATGCGCTCGCCAGAACTAATAACCAAGGGGACAGCACCTCTGCAAACCAGTACGCTCGCGCGGCCGTGCTTGCTACGGTTTCCACTGTCTCTGGTATTTACTCGGCATTATTCGCAAGTTCGCTACTCGGTCCCTTAGGCTTTACGATCATCCTTGGTCTGGCAGCCTATACGCTGGCGATGGATGCCAAAAATCAAGAATCTTCACTATTAGAGCTTTGGTCCCGACACAGTAGATGGGGAACACCAGAGGAACATCGGCGCTGGATGAATCCACAAGATCTGGATACCGCAATTGGCTCACTGAACGCGGCAGCCTTGGGAGTTCAAGCGCAGGTTTCAATTGAGACAAGATTTCAACCAACTCACAGTACCCACACGCTAGACCAAACTAAAGCCTTCATCAGCGATGACGCTGCTGTTGCGGCAGGTTTTTATCTCGATTTGTACATAAGCTTGCCAAATTTCAGTACTGAAGACGCACAGTACAAATGGCAACTGACTGTGTACCCAGCAGGGCAAAATCGACTGCCTTTTCATCTCTCTGGTAATAGTTCACATCCAAAAGTAGTCGAATACGTGCCCGAAGAAACCAAAAAAACCTTTGCTAGCCCTGAAAGCGTCAGCGAACGAATAATTTTTAAAACCACCGATAAGACCCTGCACATCAGCACTTCAATTCCACTACGGGATAACCATTGCACAAAAGCTATTGAGCTAACGCTCACTTATTGGCCCAACAAGCATGACATGTCAGGTTATGCAAAAGTGACAATGAGAGAAAACAATCTATCCTCGCTAAGGGGTCTATTCTAATGGCCCGCCCGCACCTTAACCCGCCATGTACAGGATGGATAGAGGACCTACCCCATCCTGACACTCCCATTGCGATCGAAGCCAGCCTGGGCAATCAATCCCCTAACCATCAGGATCTTATCTACCTTGAAGTACCCAGACCCCTCGGTTGGGCTAGAGAAGTAATGGCTTTCCTTTCGCTTCCAACTATCGCCATCACCACCCCTCTGCTCAGCTTCATAAACTCCAACATAGAGCAGAGAGACTTCGAATCCGTGCTAATTGATATATTAATACTTGCATGCGGAGTATGGGCATCCGTATTTTGCCTTCGAGTAAGCATATCCCCACCCCGAGATGAACCCCTTCGCTTCAACCGAGTACGTAAAAAATTGTATGCATACAATTTCAAGTACTGCTGGTGGAACCCCTTCACGAACTGGAAAGTAGAAACAGTTTGCTACGACTGGTCCCAAGTCCGCGCCGAGCGCTGGTCCCAGACCGGCGCACTGCCAAACGGTGGGTTAATTTTCAAATGGGGTGTCACACTCTCCATCGTTGCACCAGGCACAAACAATGTCATCGACCGTTTTCCTCTGGTTACGATGGGGGCCGACCAACATGTCTGGGCCTACATCTGCACCTACATGCAGGAAGGCCCCTCAGCCCTGCCACCACCCGCCCCCCCCAAGGATCACAACGATGTGCTCTGGTGTGAGTTCGCCCTGCGCCTGGCACCCCGAGTAGAGTGGCCAGCGGAAATGGATCTGGAGTCGAGAACCGCCCCCTGAACTTACTGTCTCGCTGCTTGCGCTGGCCCCATCGCCGGCATGCCAGCTCTCATAGAACTGCACATGACTCATTGAATTAGCAGGGACCCTGTGGGAGCGGGCATGCCCGCGAACACAGGCGCAGCCGGTGCCATGCACCGCGCTGGATTCTTCGCGGGCATGCCCACAGGGGTTACATGGTGGGCGCCACCAACCTGTATCCCACACCTGGCTCGGTGATGATGAACCGCGGCGCCGTGGGGTCATCGCCCAGCTTCTGCCGCAGATGCCCGACCACTATCCGCAGGTAATGGGTGTCATCCACATGGGTAGGCCCCCAGATATCCTTGAGCAGCTGCTGCTGGGTAATCACTCGCCCCGGGTGCCCGGCCAGTTGCGCCAGCAGCGCATACTCCTTGCGGGTCAGCGCCACTTCCACGCCATCCAGGGTCACCCGGCGAAAGGCAAAGTCCACCATCAGCGGCCCAAAGCTGGCCGCCACTTCCGAGCCACCGGCCTGCGGCACCTGGCGCAGCAAGGCGCGCACCCGCGCCAGAAACTCCTGGATGCCGAACGGCTTGGTCACATAGTCGTTGGCGCCGCCATCCAGCGCATCGACCTTCTGCACTTCACTGGCGCGCACCGACAACACCAGCACCGGCACCGCGCTCCATTCGCGCAGGTCACGCAGTACCTGCTGGCCGTCCATGTCCGGCAGGCCCAGGTCGAGTACCACCAGGTCCGGCTTGCCCAGCGCCGCCTGAGCGAGCCCTTCCGCGCCAGTGGCGGCCTCGAGCACCTTGTAGCCTTGCGAGGCCAGGCTGATGCGCAGGAACTTGCGGATCTGCGGTTCATCGTCGATGACCAGGAGGGTGGCGGACTGACTCATGGGGTTTCGCTTTCGGTTTCAGGTTGAGGGGGCAGCGGCAAGCATAAAGTGATGCTGGTGCCCTGGCCATCGATGCCTTCACCCACCAGGATCTGCCCGCCATGGGCGCCTATCATGCCTTGGCAGATCGCCAGGCCCAGGCCGGTGCCCTGCCCGCCGCGGTCACCGCGAGCGGCGGTGTAGAACATGTCGAAGATCTTCTCGCGGTCTTCCACGGGAATGCCGGGGCCCTGGTCGCTGACGGCAAAGCACAACCGGGCGTCCTGCACCGACACCTGCAGCTCCAGCCGGCCATTGGCTGGCGAGAAGCGCGCGGCATTTTCCAGCACGTTGACCAACGCCTGTTCGATCAATGCCGCATGCACGAACAGCAACGGCAGCTCGGTCGGCACGTCGGTGTGTACCCGCAGCGGTGCCAGCACCGCGCGCAGGCGGTTGAGCGCGCTGCCGACGATGTCGGCCGGGGCCACCCAGTCGCGGGCCAGCTTGAGGCCGCCATGGCCCAGGCGGGTCATGTCGAGCAGGTTCTGGATGTAGCGGTCGAGGCGTTCGGCCTCGTTGCGGGTGCCCTCCAGCAGTTCGCGGCGGTCGGCGGCGGGGATCGCCTCGCCCAGCGCCAGCAGGCTGTCGATGCTGCCGCGCATGGCGGTCAGCGGGGTGCGCAAATCATGGGAAACGGACGCGAGCAAGGCGCTGCGCAACTGCTCGGTTTCGCCATGCAGACGCGCAGCCTCCAGCTGTTCGGCCAGCCGGGCGCGGGCCAGGGCCTGGGCCAGTGGTTGGCCAAGGGCAGTGAGCAGGCGCCGGCGCGGGTCGCTGAGCGGCTGGCCGGAGCGTGGGCGCACACCAAGCAATGCCAGGGGCTGCTCATCCACCGCCAGCGGCCACCACCACCAGCGGCCATTGGGCAGGGTGTCGCTGCCATGACCGGCGGCCTGGCCGTGCTGCCAGGCCCACTCTGCGGCGGCGCGTTCGTTATCGCTGAAGGCATGGGCTTCGCCGCTGGCCACCTGCAACTGGCCTTCGACATTGCGCTCCAGCAGGCACACCTGCATGTCCTGCCAACCGTCCAGGTGCTGGCCGGCGGCGTTGAACACCGCCTGGCGGTCGGTGGCCACGGTCAGCCGGCGCGACAGGTCGAGCAACTGGCTGGTCTGCGCCTGGGTCTCGCGCAGCGCCTGCAACTGGCGGCGCTGGCGGGCGGCCAGGTTGCCGGTGAGCGCGGCCATCAACAGGAAGAACACCAGGGTCAGCACGTCTTCTTCGCGCTGGATCCTGAACGACAGGTTGGGCGGGATGAACAGGAAGTCGTAGGTCAGGAACGACAGCACCGCGCAGGCCAGCGCAGGCCCCAGGCTGCTGCGCACTGCCACCAGCAACACCGCGGCCAGGAACACCAGCGATATGTTGGGCAGCGCCAGCACACTCGACACCGCCCAGGCCAGGCCTGCGGCCATGACCGTGGCCAGCAGCGCCAGCAGGTAATGGCGCCAGACCCACACCCGCCGTACCGCCGAACGCGGCGCTGGCGGCTGCGCGTCGCGGTCCAGCACGTTGATTTCCAGGCCGTGGCTTTCGCGCAGCAGCCGCGCGGCCACACCGGCACCGAACAGGCGCCGGCGCAGGCGGTCGCGGGACTGCCCAACCAGCACCAGGCTGGCCCGCCGTTCGGCAGCATGCTGGATCAGTGTGCGCACCACTTCGCCGGCACGCAGCAGTACCACCTCGCCGCCCAGGCGTTCGGCCAGTTGCTGGGCAGCTTGCAGGCGCTGGCGTGCGGTTTCGTCGCGCAGGCGGCCGTTGTCCACGTGCACCAGGCTCCAGGGCAGGTGGCGGCGTTGCGCCACGCGGCTGGCATGGCGCACCAAACGTTCCGCCTGGTCGTCACCATCCACGCCCACCAGCAAGCGCCCACGCAGGGCCGGGGCTTCCTGGCCGCGTTGGCGATAACCGTGGGCCAGGTCGGCATCCACCTGGGCAGCGGCGGTCTGCATGGCCAGTTCGCGCAGGGCGGTAAGGTTGGTTTGCGAGAAGAACGCATCGATGGCGGCCCGCGCCTGCTCGGGCACGTACACCTTGCCTTCGCGCAGGCGTTCAAGCAGCTCCCGGGGGGGCAGGTCGATCAGCACCAGCTCGAAGGCTTCCTGCAGCACCCAGTCCGGAAGGGTTTCGCGCACTTGCACGCCAGTAATGTCGCGGACCTTGTCGTTGAGGCTTTCCAGGTGCTGGACGTTGACCGTGGTGTACACATCGATGCCGGCGGCCAGCAGTTCCTGTACGTCCTGCCAGCGTTTGGCATGGCGGCTGCCGGGCGCATTGGTGTGGGCCAATTCGTCGACCAGCACCAGGGCCGGCGCGGCCTTGAGCAGGCCGTCGAGGTCCATTTCCTCGAGCGTTACGCCGCGGTACTGGCTACGCAGCAGGGGCTGCTGCTGAAGGCCAGCGAGCAATACCTCGGTTTCGGCACGGCCATGGGTTTCGACCACCCCGGCCAGCACCTGCACGTTCTGGCGTTGCTGGGCGTGGGCGGCCTGGAGCATGGCGAAGGTCTTGCCGACGCCGGGGGCGGCGCCAAGGAACACCTTCAACCGCCCCCGGCCGCTTCGCGGGAGGGTAGCCAACAGCGCGTCTGCGCGGGCGGAGTCACTCATCTTTCATCCTTTGCTATTTCCAGCAAGCAGCAAATCCAGGGACAAACACCGTACCTGTGGGAGCGGGTTCACCCGCGAATGCAGTAATAGCGCCACCGACGCATTCGCGGGTAAACCCGCTCCCACAGGGTCCCTGCTAGCCCCTCAAGTCATCTATCAATGGCTGAGGTTTTCCAAGGCCTGGTTCAAGGCCAGCACATTGACCACCGGCGGGCCGATCAATGGGTGGAGGGTGGCCTCTTCCAGCAAGCCTTGCAAGCGCTCCACCGGCAACTGCCGTGCCGCCGCCACCCGCGGGATCTGGTAGGCCAAGGCCTCCGGCGGCAGGTGCGGGTCGAGGCCGCTGCCCGAGGTGGTGAGCAGCGCCTGGGGCACCGGCCCCTGCTGCGCCTGGTACAACGCAGCCGCATCGCCCTTGACCCGCTCGGCCAGCGCCGGGTTGCTCGGCGACAGGTTGCTGGCACTGCTGGCCACGGTGGCGTAGGCGCCTGCCGATGGCCGCGCGTGGAACCAGCCATCGCCCTGGAAATCCTGGGCAATCAGCGCCGAACCGCGGACCTGGCCCTGGTCATCGCGCACCAGGCTGCCATTGGCCTGGCTGGGGAAAGCCACCTGGGCAATACCGGTCACCACCAGCGGATACAGCGCGCCGGTCACCAGGGTCATCAACAAGGCCAGGCTCAATGCCGGGCGTACATAAGCATTCATGGTGGCCTCCTCAGACCAGGTGCAGGGCATTGAGCAGCAGGTCGATCAGCTTGATCCCGGCAAACGGCACGACAATGCCGCCCAACCCGTAGATCAGCAGGTTGCGCCGCAGCAGGTGCGCCGCACTGGCCGCCTGCACCCGCACGCCGCGCAGCGCCAGCGGGATCAGCACGATGATGATCAGCGCGTTGAATACGATGGCCGACAGAATCGCACTCTGCGGGCTGGCCAGGTGCATCAGGTTGAGCACGCCCAGCTGCGGGTAGATGGCGGCGAACAGCGCCGGGAGGATGGCGAAGTACTTGGCCACATCGTTGGCGATGGAGAAGGTGGTCAGCGCGCCGCGGGTCACCAGCAGCTCCTTGCCGACCTGCACCACATCCAGCAACTTGGTCGGGTCGCTATCCAGGTCGACCATGTTGGCCGCCTCGCGCGCGGCCTGGGTGCCGTCGTTCATGGCCATGCCCACGTCAGCCTGGGCCAGTGCCGGGGCGTCGTTGGCGCCATCGCCGCACATGGCCACCAGGCGGCCGTCGTTCTGCTCCTGGCGGATGCGCGCCAGCTTCTTCTCTGGCGTGGCCTCGGCCAGCACGTCATCCACGCCGGCCTCGGCAGCGATGGCGGCGGCGGTCAGCGGGTTGTCGCCGGTCACCATCACCGTGCGGATGCCGAGCTTGCGCAGCTCGGCAAAGCGCTCGCGAATGCCGGGTTTGACCACATCCTTGAGGTGGATCACGCCAAGCAGGCGCTTGTCCAGGCACACCAGCAGCGGTGTACCGCCGCTCTGGGCAATACGCTCCACTTCACGGGCCAGTGCCGGTGGCATTTCCAGGCGTTGCATGCCGACGAACGCCAGTACGGCATCGACAGCGCCCTTGCGGTAGCGGTGTTGCTGGAAGTCGATCCCCGACAGGCGCGTCTCGGCGCTGAAAGCCACGGCCTCGAACTGGCCGGCGGACGGTTCGACAAAATCATGCAGTTGGCGCAGATACTCGACGATCGACTTGCCCTCGGCGGTGTCGTCCGCCAGCGAGGCCAGCAAGGCGCCCTCCCCCAGCTCGCGGGCAGTGATGCCCGGTGCCGCGTGCAGCGCACTGCAGCGGCGGTTGCCGAAGGTAATGGTGCCAGTCTTGTCGAGCATCAGCGTATGCACGTCACCGGCCGCCTCCACCGCCCGGCCCGAGCGGGCGATGACGTTCAGCCGCACCAGCCGGTCCATGCCGGCAATGCCGATGGCCGACAGCAGGCCGCCGATGGTGGTGGGGATCAGCGTTACCAGTAATGCGGCGAGAAAGATCAGCGGCAGGCTGCCACCGACAAAGTGGGCGAACGGCTGCAGGGTCACCACCACGATCAGGAAGATCAGGGTCAGGCCGATCAGCAGGATGTCGAGGGCGATCTCGTTGGGCGTCTTCTGCCGCTTGGCGCCCTCGACCAGGGCAATCATGCGGTCGAGGGTCGATTCGCCCGGGTTGCTGGTGATGCGGATCAACAACCAGTCTGAGACCAGCCGGGTATTGCCGGTCACCGCTGAGCGATCGCCGCCGGACTCGCGGATCACCGGCGCGGACTCGCCGGTAATGGCGGCCTCGTTGACCGCAGCGATACCTTCAAGCACCTCGCCGTCACCGGGAATCATTTCACCAGCTACCACGCGCACCACATCGTCCTTGCGCAGCGCGCTGGCCGCTACGGTTTCGTAGCTGCCATCACGCTTGCGACGCTGGGCGGTAAGCCCTTGGCTGCCAGCCTTGAGGCTGTCGGCGCGGGCCTTGCCACGGCCTTCGGCCAGGGCCTCGGCAAAGTTGGCGAACAGCACGGTGAACCACAGCCACAGGGCGATCTGCACGGCCACACCGGTGCTCACACCGCTGCCGGGAGCGAAACACAGGACGGTTGTCAGTACCGCAGTCAGGGCGACCACCAGCATCACCGGCGAGCGCTTGAGTTGGCGCGGGTCGAGCTTGACGAATGCCTGCACCAGCGCCGGGCGCCACAATGCGGCGAAACGGGTCTGATCCTTGGCACTTTGCCGGGCTTTTACTTCAGCAATGGGCATGTTCATGGTCGGTCCTCAAAAACCCAGACTCAAATGTTCGGCGATCGGCCCAAGGGCCAGGGTCGGCAGGAAGGTCAGGCCACCGACCAGCAGGATGGTGACCAGCAGCAGGCCGGTGAACAGCGGGCCATGGGTGGGGAAGCTGTTAAGCCCCTGGGGCGCGCTTTTCTTCGCCGCCAGGCTGCCAGCCAGCGCCAGTACCGGCAGGATGTAGCCGAAGCGGCCGATGAGCATGGCCAGGCCGATCATCAGGTTGTGGTACACCGTGTTGGCACCAAAGCCGGCAAAGGCCGAGCCGTTGTTGGCCGTGCCCGAGGTGTAGGCATACAGCAGCTGGCTGAAGCCATGCGCACCCGGATTGCTGACTGCACCTGCCGGGCCTGGCAGACTGGCGGCAATGGCGCCGAGCACCAACACGCCGACCGGCATCACCAGCAGGGTCGCCACCAGCAACTGCACCTCGCGGGCCTGCAGTTTCTTGCCCAGGTATTCCGGGGTGCGGCCGATCATCAGCCCGGCCAGGAACACCGCGATCAGCACGAACAGCAGCATGCCGTAAAGCCCTGCACCGACGCCGCCGAAGATCACCTCACCGACCATCATGTTGACCATCGCCACCATGCCGGTCAGCGGGTTGAGGCTGTCGTGCATGGCATTGACCGAACCGTTGGACGCAGAGGTGGTAGTCACTGTCCACAGCACCGAACCGGTGGTGCCGAAGCGGGTTTCCTTGCCCTCCATCGGGGCGCTTTGCTGTACCTGCGCGCTCTCGAGGGCCGGGTTGGGCTGGTACTCGGACCACAACGCCGTGCTGCCGCCGATCAGGAACAGCGCAAGCATGCAGGCGAGGATGGCGCGGCTCTGGCGCAGGTCCTTCACGTAGTGGCCAAAGGTGAACACCAGCGCCACCGGAATGAGGATGATCGAAGCCACCTCGAACAGGTTGCTCCAGGCCGTGGGGTTTTCGAACGGGTGCGCCGAGTTGACTCCGAAGAAGCCACCGCCATTGGTACCCAGTTGCTTGATGGCGATCTGGCTGGCGGCCGGGCCCAGCGGGATGGTCTGCTCGGTGCCTTGCAGGGTGACCGCGTGGGCGTAGTCGGCCAAGGTTTGCGGTACGCCCTGCCATACCAGCAGCAACGCCAGCAGCAGGCACAGCGGCAGCAAGCCGTAAAGGGTGGCGCGGGTCATGTCGACCCAGAAGTTGCCTAGCGTCGTGGCGCTGCGCCGTGCGATGCCGCGGCACAGGGCGACCAGCACGGCCAGGCCGGTGGCGGCGCTGACGAAGTTCTGCACGGTAAGGCCGAGCATCTGGCTCAGGTAGCTGACCGACGCTTCACCGCTGTAGGCCTGCCAGTTGGTGTTGGTTACGAAGCTGATCGCGGTGTTGAACGCCAGCGACCATTCCTGGCCGGGCAGATGCTGCGGGTTGAATGGCAGGTAGCCCTGCAACAGCAGCACGGCGAACAGCAGCAGGAACCCGGCCAGGTTGAAGGCCAGCAGGGCCAGGGTGTACTGCTGCCAGTTCTGTTCCTGGCTGGCGCGCACGCCCGCCAGCCGGTAGCAGGCTTGCTCGACCGAGCCCAGCACGGGCGACAGCCAGGTGCGCTGGCCTTCCATGACCTTGAAGTAGAACCGCCCGAGCCAGGGTGCCGGTAGCAGCACGATGGCGAAAAATGCCAACAGCAAGGCGAAATCGTAACTGTGCATGGCCGCTCCCTAGCTGCGATCGGCGCGCAGCAGCGCCACCAGCAGATAAAACGCCAATGCCACTGCCAGCAGCAGTGACAGCCCGTCGAGCATGTTCATGTGTGGTTCTCCCCGTGGTGCGGCTTGAGCCGCTTTGGGGAAATTGTCCGAGCGAGGGGCGTAAAGGGGCGAGACTGGGAGGTGGGGATGGCGATAAAGAAGGCGTAAAGATCGGGAGTTGAGGTTGCCTGAACCGGCCTCTTCGCGGGTAAACCCGCTCCTACAGGGACCGCACCGCTCTCCCGGGCTGTAGAGATCCTTGTGGGCGCGGATTCACCCGCGAAGAGGCCAGTACAGGTTTACTGCTGAGGCGGCTGCGGGACGGCGTTGCGGCTCCAGTCCAGCAGCAGGCTGTAGCCGACCGCCAGCAAGGTCGGCCCGATGAACAGGCCAATGAAGCCAAAGGCGATCAGGCCGCCGAACACGCCCAGAAGCACGATCACCAACGGCAGGTTGCCGCCACGGCTGATCAGGTACGGTTTGAGTACGTTGTCCACGCCACTGATAATGAAGGTGCCCCAGGCTCCCAGGAACACCGCCATGCCGTATTCGCCTTTCCATACCAGCCAGCCGGTGGCCGGAATCCATGCCAGTGGCGGGCCCATGGGAATCAGGCTGAGCATGAAGGTCACCAGGCCCAGCACAATGGCCCCGGGCACACCGGCAATCAGGAAGCCGATCAATGCAAGCACGCCCTGCGCGGCGGCTGTACCGATCACCCCATTGACCACCCGCTGCACCGTACCGGCGACCAGCTCCAGGTAGTACTCGGCACGGTCGCCCATCAGACGGTGCAGCAAGCGCAGGACGAACGCCGACAAGCGCGGCCCGTCGCGGTAGAAGAAGAACACGAACACCAGGCTAAGGGTCAGTTCCAGCACGCCGCTGCCGATCTGCGCGCTGCGCGCCAGCAACCAGTTGCCCACCTGCCCTAGGTGCGGCTTGACCGAGGCCAGCAAGGCCGCGCCCTGCTGGTCCAGCGATTGCCACCAGCTGACCAGGCGCTCGCCAACCACCGGGATGCCACCCAGCCACGCCGGAGCATCGGGCAGGCCGTCCACCTGCACGTCACGCACGAACGCCGTCGCATCGCGAATGTGGTCGGCCAGGTTGAACCCCAGCCACACCAGCGGCAGCGCCACGATCAGGATCCAGGCAGTGGTCAGCAGGCTTGCCGCCAGGGTTTCACGCCCGCCCAGCGCACGCGTCAGCAAGCGCATCAAGGGCCAGCTGGCAAAGGCCAGGATGGCTCCCCACAACAGCGCTGAAATGAAAGGTGCCATTACCCACAGGCCGGCACCCAGCAGCGCCAGCAGCAGAATCTGGACCAGCAAGCGGTCATTGTTAGCCATGGTGGTGCCCGTTCAACGGATCAGTTCAAGGTGCAGGCCGTCGGTAGGTGCACTACCGACTTCGAGGCGGCCATTGCGCACGCCCGCCTTGACCAGCGCCTCGCGCCAGGCTTCAGCCTGGGCCCCACTGAGGCTGGCACGCAGGGTGCTGTCGAGGTTCAGGCTGCGGGCCAGCAGGTTCGCCCAGGCGTCTTGCGGCGCGGCCAGGTCAGGGTAGTCGAGCTTGCCGGTGTCGCGCATTTCGCGCAGCACCGTGGCGGCGGTCGGCAGCAGTTCGCCCAGCGGGCTGCCGGCGACGAACTCTTCCACGTGCAGGTAGGCGCGGCGGTTGCCGCGGGTGACGCTGTACAGTGCGACGAGGGTGTCGGCCTGCTCCGCCGAGCGGCGCAGAAGGATGAACGCCTGCTGCTCGTCGCCGCCGTTGAGGCGGGCATTGCCGAACACATCATTGGCCCACAGGCTGGCCTCGCCGCAATCGCGGCCCTGGCACCAGAACAGCGGGTAGCCGCCGTCGCGCTGCAGTGCTTCGCGAGCGCTGGTGAAGGCTTCGCGAGCAGTACGCTCGACCGGCAGTTCGTAGGTTACCGAGCTGACCTGGCCACGGCTTTCGACCTTGTCCTCGACCCGCAGGCGGCCGCTGATCTTGCGCAGCGGGCCCATGGGGTAGACGCGCTCCTGCTCCACGGCCGGGCGCTGGTCGACCACCTTGGCGTCCACCGGTACCGGCAGGCTGCCGGCCCACAAAACGGGGCTGGCGAACACCAGACAGGCAGCGAAGGCATTACGGATGGCAACAGGCGCGCTCATTGGCGAACCAGACGGCGCTCAGCGCCGAGATGAAGCTCCAGGATGTCTGGCAGTTGCATGGTTGTCTCCCTGTTCAACCCGCCAAGCCTCGACACTTGTCCGATGCAAGTCAAGCAAAGCCAAAGAAGCGATTGAAACAGTCTGCGACAAGGGCCGCGCCCTGCTCATCGTTCAGGTGCAGGTGATGGCCACCGGGCAGCGTCACCTGCTCAAAGGGTAGCTGCTCCAGCAACCCGGTGTGGCGCGCCAGCATGCCGTCGGCGGCCACGACCAGGCGCGTCGGGCAACTCACCCGGTGCACATAGGCCATGGCCTGGGCCTCGCTCAGGCGCACTGGCGAAGGCAGGGTCAGGCGGCTGTCGCTGCGCCAGCTGTAACCGCCGGGCACCGGCATCAGGCCGCGCTGGGCCAGCAGCTCGGCCGCCTCACGGCTGACCGCGACCATGCCTTTCATGCGTGCCTGTACGCCCTGCTCCAGTGTGGTGTATACCGACTTGCGCTTGGCATCCAGGCGCAACTGGGCCTGCAGTGCCATGCCCAGCCGCTCACCGGCATCCTGCTCGGCGCCGGTCGGCGGGATGACGCCGTCGATCAGGGCCAGATGGCTGACCCGTTCCGGCAGCGCGCCAGCCAGTTGCACCGAAATGATTGCCCCCAGCGAATGGCCCAGCAGGGCAAAACGTTGCCAACCCAGCTGTTCGGCCACCCGCAGCACGTCATGGGCGTAGTCGGCCAGGGCATAACCGGCGCCGAGCGGCCGGTGCTCGGAATAACCATGCCCGGCCAGGTCCAGGGCGACGATGCGCAGGCCTTTCAGCTGCGGCGCCAGGCGGGCGAAGCTGTTGGCGTTGTCCAGCCAGCCATGCAGGGCGATTACCGGCAGCCCATCCTCGGGGCCGAACAGGTGCGCCGCCAGTTCGATATGGCCCAGGCTCAGGCGGATCTCCTCAACCTGCGCGCTCATGCCTGGCTCCAGCGGTCGAACAGGCCCTTGATCAGGCTTGCGGTGTCGGTTGGTCGCTCAAGCGGGAACATGTGCCCACCCGGCACGCTGTGGTATTCGCCCCTGGGCATGCCACGCACGGCCAGCGTGTGGTGGCGGCGAATGACGTTGCTGCGCTCGCCGCGGACCATGGCCAGCGGCACCTGCAACTGCCGCGCGGGCGCAGGGCTGGTATGCGGGATGCTGCGGTAGATGCTGATTTCCGTGGCCGGGTCGAAGCGCAACTGCAGCCCCTGCTCCATCGCCTGCAGGCCGTGCTCTATGTAGGCATCGAGGCATTCGGGATCGAAATGGCGGAACAGTGACTTGCCGGCGAAATAGTCCCGGGCACTGTCGCGGTCATTGAAGGTTTCGCGGCGCCCCAGGGTGCGGCCAGCCGGGGTGATACGGTCAATGAAGCCGAAGCGCTTGGCGGTGCGCAGCAGCCACTGGTCGGCGCGGGTGAGCACCGGCGAGTCGAGCATCACCACGCCGCGGTAGTACTCGGGGCAGCGCAAGGCTGCGTGCAGGTGCAACACCCCGCCCAGCGAATGGCCGACGCCCCATACCGGCTGGCCCTGCCGGGCCAGGTGGTGCAGCAATTCATCGACCAGGCTCTGCCAGTTGTCGTCCACCGGAAAGCGCGGATCGTGGCCGTGCTGGGCCAGGTGCTGCACTTGGTAGTCCGGTGCCAGGGCGGCAAACAGCTTGCCGTAGGTGGCCGACGGGAAACCGTTGGCATGGGCGAAGAAGATCTGCTGCGACATGGCGCCGGGTCCGGATGCGAGATGATGGCCCATTGTCGGTATCGCGGGGCGGTTCGGCAACGTCCGGAAAGGTCATCGGCGAGGGCTATCAGGTCAGGCTTGCGGACGCGGGCACTCCCTGTAGGAGCAGCCTTGTGCTGCGAAGAGGCCATAACTGCCGGAGAAGAGCTATTGCCCTACTGGCCTCTTCGCAGCACAAGGCTGCTCCTACAGGAAACCGAGATAGCCTGAGAGCTCAGGCCGGCGAGTTGATCGCCCGAAGGGTCATCAACCCAGCCAGCGGCCAGTCCCCTTCCAGCTCCGCCAGGCTTGCAGTGCTCATGCCCGCCGGTTGCTGCTGGTGGCCATGCTGCAACGCCCCTACCAAGGTACCCACCAGCGGCTGGTGGCTGACCAGCAGCACATGCTCCAGGCCCAGGCGCTCGATTTCGCCGATAACCTGCTGCACATCACTGTCAGGCGTCAGCCAGGGCACGGTGCGCACCGGTTCGGCGAAGCCGAGGGTGTCATGCACCAGGGCAGCCGTTTGCTGGGCGCGTACGTAAGGGCTGGCGATGATCGCCTGCAGCGGCTGGCCCAGCAGGCGGGCGGCGCTATGCAGCACCTGTTCGCGACCATGGGCGGTCAGCCGGCGCTCGGCATCGCTGTTGGCCCGCGGCTCCGCTTCGCCGTGGCGCAGAACCCACAGCTTCACAGCTTGGGCTCCTCGTCACGCACCGGGTGCGAGGCCGGGGCCACCGCATGCGGCGCCTCGCCTTCCGGGGCACGCGGTGCCGGCCAGTCGGCGAACGGCCAGGGCTTCTGGTCGCTGTGGAAGCTGCCGAAGCGGCCGATCTGCGCCAGGTACTGGCTCAGGCTGTCACCGAAGTTCATGAGGCTGGCGCTGGGGGCGCCGTACACCAGGCGGTAGATCAGTTGTACCAGCACCAGGCCACCGAGCAGCAGCTCGGCCAGTTGCCAGACCACCAGGAACACCAGCATCCACAGGGCCCGCAGGATGATTGACTCGCGCTGGGCGCGTTCGGGCGTATCGTTCATGTGTTGCTCCTTGCTGTTGTCAGAGCCGCTGAAGGCTCAGTTGAAACCGCTGATGGAAATGAAATCGACATCGGTCTTTGGCTCGGCACGCATCAGGTGCTCGATCACCTGGTTCAGCGTGCGGCCTTCGAACAGGATGGCATGCAGGCCTGCCACCAGCGGCATGTATACCTGCACTTCCTGCGCCTTGGCCTTGAGCACCTTGAGGGTGTTGACGCCTTCGGCCACTTCGCCCAGGCGGCTGACCGCCTGCTCCAGGCTCAGGCCCTGGCCCAGCGCGTGGCCGACCTGGTAGTTGCGGCTCTTTGGCGAGGAGCAGGTGACGATCAGGTCACCGACACCGGCCAGGCCAAGGAAGGTCATGGGGTTGGCACCCTGGCTGACGGCGAAGCGGGTCATCTCGGCCAGGGCGCGGGTAATCAGCATGCTCTTGGTGTTCTCGCCCATGCCCAGGGCCACCGCCATGCCAGCGATGATGGCGTAGACGTTCTTCAGCGCCCCGCCCAGCTCGACGCCAAAGCGGTCGGCACTGGCGTAGACGCGGAAGGTACGCCCATGCAGCACGGCCTGCACCTGCTGGCACAGTTTTTCATCCTCGCTGGCGACCACCGTGGCGGTCAGCGCATGTTCGGCGATTTCACGGGCCAGGTTGGGGCCGGACAGCACGCCGATGCGCGCCTCGGGGGCGATTTCCTCGAGGATCTGGCTCATCAGCTTGAAGCTTTGCGCTTCGATGCCCTTGGTCAGGCTGACCAGGCCCTTGCCGCGCAGCAACTCGGCATGCGGAGCCAGCACGCTACGCAAGGCGCTCGATGGCAGGGCGACGAAAATCAGCTCGCTGGCCTGCAGTGTGGCCAGCAGGTCACAGACCGGCTCGACGCCGTCGTGCAAGCGGATGCCCTTGAGGTAGCGCGGATTCTCGCGATTGACGCGCATGGCCTCGGCCTGTTCCGGGTCGCGCATCCATTGGCGCACCGGCACACCGTTTTCTGCCAGCAGGTTCGCCACGGCGGTGCCGAAGCTGCCGCCTCCCAGAACTGCAACAGGTTGCTGTTCAGTCATATCCAATCCGTTAAAGCCAAAAGTTAAGTGGCGACCCGGCCATTATACGGCTCGCCTGCTACAGAACCAGTGTCAGTACCGGCCCTTTCGCGGGCTCGACAGGTAGAGCAGATCACTGGCAAAACCCCCACGGTCGGTTACCATGCCTGTTTCAATCCTGATACAAGGCCGCTTTGTGTTCCCTGGCACGCCCTCGTACCCGCGCCTGCTCATACTGACTGCCCTGCTCGGCGGCCCGGCCGTGGCCGATGACCTGTTCATCGACAACACGGACCTGCCGCAGGTTCTGACTGCAACGCGCCTGAAACAATCCCCCGCCGCAGTCCCGGGCAGCATGACCGTGCTCGACAGCGAGCTGATTCGCGCCAGCGGTGCCCGCGACATCCCCGAGCTGCTACGCCTGGTGCCGGGCATGATGGTGGGCTACAACGCCGGCAACCAACCCACGGTCAATTACCACGGCAGCAACGTCAACGATGCCCGGCGCATGCAGGTGCTGATCGATGGCCGTTCGGTGTACCGCGCCGGCCTGGCCACGGTGGACTGGAGCGACATCCCCCTGGCCATGGAGGATATCGAGCGCATCGAGGTGTTCCGAGGCCCCAACACGGTCAGCTACGGCGCCAACGCGCTGATGGCAGTGGTCAACATCCTTACCCGCAACCCTGCCGACAGCCATGGCACGCGGCTGAAGATGACCCGCGGCCAGGACGGCATCAATGATTTCTACGCCAGCCACGGCTTCGGCTGGGATGGTGGCGACATGCGCCTGTCGCTGTCAGGCCAGCAGGACGATGGCTTCGACGAGAACCAGTTCGGCCAGGACTACCGCGACAGCCGCCGGCTGACCCGCTTCAATATCAACGCCAGTCACAGCCTGGCACACGACCAGACCCTGGAATGGCAACTTGCGGCGAAGGAAGGCAGCAACCAGCGGCCTTATACCTACCAGCCGGTGTTCGCCAAATACGAAGCCGGTAACAACGCTGACGTCAGTGCCAAGGACTACGCCGGCTCATTGCGCTGGACCAAGGACTTCAGTTCTGAGCACAGCCTGTATATCCAAGGCTCTGCCCAGCATTTCGACCGTCAGCAGGTGTGGCGCGCCTGTGACGCTTTGCAGTCGTTCAGCCCGGAATTGACCCAGCTCTGGCAAATGAACCCCGATTTCGCCGAAAAAGTGGCGCGCGGCATTGCTACCGGCGCTCCACTTTCGACCAACGATCCTGTCATGAGAGGGCTTCTGGAGAAGGTCCAGCAGCAATGGGCGAACGGTGGCAAGCAGCAGGTCTGCGGCGACGTCGACCAGAGCACCCGCGAAACCCGCTACGACCTGGAAATCCAGGACACCCTGAGCCTGACCGACAGCCTGCGCCTGCTCAGTGGCATGAACTACCGCTATGAT
This sequence comes from Pseudomonas sp. ABFPK, assembly GCF_001586765.1. NCBI lineage: Bacteria > Pseudomonadati > Pseudomonadota > Gammaproteobacteria > Pseudomonadales > Pseudomonadaceae > Pseudomonas > Pseudomonas sp. ABFPK. Next base: position 162,102 of record NZ_LQXW01000012.1, on the reverse strand, counting down.
CGTGCCGACTCGCAGACCTACTTCAATGGCAGCATCGACGACCAGACCTGGCGCCTGTTCGGCCAACTGGAGTGGCGCGCCGACGAACACTGGATCCTGCAGGGTGGTGCCATGTTCGAGGACTCGCGCCTGTCTGGCAGCTCGCTGACCCCACGCGTGGCGGTCAACTACCTGATCACCCCGCGCCATGGCCTGCGTGCAGTGTATTCCGAGGCAGTGCGCTCGCCAGACATGTTCGAGAACAACGTCAACTGGAGCTACTCGGTCAAGAACCTGACCCCCAACGCTTTCGGCCTGCAAAACGGCGAATACTTCGTCAAGACCCGCGGCCCGGGCGACCTCGACCAGGAACGCATGCGCTCGCGCGAACTCGGCTACAACGGCTACTTCAGCGACATCGACCTGAACATGGATATGAAGCTGTTCTATGACGAGATCACCGGCATGATCAGCGAGCCCCTGAAGAACAACCAGTACATCGCCAGCAATGCCAACAAGGCCCGTTTCAGCGGCAGCGAGGCGCAACTGGACTGGCGCCCGACCCTGCGCGACCGCCTGCGGGTGACCTACGCCTACGTGGATGCCTGGGCCAGCAACCCCGCCGACCGCCGCCTCAGCGCGCGCAACAGCGGCTCGGCCGGGTGGATGCGCGAGTGGGGTGACGGTTGGTCGAGCGCGCTGTTCTATTACGGTGACGATGCACTCAACCAGTATCGCTACGAGCGCCTGGACCTGCGTCTGGCCAAACGTTTCCGGGTGCATGGCAGCAACCTGGAGCTTGCGGCGCTGTGGCAACAGCGCCTGGACGATGAGCCGACCACGGCAATCCAGAACCGCTACGACAGCCGCCACCGCCTGAGCGTCAGCGCGGAGCTGGAGTTCTGATGGCCCTGCTGCTGCGCCTGTTGCTGTTGTGCCTGTGGCCGATAGGGCCGCTGTTCGCCAGCGAAATCCTGTTGGTAGGCGCGGAAGACCAGCCTGGCATTCGCAGTTTCGTCGCCGCGCTGGAAAGCCGCCGGCCGAGCGACCATGTACATTTCCAGACCACCGCCGACCTGCCCCCCCCGGGCAAGCTCAAGGCTGACCAGCGCCTGATCCTGCTGGACAACGCCGCACTGGAATGGCGCCTCGGGGAAACTGCCGGCCCGCCGGCCCTGGCCATGAGGGTCAGCCGAGTACAGGCTGAACAGCGCCTGGGAAAGTCGCGGCCCGCGTTCCTCACGCTGCTGTGGAGCGATCCGCCGCTGGGCCGGCAGTTGCGCCTGGCGCGCTACCTGCTGCCGCAGGCCCAGCGCATTGGTGTGCTGTACGGTGAGCACAGCAGCTTTCTGCTCGAAGAGCTGCGCCACGCCGCCCGCGCGCTGGACCTGGAGATCATTGCCCAGGACTGGCCCGACCCGCGCGACAGCCGCCCTTTGCAACACTTGTTGGCCAACAGTGACGTGCTGCTGGGCCTGGACGATGCCGACCTGTACAACTCCAAGACTGCGAAAAACCTGCTGTTGAGCAGCTATGGCCGGCAGATGGCGCTGATCGGCCCGAACGCCGGGTTCGTCCGCGCCGGCGCCCTGGCCAGCACCTTCAGCGACCAGGACGATTGGCTGGCGGTGCTCGACCAGTTGCTCGACCAGCCACCGGCGCGCTGGCCACGCAGCCTGTACCCGGTACGCTTCGGCGTCAGCGGCAACCAGCAGGTGGCGCGCGCCCTGGGCCTTGAACCGATCGATCCGAACGCCGCCGCCAAGGCCCTGGCCGAAGGAGAACCCACCCCATGAGCAAGCGCCTGAGCTGGGACATTCACACCCGCACCCAGATCATCAGCCTCGGCCCTGCCCTGCTGCTGACCTTGCTGCTGATCAGCTTCTTCACCTTCGTGCGTATCCAGGACCTGCGCCAGGAACTGAACCACACCGGGCAACTGATCGCCAACCAGTTGGCGCCAGCCTCGGAATACGGGGTGATCTCGGGCAACAACGAAGTGCTCGAGGGCCTGATGCGCGCCACGCTCAGCATCCCCCACGTGCGCTTCCTCGAGGTGCAGGACAGCCGCAACCACATACTGGTTTATGTTGAGCAGTCCGACGAAAGCGCCAACCGCGCGCAGCGCGTCGAAGTGTTCCAGGCGCCCATCCGCCTGCAGCAGATCCGCCTGGACAGCGACTTCCTGCAACAGGGCAAGGCCACCAGCCCGGCCATCGGCGACGATTACCTGGGCAGGGTTATCGTCGGCATGTCCGATGACGCCTTCAGCCAGCGCCAGCAGGAAATCGTGATCAAGGCCGGTATCCTCGCGCTGTTCGCCCTGCTGTTCACTTTCCTGCTGGCGCGCCGCCTGGCCCTTAGCCTCGCCAAGCCGATCAGCGACATGGGGCACGCGGTCAAGGCCATCCAGCAGGGCGAGTACCACACCCTGTTGCCGGTGGTCGATGACAGCGAACTGGGCCATCTGGCACGCCACATCAACAACCTGGCCCATGCCCTGGCGCAGGCCAGCAATGAACAGAAGCAGGCGATTGCCGAGCTTATCCAGGCCCGCGAGGAGGCCGAACAGGCCAACCGCACCAAATCGGATTTCCTGGCGATGATGAGCCACGAACTGCGCACGCCGATGAATGGCGTACTGGGCATGCTGCAGTTGCTGGAAACCACGCAGCTGAACAGCGAGCAGGCCGAGTACACCGCGGTGGCCAGCGAATCCACCGGGCACCTGCTCAAGGTCATCAATGACATCCTCGACTTCTCGCGCATCGAACGCGCCGCGCTGCAACTGGAACACATCGATTTCAACCTGGGCGAACTGATCACCAGCAGCGTCCAGTCGTTCCAGCACAGCGCCCAACAGCGCGGCCTTGCCCTGCACCTGCAAATGCCGGCGGGTATCGAGCAGCTGCAGGTGAACGGCGACCCCACGCGCATCCGCCAGATCCTGCTGAACCTGGTCGGCAACGCGCTGAAATTCACCGAACGCGGCCAGGTTCAGGTCGAGGCGCGCTGGCAGGTGCTGGACCGCCAACTGATCTGGTTGACCTGCAGTGTGCGCGACACCGGTATCGGCATCGACAACGAACGCCTGGAAATGATGTTTGTCGCCTTCCAGCAGGCCGACAGCTCGATTTCCCGCCGCTATGGCGGCACCGGGCTGGGACTGTCGATCGCCCGCACCCTGGCCGAACGCATGGGCGGCAAGCTGCGTGGCGAAAGCCGTGAAGGCCTGGGCTCGACCTTTACCCTGGAGATGCCTCTGGCCCTGGCCAGCCCTGCCCCGCTCTCGCTGACGCAGCCAAGCGCTGCGCCACCGGCGGTGGCCGACAATGATCAGGTGCTGCTGGTAGAGGACAATCCGGTCAACCAAAGTGTCATCGAAGCCATGCTGCGTAGCCTCGGGCTGGCGGTATGCACGGCCGAGGACGGCCTGGAGGCGGTCGAACGGGTCAGCCGGCAGCGTTTTGCCGCTGTGCTGATGGACTGCCGCCTGCCGCACCTGGACGGCTATGAAGCCACCCGGCGTATCCGCCAGCTGCCCAACGGCGCCAGGTTACCGATCATCGCCCTGACCGCCAACGCCTTGCAGGGCGACCGCGAGCGTTGCATGGCGGCCGGCATGGACGACTACCTGAGCAAACCCTTGCGCCGCACCGAACTGCAGCGCGTGCTGCAGCGCTGGCTACCCGGTCAGACAACCGCGACTGGCGATAAATGCTAAAGTGCGGCAGTCTTAAACACTGGACAGGACCTTCATCGGACCTGAAAATAGACGTTTCAGTGCACACCTGTACTTCTTTCACCGGGTGCACTGTGACTTTCACCACAACGCAATAGTCTACCTGTAGGCTGCCGCCCCGAACGCGATGCGTATCGGGCCGGCCGGGAAGATTCATCCCCTGCCGCAGGGGGTTATTGAGGAGCTCGCATGACCAAACAACACGCCTTTACTCGGGAAGACCTGCTGCGCTGCAGTCGCGGTGAGCTGTTCGGCCCAGGTAATGCGCAACTGCCCGCGCCGAACATGCTGATGGTCGATCGCATCACCCATATCAGCGAAGAAGGCGGCAAGTACGGCAAAGGTGAATTGGTCGCCGAGCTGGATATCACTCCGGACCTGTGGTTCTTCGCCTGCCACTTCGAAGGCGACCCGGTAATGCCGGGCTGCCTGGGGCTTGATGCCATGTGGCAGCTGGTAGGTTTCTTCCTCGGCTGGCAGGGCCTGCCAGGCCGCGGGCGCGCCCTGGGTTCGGGCGAGGTGAAGTTCTTCGGCCAGGTACTGCCGGAAGCCAAGAAAGTCACTTACAACATTCACATCAAGCGCGTCCTGAAGGGCAAGCTGAACATGGCCATCGCCGATGGCTCGGTCAGCGTCGACGGCCGCGAGATCTACACTGCCGAAGGCCTGCGGGTCGGCGTGTTCACCTCCACTGACAATTTCTAAGGGTTATTCGCATGCGCCGCGTCGTTATCACTGGTCTGGGCATCGTATCGTGCCTGGGCAATGACAAAGCTACCGTCACCGAAAACCTGCGCAACAGCCGTCCGGGTATCCGTTACAACCCGGAATACAAGGAAATGGGGCTGCGTAGCCAGGTTTCCGGGTCCATCGACCTCAACCTCGAAGAACTGATCGACCGCAAGGTCTACCGCTTCGTCGGCCACGCTGCTGCCTACGCCTACCTGGCGATGCAAGATGCGATCAAGGACGCCGGCCTGACCGAAGAGCAGGTTTCCAACCCGCGTACCGGCCTGGTGGCTGGCTCCGGCGGCGCCTCGACCCTGAACCAGATGGAAGCGCTGGACACCCTGCGTGAGAAAGGCGTCAAGCGCGTCGGCCCGTACCGCGTTACCCGCACCATGGGCAGCACCGTTTCGGCATGCCTGGCCACCCCGTTCAAGATCAAGGGCATCAACTACTCGATCTCCTCGGCCTGCGCCACTTCGGCACACTGCATCGGCACCGCCCTGGAGCAGATCCAGTGGGGCAAGCAGGACATCGTCTTCGCCGGTGGCGGTGAAGAAGAGCACTGGAGCCAGTCGTTCCTGTTCGATGCCATGGGCGCCCTGTCGACCAAGCGCAACGAAACCCCGGAACAGGCCTCGCGCGCCTACGACGCCGACCGTGATGGCTTCGTCATCGCTGGCGGTGGCGGCATGGTGGTGGTCGAGGAGCTGGAACACGCCCTGGCCCGTGGCGCCAAGATCTACGCGGAAATCGTCGGCTACGGCGCCACTTCCGACGGCTACGACATGGTTGCCCCGAGCGGCGAAGGTGCTATCCGCTGCATGCAGCAGGCGCTGTCGACCGTCGACACTCCGATCGATTACCTGAACACCCACGGCACCTCGACCCCGGTCGGTGACGTTGCCGAGATCAAGGGCGTTCGCGCCGTGTTCGGCGACAAGGCACCGAAAATCAGCTCGACCAAGAGCCTGTCGGGCCACTCGCTGGGCGCTGCCGGCGTACACGAGGCGATCTACTGCCTGCTGATGATGGAAAACAACTTCATCGCCGGCTCCGCCAACATCGACGAGCTGGACCCGGAGGTCGCCGACCTGCCGATCCTGCGCAAGACCGAAGAAAACGCCAAGATCGACACGGTCATGAGCAACAGCTTCGGCTTCGGCGGCACCAACGCCACCCTGGTGCTCAAGCGCTGGGAAGGCAAGTAAGACGCTGCTGCGGTAAACGAAAACGCCCCGACTGGTTCGGGGCGTTTTCATTTGTATTGCCTGTACCGGCCTCTTCGCGGGCGTGCCCGCTCCCACAGGTACAGCACCGGTTTCAAGAGCAGCGCGGCCCCTGTGGGAGCGGGTTTACCCGCGAAAGGGCCGACACAGGCGAAATACTATTGCTTGGGCAACACATCCAGAAAATTCTCCCTGGCCACCTTGTTGGCAACTTGTTCCGGCAATGCATCCAGAAACGGCCTGAACCCGTGCATCTGCTCCCCAAGGCTACCAAACCGCCCCACCACATCCGAACCCAGCATGAACCGTTCCGGGAACCTCTCGACCAGTGCCAGCCACGCCTTGCGCGGCACACCCCGGTCATCCAGCAGATAGGGTTTCAGCACGCTCCACGACAAATCGACATAAAGGTTCGGGTAATCCTCCAATAACCGCGTCAGCACCGGCAGCAGAAAGTCCATCTGCGTCTGGTGCCGGTGAATCTCCATGCTGCTGCCGGCGTGCGCCCAGATAAACCGCGTGTGCGGGTGATTGCGCAGCGGCTCTTCGATCTCCGCCAGGTACAGCGGGTTGCGCTCGCGCTTGGAGGTGATGTTGGAATGCAGCAGCACCGGCAGGTCGCGCTCGGCCGCCAGGTGGTAGATACGCGCCATGGCTTCGTTGTTGGCGCGCGGCGTGTCACCGCTGGTAAGAGCAGTCAGGTCATCGTGGCGCGTGAACACCTCGCCAATGCCCTGCCACAGCCCCGGATGCAGATCGAGCATGCGCTCGATATGGCTGGCGGCGTTCTTGTCCACCGGATTGAAGCCGGCCAGGAACGGATGAAAGCGCTTGCGCTGCTCGTCGGGCAGTTGCTGTAGCGCCGCCGCCACGTAGGTATCGGTGGCGCTGTACCAGTAGGCTTCGGCGTCATCCCCAGCGTAATAGCGTGGGCGCTTGGGCTCGTCTTCATGCCACTTCTTGGCCACCGGGACGCCGGAAATCATCGACTGCTCGATACCGGCAGCATCCATGGCCTTGATCAGCGCGGGCATGCCTTCGCTTTCCTGGAAGAAGTCGACGTAGTGCAGGTGGGCATCACTGTAGCGGTAGTCGCGTGCCTGCGCCGCTTGGCACAGCCAGGTGGATAACAGCACGCAGGCCAACGCTCTCACGATCATGACGAAGCTTCCTTTTCCGGGTATCAGATCTCTAGACCGGCCGGCCTGCGAGACGGTTCAGCCGGGGCGGGCAAACCGCTATGCTTGGGGCATTTCCACCTTGCCTGGAGCCTTCCCATGAGCAGCCCCCTGGTCATCCGCCCACGTGCTGAATCGGTCGAGGGCCAGCCGATCCTGCGCCCGCTGCCATCGGCCCAGTGTCGCAGCGTCGGCCCGTTCGTGTTTTTCGACCACATGCTCGAAACCGACTATGCCCCGGGGCATGGCATGGACATCCGCCAGCACCCGCATATCGGCCTGTCGACCCTTACCTACCTGTTCGAAGGGGCAATCCTGCACAAGGACAGCCTTGGCTCGGCGCAGCGGGTACTGCCGGGCGACGTCAGCTGGATGACCGCAGGCAGCGGTGTGGCCCATGTCGAGCGTACTCCTGAAGATGCCCTGGCCCATGGCTCACGCCTGCACGGGCTGCAGGTATGGCTGGCGTCGCCACGCGAGCATGAACAAGGCCCGGCAAGCTACAGCCATCACCCGGCGGCGAGCCTGCCGGTCAGCGACAGCCTGGGGGTACGCATCTGCATGATCGCCGGCAGCGGGTTCTGCCTGGAATCGCCGGTGCCAGTGCTCTCCCCTACCCTGTACGCGCATGTACAGATGCAACCGGCAACCACGCTATTGGTGCCGAACGAGCATGCGCAGCGGGCGATTTACCTGCTCGATGGTGAGCTGGTGATGAACGATGAGGATGTGGAACCGTGCAGCCTGGTGGTCCTGCCGGAGGGCGAAGAGGTGACGCTGTATGCGGAGGGTCAGTGCCAGCTGGTGCTGATTGGTGGCGCACCACTGGATGGGCCGCGGCGGATGAACTGGAACTTTGTCGCTAGTGATGCGGAGCTGATCGAACAGGCCCGGGCCAAGTGGGCTGCGGGGGATTGGCCGGTGGTGCCGGGGGAAACTTCGAGGATCGAATTGCCTAGGTGATTTTGGGGCCGCTCTGCGGCCCATTCGCGGCACAAGGCCGCTCCTACAGGGAATCGCGTAACTCATGGCTTGCGCGACCTTTGTAGGAGCGGCCTTGTGCCGCGAATGGGCTGCAAAGCAGCCCCGTGCAATCTCAGCGCTGGAACACTTCGGTCAGCAGGTTATGCATCGAGCGGAACGCCCGCTCCGAGGTACGCCGGTCATACTGCATCTTGCCCGGCACATTGGCACTCGGGTCGGTAAACGAGTGCACCGCGCCGCCATAGCTGAGCAATTGCCAGTCAACCTTGGCCGCGTTCATCTCCTCCTCGAACGCCGGCAACTGCTCCTTCGGCACCAGTGGATCGGAAGCGCCGTGCAGCACCAGCACCGAGCCCTTGATTCGCTTGGCATCTTCCGGGTTCGGGCTATCCAGGGTGCCATGGAACGACACCGCCGCACGCAAATCGGCGCCAGTACGGGCCAGCTCCAGTGCACAGCAGCCACCAAAGCAGAAACCAAACGTGCCGACCTTGCCCGGTTCCAGCAGCGCCTTCGACTGCCCCAACAGTTGCGCCAGGGCTTCCTGCATGCGCTTGCGCAGCTCGCCTCGGTCATTCTTCAACGGCATCATCGCCGCGCCGGCCTCGTCCGCGTTGGACGGACGCACCGATTGCCCGTACAGGTCGGCAATCAGCACCACATAACCTTTCTCGGCCACTTCCTTGGCGATGCGCTCGGCACTTTCGCCGATACCCATCCAGTTCGGCGCCATCACCAGACCTGGCCGCCCCAGCGCGCCCGGCTCGTATACCAGGCGGCTTTCATACGCCTTGCCGGACAGGTGATAGACCAGCGATTCGACGATTACTTTGCTCATCAAGCACTCCTTTGGCACTCGTCATCAATATGCTCGCCATGAAAAAAGCCCGCCGAAGCGGGCTTTCCTATGCATCAACTCAAGCAGACAGTTCGACCAGCAGCTTGTTCAGGCGACGAACGTAAGCCGCCGGGTCCTTCAAGCTGTCACCGGCCGCCAGGGCCGCCTGATCGAACAGGATGTGCGACAGCTCGGCGAAGCGGTCTTCGCTCTGCTCGTTGTCCAGCTTCTCGATCAGCGGGTGGGTCGGGTTGAACTCGAAGATCGGCTTGGACTCCGGCACCTTCTGCCCGCTGGCTTCGAGGATCTGGCGCATCTGCAGGCCCAGGTCCTGCTCACCGATGGCCAGGATCGCCGGCGAGTCGGTCAGACGGTGCGACACGCGCACTTCGGCCACGCTGTCACCCAGCGCGCCCTTCAGGCGCTCGACCAGGCCTTCCTTGTCCTTGGCGACTTCTTCCTGGGCCTTCTTGTCTTCTTCCGAGTCCAGCTTGCCCAGGTCCAGGTCGCCCCGGGCTACGTCGACAAAGGCCTTGCCGTCGAACTCGTTCAGGTAGCTCATCAGCCACTCGTCGATACGGTCGGTCAGCAGCAGCACTTCGATGCCTTTCTTGCGGAAGACTTCCAGGTGCGGGCTGTTCTTGACCTGCGCGTACGACTCGCCGGTGAGGTAGTAGATCTTGTCCTGGCCTTCCTTGACGCGAGCCAGGTAGTCGGCCAGGGCGACGCTCTGCTCGCCGCTGTCGTCCTGGGTGGAAGCGAAGCGCAGCAGGCCGGCGATCTTTTCCTTGTTGGCGAAGTCTTCGGCCGGGCCTTCCTTCAGCACCTGACCGAAGTTCTTCCAGAAGCCCTTGTACTGCTCGGGCTCGTTCTTCGCCAGCTTCTCCAGCATGTCCAGCACGCGCTTGGTCAGCGCGGTCTTCATCGAGTCGATGATCGGGTCTTTCTGCAGGATTTCACGCGACACGTTCAGCGACAGGTCGTTGGAGTCGACCACACCCTTGATAAAGCGCAGGTACAGCGGCAGGAACGATTCGGCCTGGTCCATGATGAACACGCGCTGCACGTACAGCTTCAAGCCGCGTGGCGCTTCGCGCTGGTACAGGTCGAACGGCGCTCGGGCCGGCACGTACAGCAGCGAGTTGTATTCGAGCTTGCCTTCTACCTTGTTGTGGCTCCAGGCCAGCGGGTTTTCGAAGTCATGGCCGATGTGCTTGTAGAACTCCTGGTATTCCTCGTCCTTGATTTCGGTACGCGGACGGGTCCACAGGGCGCTGGCACGGTTGACGGTTTCCCACTCTTCGGCCGGCTGCTCTTCGCCTTCGGCGGTAGCTTGCTCTTTCAGCAGCTGGATCGGCATGGCGATGTGGTCGGAGTACTTCTTGACCACGTTGCGCAGGCGCCAGCCATCGGCGAACTCCTGCTCGCCCTTCTTCAGGTGCAGGACGATGCGGGTGCCGCGCTGTGGCTTGTCGATGGTGGCGACTTCGAACTCACCTTCGCCCTTCGACGACCAGTGCACGCCTTCAGCGGCCGGCTGGCCGGCACGGCGGCTGTACACGTCGACCTTGTCGGCAACGATGAACGCGGAGTAGAAGCCCACACCGAACTGACCGATCAGGTGCGAGTCCTTCTTCTGGTCACCGGTGAGGTTCTTCATGAAGTCGGCAGTGCCGGACTTGGCGATGGTACCCAGGTGGGCGATGACGTCTTCGCGGCTCATGCCGATGCCGTTGTCCTCGAGGGTCACGGTACCGGCGTCCTTGTCGAAGCTCAGGCGAATCTTCAGGTCGGCGTCGCCTTCGAACAGCTCTGGCTTGGCCAGGGCCTCGAAACGCAGCTTGTCGGCGGCGTCGGAGGCGTTGGAGATCAATTCACGCAGGAAGATCTCCTTGTTCGAATACAGGGAATGGATCATGAGGTGCAGCAGCTGCTTTACCTCGGTCTGGAAGCCCAGCGTTTCTTTTTGAGTCTCCACACTCATGGTCTTCAAAACTCCGATCTGATGGCAGTTGACGCCTGGCGGCCAGGTTGGCCAGCGTTTAGCGGCGGATGTCATGCAGATGGGGGCTGCCCGGATGATTTCAAGGGCTTTTCCGGTTCGATCTTGAAATGGGCGCGAGCCGTAGCGATCGGCGACTGCCTGTCCCCCTGCCAGGCGGTGATGGCCACATTGGTCACCCGCCGACCCTGGCGCCAAAGCTGGCACTGGGCGTAGGTATCGCGAAAGTGCCCGGCGCGCAGGTAATCGATGGAAAAGTCGATGATCTTCGGAATGCTTGCGCTCTCGCTGAAGATCAGCAGGTACAGCGCTGCCGACAGTTCCATGAAGCCCGCGATCACCCCGCCGTGGATGGCCGGCAGCAGCGGGTTGCCGATGTTGTCCTGGTTGGCCGGCAGGCGGAACAGCAGGTCATCGCCCTGACGCTCGCATTCAATGCCGATCAGGCCGGCATAGGGGATCAGCGCCAGCAAGGGCCGATAGTCTCCCACCGCATGAGCAGCGTTGAGCTGTTGGCGAACCTTGTGCGGAATCATGCCCCGCCCTCCTTCAGGCTGTTGCCGAAGCGGATGCCACCCTTGATTTCCTGGCCCAGGCGCATGAACGTGCCCACCACTTGGCAGATAGGCTGGGCCGGGTCATCCTGGTAGGCCGTGCCACGGGTGAAGATCACATCGCGGGTGACTCGGTAACATTGGGCATGGCCGTAGATGTCCTTGCCGGCCTTGGCCGGATGCATATAGTCGATGCGCAGGTCCAGTGTCGGGCACACTTCGAAGCGCGGCAGCACGCACAGCGTGGCCATGCCGCAAGTGGTGTCCATCAGCGTGGTCAGCGCGCCGCCATGCACGGCGCCGGTCTGCGGGTTGCCGACAATGGCCGCAGACCATGGCAGCACCAGGGTCATGCCATCGGCATTGGTTTGCACCACACGCATTTGCAACAACTGACAATGTTTCAGGGCTGAGAGAAAACGCTCGGCCATGGCCATCAAGGTTGAATCACTCATTGGCTGTTTCCCTGCGCATTGCCGCAGCGGCATAAAATCGCTAAAAAGTCTATATAGAACGGGACGTTATATATGTGTAATCTTCGCGGAACTTATTCCGCGTAGTTGCACTCGAAGGAACAAGTCACTTATTCCACCAAGGAGAAACACCCCCATGCGTAAACCTTTTGCTTTTGCTCTGATGCTGGCCGCTGCCATGGGCCTGGCCGCTTGCGATAAAGCGAGCGAAGACAAAGCCCAGGACGCACAGCAACACGCCGAGCAAGCCCAGGAAAAAGCGGGCGAAGCTCAGGATAAAATGAACGAGGCTGCCAAGGAAAACGCCGAAGCCGCCAAAGATCAGGCCGAAGCCGAGCAGAAGGCCGCCGAAGAAGCCGCTCCGGCTACTCCGGCTCCGGAAGCCGCTCCAGCTACCCCAGCTGCTCCAGCCGAACCTGCCAAGCAGTAATCGGCTAAAACAAAAAAACCCGACATTGTCGGGTTTTTTTGTACCTGAAACTTATGGATTAAACGTTTCAGGCACCAGGAGCGGTGCTTTCCTTGGCGGGTTCGATCGAAACACTTTCGGTAGGTGTGAACACCATCACATCCAATACATCCGAATGGAACTCGCGGCGGTACAGAATCAGCACCACCCCGACACTCATGACCATGAATAACCATGGGCTGATGAACCAGCTCAACATGGCCATGCCAAAGTAATAGGAGCGCAGGCCCAGGTTGAACTGGTTGGCGGCAAGCGACAGCACCCGCGCCGCCCGCGAGGCGAATGCCTTGCGTTCAAGCTCATTTACCAGACGTTCACCTATCATCGGCGCCGACCCCACCAGTACTGCCGCGAAATTGTATTGGCGCATGCACCAGCTGAAGGTGAAAAAGGCGTAGACGAAGACCATGGCCAGGCACAGCAGCTTGATCTCCGACATGCCCTGGGAGGTCTGCTGCACCAGCGGCAGGTCGGCCAGCAGCGACAGCGCCCGGTCGGAAGCCCCGAGCACGGTGAGGATACCGGCGAGGATGATCAGGGTGCTGGAGGCGAAGAACGAGGCGTTGCGCTCGAGGTTGCCGATCACGCTCGCATCGGCAATGCGGTTGTCGCGCAGCAGCATGCGGCGCATCCAGTCTTCGCGGTACAGGTGCAGCACGCTGGCCAGGCACGCGGTGTCGCGGCCCTTCCAGATGGCATAACGGGTGTAACCGCCCCAGCACAGGGCGAACCAGATGATGGCCAAAAGATTGTTGAAGTTGCTTTGGATGAAGTTCATGCACGGTTCCCAGGAGGGCCAGATACCTGAAGGATAGGGACCGGATTTCGACGCTGGCAAGCGGCAAAAGGCACACATTCACCCAGAAATCCGCATTGCCTGTTCTGGCCTCTTCGCAGCACAAGGCTGCTCCTACAGGTACGGCACTGCACTTGTAGGAGCAGCCTTGTGCTGCGAAGAGGCCAGTGCAGGCAAACAAAAAGCCCCGCATCCTTTCAGATACGGGGCTCTTGAGCTTCCACCCTTGGCGAGCACCCTTCGGCTTGTGGCCGGTGCCGCCCTCAGGCTTCGACTATCAGGCCAGCGCTTCGCGCGGCTTGCCGAGCATGCGGTCGCAGGCCACGGCGCCAACCAGGGTCACCACCGAAGGCACCAGCCAGGCCAGGCCCTGGTCGCTCAGCGGCAGGTGAGCCATGAAGTCCGGCAGCACGTGGGCAATGCTGCTGCCCTTGATCGCGTCGACCATGCCGAACAGCAGCGATACCAGCATCACTGGTGCCAGGATGCGGGTCGGCGAGTTCCACAGGTCCTTCACGAAGCTCAGCCCGACCACCACGATGCACGGCGGGTAGATCGCCGTAAGCACCGGGATCGAGAACATGATCAGCTTGGTCAGGCCGAGATTGGAGATCAACAGCGAGAAGCCCGCCAGGATCACCACCAGTGCGCGGTACGACAGCGGCAGCATCTGGCTGAAGTACTCGGCGCAGGCACAGGTCAGGCCAACGGCGGTCACCAGGCAGGCCAGCGCGATCAGCACGGCGAGGAAACCGCTGCCCAGCGAACCGAAGGTGTGCTGCACGTAGGCATGCAGTACCGCCGCACCGTTGGTAGCGTCAGCCGCGATCTCGTGGCTGGTTGCACCCAGTCGGAACAGGCTGATGTACACCAGGGCCAGACCGACGCCGGCGATCAGGCCGGCAATGATGGCATAGCGGGTGATCAGTTTCGGCGACTCGACACCGCGCGAGCGGATGGCGTTGACGATGACGATACCGAACACCAGGGCACCCAGGGTATCCATGGTCAGGTAACCATCGGAAAAGCCCTTGGAGAATGCTGCGGCGGCATAGGCCGGCTGCGCTTCACCGATGGTACCGGCAGGCAGCGCGAAGGCGGCGATGCCCAGCACCGCCAGGGCGATGATCTTCAACGGCGCCAGGAAGCGGCCCACGGTGTCGAGCAGCTTGCCCGGGTACATCGACACGGCCAGTACCACGAGGAAGTACACCAGGCTGTAGATGAACAGCGCCAGCGGGCTTTCGCCGGTCAGCGGCGCAACGCCCACTTCGAACGATACGGTCGCGGTGCGCGGGGTGGCGAACAGCGGGCCGACCGACAGGTAGCACACGGCCGCCAGCAGGCCACCGAAGAACTTGCCGATCGGGCTGCTCAGGGCATCCATGCCGCCGCCGACCTTGGCCAGGGCGACCACGGTGATGACCGGCAGGCCTACGGCGGTAACCAGGAAGCCAAGGGCCGCCATCCATACGTGCGGGCCAGACTGCAGACCGACGATAGGCGGGAAGATGATGTTGCCAGCGCCCACGAAAAGCGCAAACGTCATAAAGCCAAGCGCCAGGATATCCTGGCCTTTGAGAACTTTCATTTAAGGTAGTACCACACTGCTGAAATCGGGATTCGAGAGGGGATTTCCCTTTGGATGAGGGGAAATGCTGCCCGGCTTGATAGGCCAGACCCGTTTAGCGTGTCGTTCCCTTTTGGGGTACGGGCACAGAGTGAGCGCGTAATGTAACTGTTTTGTCAGTCAAACGCACTGGCACAGTACTGCTTGTCCGATGTGCGTACATGTTTGTCGTCTGTGCGACCGAGGACAGCGAGAATTATCCTCGAATTGAAACATTCGTCTGCGTGAAAATTCCTATCAAACCCATCGAAAAATCCATGTTGCCTGTACCGGCCTCTTCGCGGGCTTGCCCGCTCCCACAGGGGATCACCACAGCCCCGGAAAGTGGAGATCTCATGTGGGAGCGGGCAAGCCCGCGAAGAGGCCGGCACAGGAATTCCCCCCCAGAAACGACAAAGGCCACCCGAAGGTGGCCTCTGTGCGCGTGGGGGGTGTAGCAGTATTACTTCTTGACTTCCCAGCCAGTCAGCTCGGCCAGGGCCTTGCCGATGTCAGCCAGGGAACGCACGGTCTTCACACCAGCGTCCTGCAGAGCGGCGAACTTCTCGTCCGCAGTGCCCTTGCCGCCGGAGATGATGGCGCCAGCGTGGCCCATGCGCTTGCCCGCAGGTGCGGTAACACCAGCGATGTAGGAAACGACAGGCTTGGTGACGTTGGCCTTGATGTAGGCCGCAGCTTCTTCTTCAGCCGAACCGCCGATCTCACCGATCATGACGATCGCTTCGGTCTTCGGGTCTTCCTGGAACAGTTTCAGGATATCGATGAAGTTGGAGCCCGGGATCGGGTCACCGCCGATGCCGACGCAGGTCGACTGGCCGAAGCCGGCGTCGGTGGTCTGCTTCACAGCTTCGTAGGTCAGGGTGCCGGAACGCGAAACGATACCGACCTTGCCTGGCAGGTGGATGTGGCCAGGCATGATGCCGATCTTGCACTCGCCCGGGGTGATGACACCTGGGCAGTTAGGGCCGATCAGGGTCACGCCCAGCTCGTCGCACTTGACCTTGGCATCCAGCATGTCCAGGGTAGGAATGCCCTCGGTGATGCACACGATCAGCTTGATGCCGCCGAAGGCAGCTTCCAGGATCGAGTCCTTGCAGAAAGGAGCCGGAACGTAGATCACCGAAGCGTCGGCGCCGGTAGCTTCCACAGCTTCTTTCACAGTGTTGAACACTGGCAGGCCCAGGTGGGTGGTGCCACCCTTGCCTGGGGTTACGCCGCCGACCATCTTGGTGCCGTAGGCGATGGCCTGTTCGGAGTGGAAAGTACCCTGCGAGCCGGTGAAGCCCTGGCAGATGACTTTGGTGTCTTTATTGATCAGGACGCTCATTACTTGCCCTCCGCAGCTTTGACAACTTGTTGAGCAGCGTCGGTCAGGCTGGTTGCCGCAATGATGTTCAAACCGCTTTCTGCCAGTACTTTAGCGCCCAGTTCGGCGTTGTTGCCTTCAAGGCGAACGACAACCGGAACTTTCACGCCGACTTCTTTCACTGCACCGATGATGCCTTCGGCAATCATGTCGCAGCGAACGATGCCGCCGAAGATGTTGACCAGAACGGCCGCAACATTGCTGTCGGACAGAATGATCTTGAACGCTTCGGTAACGCGCTCTTTGGTAGCACCACCGCCAACGTCGAGGAAGTTGGCCGGCTTGCCGCCGTGCAGGTTGACGATGTCCATGGTACCCATGGCCAGGCCGGCACCGTTGACCATGCAGCCGATGTTGCCTTCGAGGGCAACGTAGTTCAGTTCGAACTTGGCAGCGTGGGCTTCACGGGCGTCGTCCTGCGACGGGTCGTGGAAGGTCTTCAGCTTCGGCTGACGGTACATGGCGTTGGCGTCGATGTTGATCTTGGCATCGAGGCAGTGCAGGTCGCCGTCGGCCTTGATCACCAGCGGGTTCACTTCCAGCAGGGCCAGGTCGTGATCCTTGAACAGCTTGGCCAGACCAACGAAGATCTTGGCGAACTGTTGAACTTGCTTGCCTTCCAGGCCCAGCTGGAATGCCAGCTCGCGACCCTGGAACGGCTGAGCGCCGACCAGCGGGTCGATGGTGGCCTTGAGGATCTTCTCAGGCGTTTCGTGAGCGACTTTCTCGATGTCCACGCCACCTTCGGTGGAAGCCATGAACACGATACGGCGGCTCGAACGATCGACTACAGCGCCCAGGTACAGCTCTTTGGCGATGTCAGTGCAGGATTCGACCAGAATCTTGGAGACGGGTTGACCGTTGGCATCGGTCTGGTAGGTAACCAGATTCTTGCCCAACCACTGTGCAGCGAACGCCTTGGCGTCTTCTTTGCTGCGAACCAGCTTGACGCCGCCCGCCTTACCGCGACCACCCGCGTGAACCTGGGCTTTTACCACCCACTCGTTCCCGCCGATCTTGTCGCAGGCTTCTGCAGCTTGCTCAGGGGTATCGACAGCGAAACCCTTGGAAACTGGCAGGCCGTACTCAGCGAACAGCTGCTTACCCTGATACTCGTGAAGATTCATGCTTTTTACCGTCTTCGTTAGGTACTGCGCTTCGGCGCTGCGCCATCACTGGCGCCGCACCACCTGTGACCGTTGACCCCGGGTTTTCCCGTGTGATCCGGTCCGGCGGACTTTCCGCGGTGAGTCATGCACGCAAGACTCACGACGGGCAGCCCGCCGTGGTTTCTTATAATTAACGCTTCTTACGGTTGGCCACGTGAATGGCGCCGCCATTCACTGCCAGCGCTGCTTCATGCAACGCTTCGGACAGGGTCGGATGGCTGAAGACCATCATGCCCAGATCCTCGGCACTGGTGCCGAATTCCATTGCGATTGCGCCCTGCTGCACCAGTTCGGCAGCCGATGGGCCAATCACGTGTACACCCAGGACGCGGTCGGTCTTGGCATCGGCGATGACCTTGACGAAACCACCGGTGTCGTTGGCAGCCATCGCACGGCCGCTGGCCGCGAACGGGAAGGTGCCCACGTTAACCTCAACGCCCTCGGCCTTCAAGGCCTGTTCGGTCTTGCCGACCCACGCGATTTCCGGGTGGGTGTAGATGACCGACGGGATCAGGTCGTAGTTCATCTGGGCCTTGTGGCCCTTGATGCGCTCGACCACCATGATGCCCTCTTCCGAGGCCTTGTGGGCCAGCATCATACCGCGCACCACGTCACCGATGGCATACACGCCCGGTACGCTGGTAGCGCAGTAGTCGTCGACGAAGATGTAGCCACGCTCATCGATGGTCACACCGCTGTCGGCAGCCAGCAGGTCGGTGGTCACCGGGCGACGGCCGACCGCGACGATCAGCTTGTCGAAGGTGATCTTCTGCTCGCCGTTGGCGTCGGTGTAGGTCACTTCGACTTCGTTGCCGTTGACTTTCGAGCCGGTGACGCGCGCACCCAGTTTGATGTCCAGGCCTTGCTTGGTCAGGGTCTTCTGGGCTTCTTTCGACACGGCGGTGTCGGCAGCCATCAGGAAGGTGTCCAGGGCTTCCAGGACGGTGACTTCAGCACCCAGGCGAGCCCATACCGAGCCCAGCTCCAGGCCGATCACGCCAGCACCGATAACGCCCAGGCGCTTCGGCACGGCCTGGAATTCCAGGGCGCCGGTGGAGTCGACGATGACGTTCTGGTCGACCGGAGCCGGTGGAATGTCGATCGGGCGCGAGCCGGAAGCCAGGATCACGTTCTCGGCTTCGATGACTTCGGTGGTGCCGTCAGCCTTGGTGACTTCGACTTTCTTGCCGGCCAGCAGTTTGCCGTGGCCCTGGATCGAAGTAACGCCGTTGGCCTTGAACAGGGTGGCAACGCCACCGGTCAGGTTCTTGACGATGCCAGCCTTGCGGCCAACCATCGCGGCGACGTCCATCTTCACTTCGCCAGTGGAGATACCGTGGACGTTGAAGCTCTCTTTGGCTTCCTTGTACTTCCAGGAGCTGTCCAGCAGCGCCTTGGAAGGAATGCAACCTACGTTCAGGCAGGTGCCGCCCAGGGCCAGCTTGCCCTCGGCGTCGGTGTACTTCTCGATACAGGCAGTCTTCAGACCAAGTTGTGCGGCCTTGATGGCAGCAACATAGCCGCCAGGACCTGCACCAATCACCACTACGTCGAATTTCTGGGTCATAAAAGATTCCTTATCAGCTACAAGCTACAAGCCGCGGACCGCGCGGCATGGCTTCCTGCGAAGCCAGGGCCGGCACGGTACGCAGCCAGAGGGTTAGATGTCCAGCAGCAGGCGAGACGGATCTTCCAGCAGGTTCTTGATGGTGACCAGGAAGGTTACCGCTTCCTTGCCGTCGATCAGGCGGTGATCGTACGACAGCGCCAGGTACATCATCGGGCGAATCACGACCTGACCATTGATGGCCATCGGGCGCTGGATGATGTTGTGCATGCCGAGAATGGCGGCCTGCGGCGGGTTGACGATCGGGGTCGACATCATCGAACCGAAGGTACCACCGTTGGTGATGGTGAAGGTGCCGCCAGTCATCTCTTCGATGGCCAGCTTGCCATCACGAGCCTTCTTGCCGAAGGTGGCGATGCCGTTCTCGATTTCCGCCAGGCTCATCGACTCGGCGTTACGCAGTACCGGCACCACCAGGCCACGGTCGCTGGACACGGCAACGCCGACGTCGGCGTAGCCGTGGTAGACGATGTCGTTGCCATCGATCGAGGCGTTGACAGCCGGGAAGCGCTTCAGGGCTTCGGTGGCAGCCTTGACGAAGAACGACATGAAGCCCAGGCGCACGCCGTTGTGGGTCTTCTCGAACAGGTCCTTGTACTTCGAACGCAGGGCCATGACTTCGGTCATGTCGACTTCGTTGAAGGTGGTCAGCATGGCCATGCTCGACTGGGCTTCGACCAGACGCTCGGCGATCTTGGCGCGCAGGCGGGTCATCGGCACGCGCTTCTCGGTGCGGTCGCCAGCGGCAACGACAACCGGGGCAGCAGCGGCAGCGGCGGCAGGCTTGGCAGCTGCAGCAGGCGCCGACTTCTTGTTGGCGACGGCAGCGACGACGTCTTCCTTGGTGATGCGACCGCCTTTGCCGGTGCCGGCAACGGTAGCCAGGTCGATGCCGTTCTCTTCAGCCAGCTTGCGCGCGGCCGGGGCGGCAACCGGGTCTTCTTCGCCAGCGTCGGCAGCAGCGGCAGCCGGGGCAGCAGCGGCCGGGGCGGCAGCTGGTGCAGCAGCGGCAGCACCGCCTTCAACGATCGAACCCAGTACTTCGTCGGACAGGACGGTGTCGCCCTCGCCCTTGACGATGGCGCCCAGCACGCCGTCGGCGGTGGCCAGTACTTCCAGGACGACCTTGTCGGTCTCGATGTCGACGATCAGCTCGTCACGCTTGACGGCATCGCCCGGCTGCTTGTGCCAGGTGGCAACGGTGCCATCGGCAACCGATTCCGGGAAGGTTGGGGCTTTGATCTCGATAGCCATTATCTGTGTTTCCTTAAATTCGGTTTCAGGTGCGCGAAGGCATTAAACAGTGAAGGCGTCTTGCAGCAGTTTTTCCTGCTGTTCGGCGTGCTTCGATGCGTAACCACAGGCTGGCGCGGCGGAAGCGTCGCGGCCGGCGTATTCCAGGACCAGTGCCTTGTTGTGGCGGCCCAGGATACGGCGCATGTGGTGCTGGCTGCTGTACCAGGCGCCCTGGTTCATCGGCTCTTCCTGACACCAGACCGCATGCTTGAGGTTGGTGTAAGGCGCCAGGATTTCGACCAGGTCGTCCTCAGGGAACGGATACAGCTGCTCGATACGCACGATGGCGATGTCTTCGCGGCCTTCGGCACGGCGTTTTTCCAGCAGGTCGTAGTAAACCTTGCCGCCGCACAGGACCAGGCGTTCGACCTTGGCCGGATCGAGGCTGTCGATTTCCGGGATCACGGTCTGGAACGAGCCTTCTGCCAGGTCTTCCAGGGTCGAGATGGCCAGCTTGTGGCGCAGCAGCGACTTCGGCGTCAGCACGATCAGCGGCTTGCGCAGCGGACGGATGACCTGGCGACGCAGCAGGTGGTAGATCTGGGCCGGGGTGGTCGGTACGCAGACCTGGATGTTGTGCTCGGCGCACAGCTGCAGGTAACGCTCCAGGCGCGCGGAGGAGTGCTCCGGGCCCTGCCCTTCATAACCGTGTGGCAGCAGCATGGTCAGGCCGCACAGACGGCCCCACTTGTGCTCGCCGCTGGTGATGAACTGGTCGATCACTACTTGCGCACCGTTGGCGAAGTCACCGAACTGGGCTTCCCAGATCACCAGCGCGTTCGGCGTGGTGGTCGAGTAGCCGTATTCGAAGGCCAGTACCGCTTCTTCCGACAGGAAGGAGTCGTACAGTTCGAACTGAGGCTGGCCCGGGAACAGGTTCTTCAGCGGTACGTAGGTGCTGGCGTCCTTCTGGTTGTGCAGCACCGCGTGACGGTGCGAGAAGGTGCCACGGCCGATGTCCTGGCCGGTCATGCGGATCGGGTGACCTTCGAACTGCAGGGTGGCGTAGGCCATGGTCTCTGCATAACCCCAGTTGATCGGCAAGCCACCGGCCTGCATCTTCTGGCGGTCTTCGTAGATCTTGGCGACCTGGCGCTGGACGACGAAACCTTCCGGGATCTCCAGCAGCTTGGCCGACAGTTCCTGCAGGGTCTTGAGGTCGAAGCGGGTGTCGTGACGCGCGGTCCAGGCATGGCCCAGGTATGGACGCCAGTCGACGAACAGCTCGCGGTTCGGCTCCTTGACCAGGCTCTTCACCACGTGCAGGCCGTTGTCCAGCGCGTTGCGGTACTCGTCGATCTTGGCCTGGGCGCGCTCGGCATCGATGCGGCCGGCCTGGATCAGTGCCTCAGCGTACAGTTCACGCGTGGTGCGCTGCTTGCTGATCTGCTGGTACATCAAAGGCTGGGTGCCGTTCGGCTCGTCGGCCTCGTTGTGGCCGCGGCGGCGGTAGCAGACCAGGTCGATGACCACGTCACGCTTGAACTGCATGCGGTAGTCGATGGCCAGCTGGGTCACGAACAGCACGGCTTCCGGGTCGTCGCCGTTCACGTGCAGGATCGGCGCCTGGATCATCTTGGCAACGTCGGTGGCGTACTCGGTGGAGCGCGCGTCCAGCGGGTTGCTGATGGTGAAACCAACCTGGTTGTTGATCACGATGTGCACGGTGCCGCCGGTCTTGAAACCGCGGGTCTGCGACATCTGGAAGGTTTCCATGACCACGCCCTGGCCGGCGAATGCTGCGTCGCCGTGGATCGAGATCGGCAGTACCTTGTCGCCAACGGTGTCGTTGCGGCGGTCCTGACGGGCGCGCACCGAACCCTCGACCACTGGCGAGACGATTTCCAGGTGGGACGGGTTGAACGCCATGGCCAGGTGCACTTCGCCACCCGGGGTCATCACGTTCGAGGAGAAGCCCTGGTGGTACTTGACGTCACCGGAGCCCAGCTCGTTCATCTTCTTGCCTTCGAACTCGTCGAACAGCTCGCGCGGGTTCTTGCCGAAGGTGTTGACCAGAACGTTCAGGCGGCCACGGTGGGCCATGCCGATCACGACTTCCTTGGTGCCGTAGGAACCGGAGCGCTGGATCATCTCGTCCAGCATCGGGATCAGGCTTTCGCCGCCCTCGAGGCCGAAACGCTTGGTGCCCGGGTACTTGGTGCCCAGATATTTCTCAAGGCCTTCACCGGCGGTCACGCGCTCGAGCAGGTGGGCCTGCACGTCAGCGGAAAACTCCGGACGGCCGCGCACGCTTTCCAGACGCTGCTGGAACCAGCTGCGCTGCTCGGAATCGACGATATGGGTGAACTCGGCGCCAATGGTGCGACAATATGTCTTCTGGAGCGCCTCGAAGATCTCGCGTAGGCTCGCCTCCTCTTTGCCGATGAACAGGTCGCCGGCACGGAAGGTCGTATCAAGATCGGCATTGGTCAAGCCGTAGTGATTGATCGACAGGTCTACGGGCGCAGGACGCTGCCACAACCCCAACGGGTCGAGCTTGGCAGCCTGATGGCCGCGCATACGATAGGCCTGGATCAGTCGCAGAACTTCAACCTGCTTCTTCTCGTGTTCACTGCTCACGCTCCCGGCGGATACCGGTTGGGCGCGGCGCTGGTTCTTTGCCAGCAGTACGAAATGGTCGCGGATTGTCGAGTGCGATACATCGGTAGCGGTGCTGCCGTCGGCGGGCAACTTCTGGAAGTAGGTGCGCCACTCTTCTGGCACAGCGTTAGGGTCGTGCAGGTAGAGCTCATAAAGCTCTTCCACATATGCAGCGTTACCACCTGAAAGGTGGGCGCTTTCCCACATGCGCTGCATCACGCTTTCTTGCATGCTTGGTCACCCTCGGTTAGGGGACTGATCGGCGAGAGCCACAGCAAACCTGGAAAAGTCCGAATACAGCGACTGAACCACGCCACTTGGATCCTGCTGATTTTCCGGGTACCAGCCCGGAAGCCCCTGCTGGTCTCATATCTTCATAGGTAATGAACGCAGGCTTTGTGGGCCCTTGTTCGGGTTTTACCTCAGTGCGGGCTCACCACCCGCACCTCGGCTTACTGCAGGTACAACTCTTTGTATCAGGTGCCGCTTTGCAGCAGCATGTTACGTACGTGGCCGATTGCCTTGGTCGGGTTCAGACCTTTCGGGCAAACGTTGACGCAGTTCATGATCCCGCGGCAGCGGAATACGCTGAACGGGTCATCCAGGGACGCCAGGCGCTCCTGGGTCTTGGTGTCACGGCTGTCGGCCAGGAAGCGATAGGCCTGCAGCAGTGCGGCGGGGCCCAGGAACTTGTCCGGGTTCCACCAGAACGACGGGCAGGAGGTCGAGCAGCAAGCGCACAGGATGCACTCGTACAGGCCGTCCAGCTTGTCGCGGTCTTCCGGCGACTGCAGGCGCTCGATGGCCGGTGCCGGGGTGTCGTTCTGCAGGAACGGCTTCACCTTCTCGTACTGCTTGTAGAAGATGCTCATGTCGACGACCAGGTCACGAATGACCGGCAGGCCCGGCAGCGGACGCAGAATCAGCTTGTTGCCCTTCACCACCGCCGACAACGGGGTGATGCAGGCCAGGCCGTTCTTGCCGTTGATGTTCATGCCATCGGAACCGCAAACGCCTTCACGGCACGAGCGACGATAGGAGAAACCTTCGTCCTGTTCCTTGATCAGTGCCAGCACGTCCAGAACCATCAGATCCTTGCCGCCGGTATCGACCTGGAAGGTCTGCATTTTCGGCGCCGAATCGGTGTCCGGGTTGTAACGATAAACTTCGACTTGCAACATAGCGGCCACCCTTAGTAAGTCCGGACTTTTGGTTCGAAGGCTG
Organism: Pseudomonas sp. ABFPK; assembly: GCF_001586765.1. Classification (NCBI taxonomy): domain Bacteria; kingdom Pseudomonadati; phylum Pseudomonadota; class Gammaproteobacteria; order Pseudomonadales; family Pseudomonadaceae; genus Pseudomonas; species Pseudomonas sp. ABFPK. The sequence goes on along the minus strand of NZ_LQXW01000012.1, from coordinate 138,219 downwards.
GAACAGTCTTCGGCGCAAAGTTGACGCCACGCTTGGCGACGCGCTTCTCACCCGGGTAGTACAGGGTGTGGCACAGCCAGTTTTCGTCGTCACGGTCTTCGTAGTCTTCACGGGCGTGAGCGCCGCGGGACTCTTTACGGGCTTCTGCCGCGATGGCGGTAGCTTCGGCGACTTCCAGCAGGTTCTGCAGCTCCAGCGCTTCGATACGCGCGGTGTTGAAGGCCTGGGACTTGTCGTTGATCTTGACGTTGGCGATACGGTCACGCAGACCGGCCAGCTGCTCGATACCCTTCTGCATGTATTCGCCAGTACGGAATACACCGAAGTAGTTCTGCATGCAGCTCTGCAGCTCGCGCTTCAGGCTGGCAACGTCTTCACCGGTGGTGCGCTCGTTCAGCTTGTTCAGGCGGTTCAGGGCAACATCGACGTCGGTGTCGCTGGCGTCGCGGTATTCCACGCCTTCGGTCAGCGCCTTCTCCAGGTGCAGGCCGGCAGCACGGCCGAACACCACCAGGTCGAGCAGCGAGTTGCCACCCAGGCGGTTGGCACCGTGAACAGATACGCACGCCACTTCACCTACGGCGAACAGGCCCGGGATGATGTGGTCGTTGCCTTCGGCGTCCATGGTAATGGCCTGGCCATGAATGTTGGTGGCAACGCCGCCCATCATGTAGTGGCAGGTCGGGATGACCGGTACCGGCGCGACCACAGGGTCGACGTGGGCGAAGGTCTTGGACAGCTCGCAGATACCTGGCAGGCGGCTGTGCAGCACTTCCTCGCCCAGGTGATCCAGCTTCAGCAGTACGTGGTCCTTGTTCGGGCCCACGCCGTTGCCGGCGATGATTTCCTTGACCATGGAACGGGCGACCACGTCGCGGCCGGCCAGGTCTTTTGCGTTCGGCGCGTAACGCTCCATGAAGCGCTCGCCGTGGGCGTTGATCAGGTAGCCACCCTCACCGCGGCAACCTTCGGTGACCAGTACACCGGCGCCGGCGATGCCGGTCGGGTGGAACTGCCACATTTCGATGTCCTGCACCGGCACGCCGGCACGCAGGGCCATGCCCACGCCGTCACCGGTGTTGATCAGGGCGTTGGTGGTGGAGGCGTAGATACGGCCGGCACCGCCAGTTGCCAGCACGGTGGCCTTGGACTTGATGTACAGGGTCTCGCCGGTTTCGATGCAGATCGCGATCACACCAACGAATGCGCCGTCCTGGTTCTTCACCAGGTCAACTGCGTAGTACTCGTTGAGGAAGGTGGTGCCGGCTTTCAGGTTGCCCTGGTACAGGGTGTGCAGCAGCGCGTGACCGGTACGGTCGGAAGCGGCGCAGGTACGGGCAGCCTGGCCACCCTTGCCGAAGTCCTTGGACTGGCCACCGAACGGACGCTGGTAGATGCGACCGGTTTCGGTACGCGAGAACGGCAGGCCCATGTGGTCCAGCTCGAAGACCGCAGCCGGGCCTTCCTGACACATGTATTCGATAGCGTCCTGGTCACCGATGTAGTCGGAGCCCTTGACGGTATCGTACATGTGCCAGCGCCAGTCGTCGTTCGGGTCGGCCGAAGCGATGGCGCAGGTGATGCCGCCCTGGGCGGATACAGTGTGCGAACGGGTCGGGAAGACCTTGGTGACCACGGCAGTCTTGTGGCCGCCTTGAGCCAGCTGCAGCGCAGCGCGCATGCCGGCGCCGCCGCCACCGATGATGATGGCGTCGAAGGAAATGGTTGGAATGCTAGCCATGGATCAGATACCCCAGAGAATCTGCACACCCCAGACGAAGTAAGCGAACATCGCAACGCCGCATACCGCCTGGAACAGGAAACGAATCGCAGTAGCCGACTTGCCGAACGACATAGGCGTCAGGTAGTCGGTCGCAATGGTCCACATGCCGACCCAGGCGTGAGCGCCCAGGGCAACGAGGGCCAGCAGACTGAAGATCCGCATCGCGTTGTTGGAGAACAGACCATGCCACTGGGTGTAGTCGATGCCTGGGTGGGCGACCACGTAGCCGATCAGGAAGAGGAAGTAAGCCGCGAGAACGACCGCAGAAACGCGCTGCGCCATCCAGTCATAGAGGCCCGAACGCGACAGGTTCGTGACATTGGTTACCATACCCAAACTCCCACCAGAACGATCAGCACCACGGAGATGACGATCACGATTTTCGAGCCCAGCTTGCCGCCTTCCAGCGTCTCACCGATGCCCATGTCCATGATCAGGTGACGAACACCTGCCACGAGGTGATAAAGCAGGGCGGACAGCAGGCCCCAGGTCACGAATTTGGCCAGCGGGCTGGTCAGACACGCCTTCACCTCACCAAAGCCTTCCTCGGAACCCAGCGACTTGCCCAGTGCATAAAGCATGATGGCAAGGCCGAGGAACAGGATGACGCCGGAGATACGATGCAGGATGGACGTGTACGCAGTGACGGGGAGCTTGATGGTCCTTAGGTCTAGGTTTACAGGTCGTTGGCTTTTCACGGCTTTTTTCACACTGAAGAGCCCCTAGCGAATCAGGGCAAAGTTGTTGGTAAGTGTACTGGTCAGGTACCCACCACCCAGGGAACGGCGACCCCCAGCAGTTCGGGCTTGCAAGCCCCTGGCGGTCGGGTTGCGAGTATAGACAGTTAGGCTGCTTATGACAACGTGACGGGGTAGCCCAAATAGCGCATTGCCTTTAGCGCACAAAAGGCGTAAATGGGCGAGAATATCGCGAAAAATCAGGCCTCAATGCCTGTTTCAACAAGCCTTTAGGCAAATTGACATCTGAATTTATCCCTCTATAGTGGTGCGGGCCCTGCGTGGGGGGTCTGTCTGATGATTTCAAGCATTAATAGGAGGCCACATGGCTGACAAAAAAGCGCAGTTGGTCATCGAGGGCGCTGCCCCCGTCGAGCTGCCCATTTTAACCGGCACCGTTGGTCCTGATGTAATCGACGTCCGCGGGTTGGGGGCCACTGGTCACTTCACCTTCGACCCTGGTTTCATGGCGACTGCCTCGTGCGAGTCGAAGATCACCTACATTGACGGCGACAAAGGTATCCTGCTGCACCGCGGCTACCCGATCGAGCAGCTCGCCGAAAAGTCCGACTACCTCGAAACCTGCTACCTGCTGCTCAACGGCGAACTGCCGAATGCCGAGCAGAAGGCCCAGTTCGTCAGCACCGTGAAGAACCACACCATGGTTCACGAGCAGCTGAAGTCCTTCTTCAACGGCTTCCGCCGCGACGCCCACCCGATGGCGGTGATGTGCGGCGTGGTTGGCGCCCTGTCGGCGTTCTATCACGACTCCCTGGACATCAATAACCCGCAACACCGCGAGATTTCCGCGGTGCGCCTGGTCGCCAAGATGCCGACCCTGGCCGCGATGGTTTACAAGTACTCCATGGGCCAGCCGATGATGTACCCGCGCAACGACCTGTCGTACGCGGAAAACTTCCTGCACATGATGTTCAACACCCCGTGCGAGATCAAACCGATCAGCCCGGTGCTGGCCAAGGCGATGGACCGGATCTTCATCCTCCACGCCGACCACGAGCAGAACGCCTCCACTTCCACCGTTCGTCTGGCCGGTTCGTCGGGTGCCAACCCGTTCGCCTGTATCGCCGCCGGTATCGCCGCACTCTGGGGCCCGGCCCATGGCGGTGCGAACGAAGCGGTACTGACCATGCTCGATGAAATCGGCGATGTCTCGAACATCGACAAGTTCATCGCCAAGGCCAAGGACAAGAACGACCCGTTCAAGCTCATGGGCTTCGGTCACCGCGTGTACAAAAACCGCGACCCGCGCGCCACCGTGATGAAGCAGACCTGCGACGAAGTCCTGCGCGAGCTGGGCATCAAGAACGACCCGCAGCTGGAACTGGCCATGCGCCTGGAAGAGATCGCCCTGACCGATCCGTACTTCATCGAGCGCTCGCTGTACCCGAACGTCGACTTCTACTCGGGGATCATCCTCAAGGCAATCGGCATTCCGACCAGCATGTTCACCGTGATCTTCGCCCTGGCACGTACCGTGGGCTGGATCTCGCACTGGAAAGAAATGCTCTCCAGCCCGTACAAGATCGGCCGCCCGCGCCAGCTGTACACCGGCGAGCAGAAGCGCGACATCGTTGCGCTGCAGGACCGCAAGTAAGCTTCCCTAGCCGAACGCAAAAAGGCTGCCCTCGGGCAGCCTTTTTTATTTCTGCTCGACACAATGCCTCAGTTTTTCTCCGCCCGCTCCCGCAACCCTTTCAGGGTATTGAACGGCGCATCCACCACGAACTTGTTGGCCACCATCGCCGGCACGCTGCCACCCGGTTCGGTGTGCACCTGATAGGTCACTTCCGTGCTGTCGCCCTTGGGCACCAGCTTCCAGAAGCCTTCGACCTTCGCCACCCGCACAAAGCCCTTCTCTTCCGGGATATAGGTCGGCTCTTCCTTCAGGTTGCGCACCAGGCTGCCATCAGCCTCCTTCACAGTAGTCACATGCAACACCGAGTCCCGCGGCGTCACCGGCCATGGCGTATTGAACTGGGTGTAGGTCCAGCTCTGGTCACCTTCGTGCTTGAGCAACTTCTGCAACTTGCATTCGTGAATCCAGGCACAGGCCCCGACCACATCCTCTTGCAAGGCCTGCACCTTGGCCAGCGGCGCCTTGATCACGGTAACGCCTTGATAGGCCTTGTACTTGGAACCAGCCACTTCGCTGAGGGAAACCTTGATCCCCTCCTCGTCCTTGGCTACCTGCCAGTTTTCGGCCCAGGCCGCAGGCGACAGCAGAACACCCATGCCACACAGCAGAGCAATACGCTTGAACGATCTCATCATGTTTATCCTTGTTTTCGAAGATCCAGCCTGTCACGCCGCCGTTATCTGTTCCCACCAGCCGAGAATCCTTATGGCCTCATCACGATCACTGCCACACACCTCGACATCCGCCTTGAAACCACCACACACCGCAGGCCGTTCGGGCTTGCCGAACAAGTCGCAGAGGTTGTCGACAGTCAGGTGCAGGCAGCGCTCGCCAGCCGGCTTGCCATTGGGCATGCGCGGCATCGCAGAGGTGATGGACGGGGCGATGCAGCAGGCACCACAGCCCTCACGACAGTTCATGGCTATTCACCAAAATAAGGACTCCCTGGAACAAAACGGGACGAACGTCCCTGGATAGTAACCGCTCAAACAGGCGTTTGAAATTACTGGCACGATGAAATCTGCCATGACCCGGCAGTCAGTTCGCCAGCTACTGGCGGTACTCGAAATCGATGGCCGCCCCTTCCACTTCCCGACGGCTGTCATTGCGTAGCTGCAGCTGCATTTCATTGCTGATCAACCGGCCATTGAGCTGGAACGGGCTGTCGCTGGTCTCCGGCTTTTCAGTGAACATGGGGGGCAGAAGAGGTTTGCGACGCTGTATCGGCGACAGGCTGCCCACATCTGGCTCAAGGTTATCGACCATCTCGGCCGGCAGGCTGAGGTCGAGCTTTGCCTTGGGTAGCGGCTTGGCAACCTCCTTGCTCACCTGCTTGCGCGCCGGCCTGGCCTTGCTGTTACCGGCTTTTTTTGCTGATTGTTTGTGCGCTGGCCTGGCTGCGGCCTTCTGCACCGGCTTGACCGCCTGCGCCTGGCCTGCCGGCTGCGCAGCCTGGGCAACACCAGCCAGGCTGCAGAGCGGTACAAGGCACAAGATCAGGGCAAAACGGCGCAGAGCATTCATGGCAAATGGACAGACTGGCAGCAAAAGTGCGTATGCTCCCTGTTCCACAGGCGCGTGGCAAGCCTATAAAAATGCCGCCGCTGGCTCCCGACACAATTGCTGGGCAAGCAAACCGAGAGTGATCACCGCGCGCTCGGCTTCCTTGTTCCAGGGTATGCCGCAATTAAGGCGGATGCAGTGGTTGAATTGCTCGGTGTTACTGAAGATCAGCCCCGGCGCAATACTGATGCCCTGCTCCAGCGCACGCACATGCAGCTCCTGGGTGTTGACCCGCCCCGGCAGGCTCACCCACAGGATGAAACCGCCCGTCGGCCGGGTCATCTGGGTACCCTCGGGGAAGTGTTGCTGCACCGCCAGCTGGTAGGCACTGAGGTTCTTGCGGTACTCCTGGCGAATGTAACGCAGGTGCCGGTCGTAGCCGCCATTCTCCAGGTAGGCCGCCACACCCATCTGCGTCACGCTACAGGCCGAGTGAGTGGTGAAGGTTTGCAGGCGCTGGATCTCGTCCTGATAGCGCCCGGCAATCATCCAGCCAACTCGAACACCAGGGGACAGCGTCTTGGAAAAACTAGAGCAATAGATTACTCGGTCCAGGCGGTCGAATGCCTTGAGCGCCTTGGTCTTGCCTTGCTCGAACATCAGCTCGCCATAGATGTCATCCTCGACGATCTGGATATCGAAGTCCGACGCCAGGCGCAGCAACTGCTTCTGCCGCTCTTCCGGGACAGTGCCACCCAGCGGGTTACTAAGGCGCGCGGTCAGAACCAGGGCCTTGATCGACCACTGGTTGGCGGCCAGTTGCAGCGCCTCGAGGCTGATGCCGGTGGACGGGTCACTGGGGATCTCGATCACCTTAAGGCCCAGCAGGTCGGCCAGTTGCAGCAGACCGTAATAGGTGGGCGATTCGGCCGCGATCAGGTCGCCTGGACGAGTCAGCACGCGCAGCGACATCTGCAGCGCATCGACACAGCCATGGGTCACGATCACTTCACGCGGGTCGACCAGTACGCCGGCATCACGCATGCGAATGGCGATCTGCCGGCGCAGCGGCTCGAAGCCGGGGCTGAACATGTAGCTGAAGGCACGCGGGCTGTGGAAGCGTGTCACCTTGGCAATCTGCTGGTGTAAAGCACGGACCGGCAGGTAGTCGACATGCGGCACAGCGGCGCCGAACGGGAACACGCCATCACGGCGAGCCTCGGTCAGTACCTGCTGGATGATACTGGCGCGGGTGACCAGGCCGGGGCGCTCCACGCGGGCGATGTCCGGGGTCTGCGCCGTCAGGGCCGGGGTCTGGTGCACGTAGTAGCCGGACTGCGGCCGCGCACGAATCAGCCCCTGGTCCTCGAGATTGGCATAGGCCTGCAGCACCGTGGCATGGCTGACATTGAGCTGGGCGCTCATCTTGCGCACGGAGGGCACCCGCTCGCCTGGCTGGTAGACACCACGACGGATGTCATCGGCCAGTTGCTGGGCGATACGCTGGTACAACAGCAGGTTGGTCATGGCGGCAGACTCGTTATTCTTGTACGGCTCAGTGACGGTAGAGGATACCGTAACAGTTGCAGAGTGTACTGGAACAGAATGCAACATAGTCGACAATACAATAGCGTGACAGCTATCGAAACGATTAAGCCGACAAACTGCCGGGGGTGCGCCGCCCCTGTGGGAGCGGGTTCACCCGCGAAGCAGGTGACGCGGTGGATGGCACCGGCTTTGCCGGTGTTCGCGGCTAAAGCCGCTCCCACAAGAGCAGTGCCAAACTCAAGGCATGCACAACGCCTGTAGGAGCGGCCTTGTGTCGCGAAAGGACCGCAGAGCGGTCCCCGGTATTTCAAAGACTCAGCGTGCTGGCGCCAGCTTGCCCTTGTCATCGGAGAACACGATCTCCACCCGACGGTTCTGCGCCCTGCCCCGCTCCGAGGCATTGGCCTCGATCGGGTACTGGTCGCCATACCCCTCGACCTGCAGGCGCTTCTCGTCGATACCCAGGTCTACCAGCATGTCGGCCACGGCTTGCGCCCGGTCACGGGACAGCTTCAGGTTGTCCTCGGCCGGGCCGGTGCTGTCGGTATAGCCCTCGATCCGAACCACCCGGCGCGGGTTGAGCTGGAGGAACTGCACCAGCTTGAGCACGGTACGGCTGGCTGAGTTCTTCAGGTCGGCGCGGCCGGTGTCGAACAGCACGTCCCCCAGGGTCATCACCAGACCACGGTCGGCCTGCTCCGAGGCCAGCGCGGCGATCTGCGATTCGACCCACTTGCCCTGCTGCTGAACACTGGCCAGCTTGGCCTCGCGCAAGGCCAGCTGCAGGCGCTGGCGCTCCAGGTCGAGCTTGGCCTGGCGCTCCTGGTTCAACGCCAGCTTGGCATGCTCACTGGCAATTTCGCTGTAGCGCTGGCTCAGGTAGGCGTAATGGCGCACGTCGGCACCGGTGCCGATGTAGCTGGACAGGCGCTCGGCACGGGCCAGCGACTCGCCTGCGCGAATCACGTCGCGCGGCGCGCTGCGCAGCACATTGGAATCATCCTTGACCTTCTGGAAAGCTGCAGTGGCATCATCCAGCGCTGCGCTGCTGCGCTGGCTGGCGCAACCTTGCAAACCTGCCGCCAGCGCCAGCACTGCCAGCGCGGCCAATGGCATGCGACGGATCATGGCTGCACCTCCAACTGCTTGCGCAGGCGCTGGACCCGCGACTGCAGCAGTTGCAGCTGCTCTTCGCTCTTCTGGTTCAGTACCTGGGCCTCGGCCAGACGCGCATCCAGTTCGGCCTGCTCGGCACGCATGCGCGCATCGCGGTAGTCTTCGGTGAGCATGTTGGTCTTGGCCCTGGCCAGCTTGTCTTCAGCCAGCTTGAGCGCATCGACCTGCTCGGTGGCACCGACGGCCCTGGCCTGCTCCAGTGCCTGTTCGGAGATGCGCATCTGCTCGTTCGGGGCCGGATCGTTGGCGCAGCCAGCCAGGCCGAGCACGGCCAGGGCAAGGATTAGTGGTTGGGTTCTCACGCAATCTTCCTAGTGTTTGGGGGCGTCCGACGGCACCTGCAACTGCGCTTTCCAGCGCTCGACATTACGTTGCAGCACAGCCTCGGACGCACCGGAGATCGGCAATTCTGTCAGTTTTTTCGCCAGTTGCCCACGCAACCAGCTGTCATTGCAGGCCGAATTGTGCGACAGGGCCAGATACAGGCCCGGCCGATCCACCGGCAGGCCGCGGGCGATCAGGTCATTGCTCATGCCCAGGCTTTGGGCCATGGCCATGCCCGAATAGCGGCCAGCGAGCACATAATCCACCTGGCCGAGCACCAGCTTCTGGAATGCCTGGGTCAGGTTCTGTGCCGGCACCAGCTTCAGCTGGGCCTTGGCGAAAGCGGTAAAGGCCGGGGTCAGCCGAGCGCGCTCGGACAAACTGCCTTGGTACTGGGCCAGGTCAGCCGGGCCCTCGAAGGCCAGTGTGGCGTCGTGGCGCGTCCACACCAGGTATTCGTTGAGCTGCAGGGGTGGATGGATGTAGTCCAGCGCGGTCAGTTGCTCCACCTGCATGGGGGTGTCGAGCAGCAGGTCCATCCGCCCGCTACGTACTTCTTCCAGCGCCTGGTCACGACGGCCGGCGCTCAGCACCTCCACTTTCACACCCAGCTCGCCAGCCACCTGGCGCAGCAGGTCGACGTTGGCGCCGACCAGTTGTTTCGGGTCATTGGGGTCCTGCCATGAATAGGGCGGAGAATCAGGGCTGCCGGTTGCCACCAGGCGTTCACACTTGCCCGCCGCCATGGCCAGCGGCGAAACCAGCACCGCCAGGCATGCCAGCACCCCGCCTGCTTTACGCAGCACCATTGCTCACTCCTTGTACAGACCAAAAAAAACCCGGCCCCTGTACAAGGGCCGGGTTCTTTATAAGTGAAGCAGGCGGATCAGACCAGCTTTTCCAGCTCCGGAACCGCTTCGAACAGGTCAGCGACCAGGCCGTAGTCGGCTACCTGGAAGATCGGCGCTTCTTCGTCCTTGTTGATCGCCACGATCACCTTGGAGTCCTTCATGCCGGCCAGGTGCTGGATCGCGCCGGAGATACCGACGGCGATGTACAGCTGTGGCGCAACGATCTTGCCGGTCTGACCGACCTGCATGTCGTTCGGCACGAAGCCGGCGTCGACCGCGGCGCGCGAAGCACCGACGGCAGCGCCGAGCTTGTCGGCCAGGCTGTACAGGTGCTTGAAGTTGTCACCGTTGCCCATGCCACGGCCGCCGGAAACGACGATCTTGGCAGCGGTCAGCTCTGGGCGGTCGGACTTGGCCAGCTCTTCGCCAACGAAGGCCGAGATGCCGGCGTTGTGCGCAGCGCCAACGGCTTCGATGGCAGCCGAACCACCTTCGGCGGCCACGGCGTCGAAGCCGGTGGTACGCACGGTGATGACCTTGATGGCAGCGCTCGATTGCACGGTGGCAATGGCGTTACCAGCATAGATCGGGCGCTTGAAGGTGTCGGCGGACTCGACCGAGATGATCTCGGAGATCTGGTCCACGTCCAGCAGCGCGGCAACGCGCGGCAGGATGTTCTTGCCGTTGGTGGTGGCCGGCGCCAGCACGTGGCTGTAACCCTTGGCCAGCTCGACGATCAGCGGCGCAACGTTTTCTGGCAGGACGTGGGCGTAGGCAGCGTTATCGGCAACCAGCACCTTGGCCACGCCAGCGATCTTGGCTGCGGACTCGGCAACGCCGCCCACGTTCTGGCCAGCGACCAGCACGTGCACATCACCACCGATCTTGGCGGCAGCAGCAACAGTGTTCAAGGTGGCCGGGGCTACGGCACCGTTCTCGTATTCAGCGACAACCAGGATAGTCATTTAGATTACCTTCGCTTCGTTCTTCAGCTTCTCGACCAGTTCGGCCACCGATTTGACCTTGATGCCAGCGCTGCGGGCAGCCGGGGCTTCAACCTTCAGGGTCTTGTTGGTGGAGGCGAGGGAAACGCCCAGCGCGTCTGGAGTAACAGTCTCCAGCGGCTTCTTCTTGGCCTTCATGATGTTCGGCAGCGACGCATAGCGCGGTTCGTTCAGGCGCAGGTCGGTAGTGACGATGGCTGGCAGGTTCAGTGCAACGGTCTGCAGGCCGCCGTCGATTTCACGGGTGACGTTCAGCTTGTCGCCAGCCACTTCGACCTTGGAGGCGAAGGTGCCCTGGGCGAAGCCGGTCAGCGCAGCCAGCATCTGGCCGGTCTGGTTGTTGTCACTGTCGATGGCCTGCTTGCCGAGGATGACCAGCTGCGGCTGCTCTTTGTCGACAACGGCTTTCAGCGCCTTGGCCACGGCCAGGGAATTCAGTTCGTCAGCGGCTTCGACCAGGATGGCACGGTCGGCACCCAGTGCCAGGGCAGTACGCAGTTGCTCCTGGGCAGTGGTCGGGCCGACGGAAACGACGACGATCTCGGACGCGACGCCCTTTTCCTTCAGGCGTACGGCTTCTTCCACGGCGATTTCGCAGAAGGGGTTCATGGACATCTTGACGTTAGCAAGGTCGACGCCGGAGTTGTCCGCCTTGACGCGAACCTTGACGTTGTAGTCGACCACTCGTTTGACAGCTACAAGAACCTTCATGGATTCCTCGTTACTCTCCGGTGAATAGATAGTCGCCAGGGGCAGAGCCCTGCGATGCGCGTGGGTACAAGGGCACCTCTAAAAACGTACCGGGAGGCGGTAACTTCACAGTGACCGAACAGTCTTGTCCGGACTCTTGCGACAAATACTCACGGGTCATTTTCTGTCATGGCGTGTAAACTCCACTACAAACCGGCCAAAGGCCGCAAAACCCTGCTCCACACCTGGTCTTTAGAGGTGTACCTGCGCCCGGCTGCAAGCCTACGGCGAACGTAAAACCGCTCGTATCTTGACCGTAACACCCAATCCGGTCAATACGGCAAATCGGTCACCCTCCAGCCGCGTTCCTGTGATTTTACTGGCCTGCGGCAAATTCAAACAAACGTTTGTATTGGACCCGCCAAGTGGTGTAGATATAATGCGCGGCCAAGACAAAACGGTGTAGTCCGTCATTTGCCCAGCTACAGTTCCGCCGTTGCGTAGAACCGCTGCGAATGCCCCGCGCACCCAATAAGACAAAGCAACAGCACGAGCCTTGATGAGTAGGAGAGAACCAGTGGAACGCGAATACATGGAATTCGACGTGGTCATCGTCGGCGCCGGCCCGGCGGGCCTGTCCGCCGCCTGCCGACTGAAGCAGAAGGCCGCCGAAGCCGGTAGCGAAATCAGCGTCTGCGTGGTGGAAAAAGGCTCTGAAGTCGGCGCCCACATCCTCTCCGGCGCGGTGTTCGAACCCCGTGCCCTGAACGAGCTGTTCCCCGACTGGAAAGAGCTCGGCGCACCGCTGAACACCGAAGTGAAGCGTGACGACATCTACGTACTCAAGGATGCAGGCAGTTCGACCAAGGTGCCTGACCTGTTCGTGCCCAAGACCATGCACAACCAGGGCAACTACATCATCTCCCTGGGCAACCTGTGCCGCTGGCTGGCCCAGCAGGCCGAGAACCTGGGCGTGGAAGTCTACCCGGGCTTCGCCGCCCAGGAAGCGCTGTTCGATGAAAACGGCGTGGTGCGCGGCATTGTCACCGGCGACATGGGTGTGGACCGTGAAGGCAACCCGAAAGACGGCATGTACACCCCTGGAATGGAGCTGCGTGGCAAGTACACCCTGTTCGCCGAAGGTTGCCGTGGCCACATCGGCAAGCAGCTGATCAAGCGCTTCAACCTGGATAGCGAAGCCGACGTCCAGCACTACGGCATCGGCCTGAAGGAAATCTGGGAAATCGACCCGGCCAAGCACGAGCAGGGCCTGGTGGTGCACACTGCCGGCTGGCCGCTGGACGTCATGGCCAAGGACAACACTGGTGGTTCGTTCCTCTATCACCTGGAAAACAACCAGGTGGTGGTCGGCCTGATCGTCGACCTGTCCTACGCCAACCCCTACCTGTCGCCGTTCGACGAGTTCCAGCGTCTCAAGCACCACCCGGTGATGGCGCAATACCTCGAAGGCGGCAAGCGCATCAGCTACGGTGCCCGTGCCATCTGCAAGGGCGGCTTCAACTCGCTGCCGAAAATGGTCTTCAACGGCGGCGCGCTGATCGGCTGCGACCTGGGTACCCTGAACTTCGCCAAGATCAAGGGCAGCCACACCGCAATGAAGTCCGGCATGCTCGCCGCCGAAGCGGTGGCTGATGCACTGATCGCCGGCAGCGAAGGCGGTGACCAGCTCAACGGCTACGTCAGCGCCTTCAAGGCCAGCTGGCTGTACGAGGAGCTGTTCGCCAGCCGCAACTTCGGCCCGGCCATGCACAAGTTCGGCCCGCTGCTGGGCGCGGCATTCAACTATGTGGACCAGAACTGGTTCGGCGGCAAGCTGCCGTTCACCCTGCACGACACCAAGCCGGACTACGCCTGCCTGAAGCTGGCGGCCGAGTCGCAGAAGATCGATTACCCGAAACCGGACGGCAAGCTCAGCTTCGACAAGCTCAGCTCGGTATTCCTCTCCAGCACCAACCACGAAGAGGAACAGCCCTGCCACCTGAAGCTGACCGACCCGAACGTGCCGATCGCCAGCAACCTGCCGCTGTACGACGAGCCGGCCCAGCGCTACTGCCCGGCGGGCGTGTACGAAGTGGTCACTCAGGAGGATGGCAACAAGCGCTTCCAGATCAACGCGCAGAACTGCGTGCACTGCAAGACCTGCGACATCAAGGACCCGGCCCAGAACATCACCTGGGTCACCCCTGAAGGCGCTGGCGGGCCGAACTACCCGAACATGTAAGGCCTCTGCCCTGCAGTAACAAAAAGCCCCCGGTTCTCACGAGCCGGGGGCTTTTTGTTTTACCTGTACCGGCCTCATCGCCGGCAGCCAGCTCCCACCTCGACCGCATCGACCTCGATCCATGCGCTATCCCTGTGGGAGCCGGCTTGCCGGCAATGAGGCCAGAACAAACAACAGAAAACTATTTTTCACCACACATTACCGGCATCGGCTCTGCCGCGAACGCCAATGGCTCCCGACGTCCGAAGTACAAGGCCGTCAGCAACCCCACCGTGCCCATGACAAGACAAAAGCCGACACACACCCACGGGCTCCACGGCATCAGCGCAATCAGCGCCAGCGGCGTGGTGCTGGCCCAAAGCGCGTAGGCCACGTTATAGGTGAAGGAGATGCCCGACACGCGGATCTCGGCCGGGAACAACCCGACCATCACTGATGGCACTACGCCCACCACGCCGCAGGACAGGCCCGCCAGCGCATAGGCCAGCCAGGTCACGCTCCACTGTCCCACCAGGCTGGCATACAACGCGCCGATGCCCACCGGCAGCAACAGGCTGTAGAACATCAGTGCGCGCCAGGCGCCTGCACGGTCGACCAGCAGCCCGGCCAGCACGCAGCCGATGTTGAGGAAGACGATGCCCACGCTGCTAAGGGCAAAGGTGTGCCCGGCACTCATGCCGAAACGCTGCTGCATCACTGTCGGGGTAATCACCACCAGCACCACCACGGCGGAAGTCAGCACGCAGGTCAGCAGCGCCGCCGGGATCAACGCCCGGCGGTGTTCGCCCAGCACCCGCCGCAGCGGGAAGCTCACCGGCTGCTCCTGGCGCGCGCGCAGGGCGAGGAACACCGGTGTTTCGCTGAGCCAACGACGCAGCCACACGCCGATCACGCCGAATACCCCGCCGAGCAGGAACGGGTAGCGCCAGGCGTAGTCGAGGATTTCCTGCGGGGTGAACACTTGCGCCAGCAAGGTCGCGGTCAGTGCCCCCAGCAGATAGCCAAAGGTCAGGCCGGCCTGCAGGAAGCCCAGGGCATAACCGCGCCGCCCGGCTGGCGCGTGCTCGGCGACGAAAGTCCAGGCGCTCGGCACCTCGCCGCCCACCGCCGCGCCCTGCAGGATACGCAGTGCCAGCAGGATCAGCGGCGCGGCATAGCCGATGTCGGCGTAGGTCGGCATCACACCGATCAACAGGCACGGCAGGGCCATCATCAGGATGCTCAGGCTGAAGACCCGCTTGCGTCCCAGGTGGTCGGCGAAGTGCGCCATCAGGATGCCGCCCAGCGGCCGCGCCAGGTAGCCGGTGACGAAGATTCCGAAGCTTTGCAGCAGGCGCAGCCATTCGGGCATCTCGGGCGGGAAGAACAGCTGGCTGAGGGTCAGCGCAAAGAATACGAAGATGATGAAGTCGTAGATTTCCAGCGCGCCGCCCAACGCCGCCAGGCCCAGGGTCCGGTGGTCGCCGCGGCTGAACCGGGGCGGGCGAGCGGTATCGATGGCAGTCATGGCAGGGTCCGCAAATCGGCAAAGGGCAAGAGGATAGCAAATAGCTGCCCCCTTGCCCCGCCCGCTGCGGCTTTAGCGGTTGAACAGGGTATTGACGAAATTGGCCTTCGGCCGTGGCCGCGCCGTGGCAGCCGGCATGGCGCCCGGCAGCGGTAGCCTGCCGACCTGCAGCGGCGAATCGATGATCGCCATGAATGCCTCCAGTGCCTCGTTGTCGGGCACCTGGGGCAGGCTCATGCTGACGGCCTGGCGCTCGGCCTGCGGCACCAACGGCACTTGCAACTGGTTGGAGTGATAAAGCAGGGCATGCTGGATCTGCGTGCTGACGCGACAGAAGCGCGCCAGATCGACCCCGACATGGCTGGCCAGCTCAATATTGCCCAATAGCAGGTGGAAAGGCTGCAAGGCACTCAGCACCAGGCGCTGCAGCTCCTCGAAGCTTTCCACTGGCGCTATCCGGTAGTAGCCCAGGCCGTTGAGCAGCCGCTCCAGTTGCAGGCGCTGGCAGGGGTGTGCATCGGCGATGAGGATGCGCAGGGTCTTGTTGGCCATGGTGGGACCTGGGCAGTTGGGTAATGGTTAGGCTCCATGACCATACTGCGCCAGTAACGGCTGCTGCCTAGGCTACGCCTGGCAAGGGTCTTCTTTGATAGAAGTCGGGAAAACCGTGGAAATCAAGTGAGCGACTGACGGAATTTTCATCCGCCTTCAACCCGGCGATCAGGATTCCCACTCGCGCATGCGCACACGACAGTGCTTCATGGCATTGACGATGTGCTTTTCCACCAGACTGCGGGAAATACCCAGGTGCTCGGCAATCTGTTGGTGTGACAAGCCTTCGAGCTTACGCAGCAGGAAGCAGTCGCGGCAGACCTTGCTCAGCTCATCCAGGGCGCGCTGCATCAGCGCCAGGCGCTGGTCGAGCTGCATGTCATGGGTCGGCGCCGGGGTGTGCCAGCGCTCGTCGTTGTCCAGCACCTCCAATGGCTCGGCCTGGCGCACCAGGTGCCGGCGATGGCGGTCGACAACCAGGTTCAGCGCGGTGCGGTAAAGGAAAGCACGCGGGTGCTCGATGCGCTCGGCGTCGGTGCGCTCCAGCACTCGCAGGTAGGCATCATGCGCCACGTCTTCGGCGGCCTGACGACTGCCCAGGCGCGAAGAAAGAAAACCCACCAGTTCGCGATAGTAATGTTCCACGACGTTACCTGAGATCGTCCTGCCAGCCTATGCCAGAAAGCCTTTTCAGGCAGCAACGCGGGACCGAGTGATGTCAACGTGCGATCTTACAAATTATAATTATTCTCAGCAACAAGGGTATGTCTTGGGAGGTTTCGCGCCTGTGAAATCGCGCGCCGCCCGCGCGGCGCTTCGCAGCACAAGGCTGCTCCTACATCTGTTTCGGGCCAATTATTCCTGTGACAGAGGCGCGCGTCCCTCTGGCGTCCACCTCAATATCGTGTCGGACAAACAGGGCGGTCGCGCGCATTGGTACAGGCGTTACTGGCCCGAAATAGATGTAGGAGCAGCCTTGTGCTGCGAAGCGCCGCGCGGGCGGCGCTCGATCTCACAGGCGCCACAACCCTGTCGCCATACACCTGTCAGCCCCTGCTCAATATTCGCTAAATCCCCTCCTGCCGCTTTCGTCTATCTGGCACCCACTCGGCTGGATGTCTGCATGAGACCTTTAACCAACACCCGTCGCCGGCTCCTGCTCAGCGGCCTGGGCCTGCTCGGCCTGGGCAGCCTGCTGGCCTGGAAGGCCCTGCCCTACGGCGCACAGCCGCTCAGCACGGTTGCCGTGACCCGCGCCGACATCGAAAGCAGCGTTACCGCACTGGGCACCCTGCAACCAAGGCGCTACGTGGACGTCGGTGCCCAGGCATCGGGGCAGATCCACACCCTGCATGTGGAGGTCGGCGACACGGTGCGCAAAGGCCAGCTGCTGGTCGAGATCGACCCTTCTACCCAGCAGGCCCGGCTGGATGCCGGCCGCTACTCGATCGACAACCTCAAGGCCCAGCTGGCCGAACAACGCGCTCAGTTCCAACTGGCCCGGCAGCAGCTCAAACGCCAACGGGAGCTGGCCGCCGCCGGCGCCACCCGTGACGAGGACGTGCAAACGGCCGCCGCACAGCTGAAGGTCACCCAGGCGCGCATCGACATGTTCCAGGCCCAGATCCGCCAGGCCCAGGCCAGCCTGCGCAGCGACGAGGCCGAGCTGGGCTACACGCGCATCTACGCGCCGATGGACGGCACGGTAGTGGCGGTGGATGCCCGTGAGGGGCAGACCCTCAATGCCCAACAACAAACCCCGTTGATCCTGCGCATCGCCAAGCTCTCGCCGATGACCGTGTGGGCCCAGGTGTCGGAGGCCGACATCGGCAAGGTCACCCCGGGCATGACCGCCTACTTCACCACCCTGGCCGGCGGCAAGCGCCGCTGGACCAGCACCGTGCGGCAAGTGCTGCCGATCCCACCCAAGCCACTGGAGCAGGCCAGCCAGGGCGGCGGCAGCCCGGCCAGCGTCAGCAATGGCAGTGCCGGCAGCCAGGTGGTGCAGTACAGCGTGCTGCTGGATGTCGACAACCCGGACGGCGCCCTGATGGCCGAGATGACCACGCAGGTGTTCTTTGTCGCCGGCAAAGCCAGCCAGGTGCTGACCGTACCACTGGCCGCGCTGGACGAAGGCGATGGCCTGCGCCTGGCGCATGTGCTGACCCGCGACGGCAAGGTGGAACAGCGCCAGGTGCGCACCGGCCTCAGCGACCGCCTGCGGGTACAGGTGCTGGACGGCCTGAACGAAGGCGAACGCCTGGTGATAGGCGCCCCTGGCGTCAGCGGAGGTTGAATGAGCACACCCCTGATCGAGCTGGTCGACATCCGTAAATCCTACGGCGGCATCGAAACGCCCAAGGTCGATATCCTTCATGGCATCAGCTTGCGCATCCATCCCGGCGAGTTCGTCGCCATCGTCGGCGCCTCTGGCTCCGGCAAATCGACCTTGATGAATATCCTCGGCTGCCTCGACCGCCCCACCTCCGGCAGTTACCGCTTCGCCGGCAAGGATGTGGCCGAGCTGGGCAGCGACGAACTGGCCTGGCTGCGCCGCGAGGCGTTCGGCTTCGTGTTCCAGGGCTACCACCTGATCCCCTCGGGCTCGGCCCAGGAAAACGTCGAAATGCCGGCCATCTATGCCGGCATCGCCGCCAACGAACGCCACGCCCGTGCCAGCGCCCTGCTCGGCCGCCTGGGCCTGGCCAGCCGCACTGGCAACCGCCCGCACCAGTTGTCTGGCGGCCAGCAACAACGGGTGTCGATTGCCCGGGCGTTGATGAACGGTGGCCATATCATCCTCGCCGACGAACCCACTGGCGCCCTCGACAGCCACAGCGGCACCGAAGTGATGGCGTTGCTCGACGAGCTGGCCAGCCAGGGCCACGTGATCATCCTGATCACCCATGACCGCAATGTCGCGGCGCGGGCGCAGCGCGTGATCGAAATTAGCGACGGCCTGATCATCAGCGATTCGGCCGCCGAAAAGCCCATGGTCGAAAACAGTCGCGGGCTACAGGCCGACCAGCTGCGCCAGCGCCTGGACCATGGCGCAACCTTGCACGGGGCATGGAAAGGTGAATTGTTCGAAGCCCTGCAGGCGGCCTGGCGGGTGATGTGGGTCAACCGCTTCCGCACCGCCCTGACCCTGCTGGGGATCGTCATCGGTGTGGCCTCGGTGGTGGTGATGCTGGCAGTGGGCGAAGGCAGCAAGCGCCAGGTCATGGCGCAGATGGCAGCCTTCGGCTCGAACATCCTCTACCTGAACGGCAAGCCGGCGAGCCTGGGCGAGCAGGCCGGCACCATCACCCTCGACGATGTCGCTGCCATCGGCCAACTGCCGCAGGTCAAGCACGTGATGCCGGTGATCGGCGAAAAGATGATGGTGCGCCACGGCAACAACAGCCAGCGGTTCTATGTGGGTGGCAACAACACCGGGTTCCCCGAGATTTTCAACTGGCCGGCGGTGCAAGGCAGCTTCTACAGCGATGCCGATGAAGCCAACGCTGCCGCGGTGGCGGTGATCGGCCAGAAAGTGCGGGAAAAGATGCTCGACCCTGGGCGCGACCCTTTGGGGCAGTACCTGTTGATCGGCAATGTGCCGTTCCAGGTGGTCGGTATCCTGGCCGGCAAGGGCGCCAGCTCTGGCGACCAGGACAGCGACGGGCGCATCGTGGTGCCCTACTCCGCCGCAGCCATCCGTCTGTTCGGCCAGCGTGACCCGGACTACATCGCCGTTGCCGCCCTGGACTCCACGCGGGTCAACGAAGCCGAAGCGGCCATCGACAAGCTGCTGCGCCAGCGCCACAACGGCCGCCAGGACTTCGAGCTGACCAATGACGCAGCGCTGATCCAGGCCGAGGCGCGCACGCAGAACAGCCTGTCGCTGATGCTGGGGGCGATCGCCGCGATCTCGCTGCTGGTGGGTGGCATCGGCGTGATGAACATCATGTTGATGACCGTGCGCGAGCGCACCCGTGAAATCGGTATCCGCATGGCCACCGGCGCGCGCCAGCGCGACATCCTGCGGCAATTCCTCAGCGAGGCGGTGATGCTGTCGATGGTCGGCGGCCTGGCCGGCATCGTCCTGGCCCTGGCCATCGGTGGCGGCCTGATGCTGGCCGAAGTGGCGGTGGCCTTTGCCCTGCCCGCCATGCTCGGCGCCTTCGCCTGTGCTGTCGTCACCGGCATCGTGTTCGGCTTCATGCCAGCGCGCAAGGCCGCCCGCCTCGACCCGGTCAAAGCCCTTACCAGCGAATAACCCATGACTCTGCCTAGCCGCATCAGCCTGTTGCCCCTGTGCGTATGCCTCGCCGCCTGCAGCACGCCGCAAACACCCGCCAGCGGTATTGCCGCGCCATCTGCCTGGCAAGGCGAGGCCGCATCAC
Source organism: Pseudomonas sp. ABFPK (assembly GCF_001586765.1). Taxonomy (NCBI): domain Bacteria; kingdom Pseudomonadati; phylum Pseudomonadota; class Gammaproteobacteria; order Pseudomonadales; family Pseudomonadaceae; genus Pseudomonas; species Pseudomonas sp. ABFPK. The sequence goes on along the minus strand of NZ_LQXW01000012.1, from coordinate 118,257 downwards.
CCTCGGCCCAACTGCCAACGACGCAGTGGTGGCAAGCCTTCGCCAGCCGCGAACTCGACCGCCTGGTGCAGCACGCCCTGCACAATGCCCACGACCTGGCTGCTGCCACGGCACGGGTACGCCAGGCCCAGGCCCGCGCAGTCATCGCCGGCGCGCCGCTGCTACCGGAGCTGAAGCTGGGCCTGGATGGTAGCCGCCAACGCCTGCTGCACGGTGACGGCTACGACCAGCTGGATGTCAGCCGCAGCGAACCCACCAGCACCTCGTTCGGCATGCAGCTCAGCGCCAGCTACGAAATCGACTTCTGGGGTGGCCTGCGAGCGACCCGTGACAGCGCCCTGCGCAGCCTGGATGCCAGCCGCTTCGACCGCCAGACCGTGGAGCTGACCTTGGTCAGCGCGGTGGCCGACAGTTACCTGCAGGGCCTGGCTTTGCAGGAACAGTTGCGCATTGCCCGCCTCAACCTGCGCAATGCCCAGGACGTGCTGGGCCTGGTCGAGGCACGCCAGCGCAGCGGTTCCGCCACGCGCCTGGAACTGGCCCAGCAGCGCAGCCTGGTGGCCGCGCAGCAACGTCAGTTGCCGTTACTGGAACAGAAGTGGCAAGACAGCCGGGTCACCCTGGCGACCCTGCTCGGCGACCCGGTGCAGTCGCTGCCCACCAGCCAGGACGCGATCAACACCCTGCAATGGCCCGCCATTGGCAGCGGCGTGCCCAGCGAGCTGCTCACCCGCCGCCCGGACATTGCCGCAGCAGAAGCTCGGCTCGCTGCCGCCAGCGCCAATGTGCAGGTCGCCCGCGCCGCCATGCTGCCCAAGCTCACCCTCGGGGCCAACCTGGGGGCTGGCGCCAATACCTTTGCCCATTTGTTCGACAGCTCCTACTACACCCTCACCAGCGGCCTGGTCGCGCCGGTCTTCAACAACGGCCGCCTGCGCGCCGCGCGTGAACTGGCCGAGGCTGAACAGGCAGAGTTGCTGGAGACCTACCGCAGCAGCATCCTGGCCGGTTTTGCCGATGTCGAGAAGGCGCTCAATGCGATCCAGGGCGTGGACCGCCAGCGGCAGTGGCAGGATGAAGAAGTGGCGCAGGCGCGCCTGGCATTCGACCTGGCGCAGCAGCGTTATGGCGCGGGAGCGGAGACGCTGTTGAGCGTGCTGGAGACCCAGCGCACCTTGTATGCGGCGCAGGACCAGCAGGCCCAACTGCGCCTGGCCCGGTTGCAGGGTAGCGTGGCGTTGTACAAGGCATTGGGGGGTGGCTGGCAACTAGAACACCTGCGCGCCCCGTTGTAGGAGCGGCCTTGCGTCGCGATGGGCCGCAAGGCGGCCCCGGCATTATCCGCATCAACGCTGAAATCCGGGGGCTGCTGCGCAGCCCATCGCGACACAAGGCCGCTCCTACAAAAAGGCGGCGCAAGCCTCGGGGGCTTCAACGCGAGCGCTGCGCCACCTTCAGGTTGCGCGCATACCACGGCCGCTGCGGTACCTTGGGCCGCAGCTTGTCGAGCAGGTCGTCATCGCTGTAGATGATGCGCAACGCCAGCTTCATGGTCTCCGGGTCCATCTCTACACTGCGCCCGGGCCGCAAACCCGGCACCGTCGAGCAACCATGGGTATCCGGCCCCAGCCACGGGTCGGCCACCTCCACCCAGCGCCCTGGCGCAAACCATGGTACGCCATTGACTTCCAGGCGCCGTACCTCGCCTGGGTGCAGCCGCTCATGGGCGTGGAACCAGTCCTCGATGCGGTCGTCGATCCAGCCATGAAAGTGCCAGAACACCGGGTTCACATGGGATGAAAACGGGTCACCGAGAAAATCGTTCTGTTCGGCGAACCAGCGCTCGGCAAAATCATCCGGCGTGCGCGCCGTCGGCACCGGCATGCCGTTGGAGGGGTCGCGCGGCACCGATGCCCAGCGCATGTGCAGCCAGTCGTGCAGGCCCAGCTCCACTTCCGAACCGAACTGGCCCAGGGTCAAGGTGCTCAGGTACTCCGGGTCGGTGTAGCGTGACTCCCAGACCTGGAAGTTGCCATGGAAGGTATCCGGCGTCTTGATGTCGCGCACCCACTGGGTGTATTCCGCATCACCGCTGGCCAGCCAGGTGGGCGGCAGGGCATTGCCGTCATGGTTGTCGAAGTAGCGGGCGAATCCGGCCCGGTCGCGCTCCAGTTCCGGCTGCGGCAACGGGAAGCGCGTCCATGACGGCAAGTCCTGCAAGGCACGGGCCCTGCCAAGCATGTGCCGGTGCATGAATAAAAAGTCTTCTCCCGAGCCGTTGCGGTCCTTGTGCCGGCCCCGCGCGTCACGCTCGCGATCACGTGGCCCGGGCTGCCAGCCCAGGCCACGAAGGGCGCCCTGCTTGTCCTTGCCCAGCTTGTGCCATTTGTCCCGCGACGAGTGCCACAGCTGGTGGAACAGGCGATGCTCCGGGGTGGTCAGCCAGGCCAACAACTGCGGGTTCAGCGGGGTACGCTCGCGCGCCTCGGGGAAGGTGCGCTTCAAGGCCAGGAACTGGTTGTCCTCCACAGGCAAAGTCAGCGCGCGGTCCAGGCGTGCAATGCGCCCGTTGAGGGTGGCCGGCCCGGCGTTGCCGAACCGGCCCCAGACCTCGTCGAGCACGATATGGCATTCATAGCGGGCCTGGGCCGAAAACAGGCGCCAGCGCAGGGTGCCCGGTTTGTCCGCCAGCAGGTCGCCTATCACGCGGTAGCGCGGCTCATCCTGCCCACGCAGGCGCTCGGGAGTATCCAGGTAGCCGCGCAGGGCGCGTCCGCTGGTTGCCACATCCAGGAACAGCTCCAGTTCACTCGTGGGTAGGCCGTCCAGCCCCGCATCCTTGCCCAGCAGCGTCCAGCGCCAGATGCCGCGCAGGGTATCGCCCAACTGCTGCAGGCGGGTATCGGCCAACTCGACGACGGCCTCGCCAGGGGTTTCCGGGAATTCCTCGGCGGCACGCTGGCGCTGCACATACAGCGCCCCCAGCGCACCGGGCACCACCACACCCGTCAGTGCCACACCGGCGATGAAACCGCGTCGGGAAATCGTCATTGCATACCTGTGCATTCATTGCGGCCATGGAGCACGGCCCGTCCAAGGCTAGAACGTTGCACGGCAGGCGAAATTTAGCGGCTTGCCACCCCCGCCCCTGAGGGCAACTCGGTCAATGTAGGAGCGGCCTTGTGTCGCGAAAGGGCCGCAAGGCGGCCCCGGCAATTTTGCAGAGGTGCGAAGATCCTGGGGGCGCTGCGCACCCCTATCGCGACACAAGGCCGCTCCTACAGGGCCCTGCGCCAGCGACCTGATAGCGGCTAAATTTCCCGGGTGCAAGCTCGTTCACTGCAGGTAGCGGCGGCCTCTGTGCCCATCCCTCGACGGTGAACCTACTGAGACCAAGATGACGACTCCACGCTGGAAGAAAGCCCTGTTTATCAGCCTGGCCGCGGCGGCTGCCGCTGGCGCCGGGTTTGCCGCCTGGCACTACTTCGCCACACCCGCCGGCTATTCCAGGGAGGTGACCCGCCAGGCCAACGACCTGCAGGAACGCATCATCTCGTTCGACAGCCATGTCACCCTGCCGCTGACCTTCGGCACCGAAGGCAGTGAGGCCGACAAGGATGGCGATGGCCGCTTCGACCTGGCCAAGGCCGCACGCGGGCGTTTGTCCGGCGCGGCCCTGACCATCTTCGCCTGGCCAGAGTCCTGGACCGGAGACGGCGGCCCGCACCGCCCGACCCCAGGCTTCGTCGAAGCCGCCCGCCACACCCAGGAGGTGCGCTACAACGCCATCACCGCCATGGTCCGCGACTTCCCGCAGCAGGTGGGTATTGCCTATACCCCGCAAGACATGCGGCGCCTGCACGGCGAAGGCAAGTTCGCGGTGTTCCTCAGCATGCTCAACGCCTATGCGCTGGGCGATGACATCGACCAGCTCGACCGTTGGGCCGCGCGCGGCGTGCGCATGTTCGGGTTCAGCTATGTGGGCAACAACAGCTGGGCCGACTCTTCGCGCCCGCTGCCGTTCTTCAATGACACCGCCGATGCCCTGGACGGCCTGTCGCCGCTCGGCAAGCGCGCCGTGCAGCGGCTGAACGACCTGGGCGTGATCATCGATGTGTCGCAAATGTCCAGCAAGGCGCTGGCCCAGGCCGTCGCCCTCAGCCGCGCGCCGGTGGTGGCCTCGCACTCGGTGCCACGGGCGATGGTCGACATCAGGCGCAACCTCTCCGACAAGGAGCTGCAGCTGATCAAGGACAGCGGCGGCGTGGTCCAGCTGGTGGCCTTCTCCACCTACCTCAAGCCCTTGAGCAGCAAGACCCAGGACAAACTCAACGCCCTGCGCGCCCGCTACGACCTGCCGCCACTGGTCAACCTCGACTACGCACTGATGCCAGGTGACCCGGTGATTGCCGGCTGGCCCGAGCAGAAGGTCGGCCAATATGCCAACGCGCTGTACGGCATTCTCGAGGAAGAACCGCCAGCCACGCTCAAGGACTATGGCGACGCCATCGACTACACCGTGCGCAAGATCGGCATCGATCATGTCGGCCTGAGCTCGGACTTCAACGAAGGCGGTGGCATCGACGGTTGGCAAAACGCCAGTGAAGCACGCAACGTCACCGCCGAACTGATCAGCCGCGGCTACTCCGAAGCAGATATCGCCAAGCTCTGGGGCGGCAACTTCCTGCGGGTGTGGGAGCAGGTGCAGCGCGCCGCGCAACCTGTCGCCACCTCATCCCCCTGACCCTTGCGAGCCATTTGATGAACGATCGTCGCACCTTTCTCAAGCAGGCCGGCCTGCTTGCGGCCGCCCTGCCCCTCACAGGCCCACTGCTGCCTGCCGCCCAAGCGGCGGCTGCGCAGCCTGCAACCGCCAGCGACTGGGCCGGGTTTCGCAACCTGTTCGAGCTGGACCCGGCGTACGCGCACTTTGCCAACTTCCTGATCACCTCGCACCCACGGCCCGTGCGCGAAGCCATCGAGGCGCTGCGCGCCCGCTTCGACCGCCACCCGGCCCGCATGGTCGACTGGGACAGCCAATCGGAGTGGAAGCACGAGGCCGCCGTGCGTGAATGGGCAGCCCGCTACCTCGAAGTGACGCCCCGGCAAATTGCCCTGACCGGCAGCACCACCGAAGGCCTGGGGCTGATCTATGGCGGGCTGAAGATTGCCCCGGGGCAGGAAATTCTCACCACCGTGCACGAGCATTCGGCCGCCCGCCATACCATGGGCTTTCGCACCACGCGCGATGGCACACCGGTGCACCGGTTGCGCCTGTTCGACGACCCCGCCAAGGTCAACAGCGACCAGGTACTGGCCACCATCGCCGCGGCCATCGGGCCGAAAACCCGGGTACTGGGCATGACCTGGGTGCACTCGGGCAGTGGCGTGAAACTGCCCGTCGGCGAGATCGGCGCACTGGTGCGCGAGGTCAATCGCCAGCGTGACGAGCAGGACCAGATCATCTACGTGATCGACGGTGTGCACGGCTTCGGCGTCGAAGACATGCGCTTTGCCGATCTCAACTGCGACTACTTCATCGCCGGCACGCACAAGTGGATGTTCGGGCCGCGGGGTACCGGGATCATCTGCGCGGCGTCCACCGAACTGAAGCAGCTGACCCCGACCATTGCCACGTTTTCCGAGAACGAGGACTTTGCCACGGTGATGACGCCCGGGGGTTACCACGCGTTCGAGCACCGCTGGGCATTGGGCAAGGCGTTCGAGTTGCACCTGCAGCTGGGCAAGGCGGCGGTGCAGGCACGGATTCATGGGCTCAATGGCTATCTCAGGCAGCGGCTAGAGGCGCTGCCGGGGGTCGAGCTGGTGACACCGCGCAGCACGCAGTATTCGGCGGGGTTCACCTTCTTCCGGGTCACGGGGCAGGATGCTGACGAGGTGGCCCGGTATCTCAACAGCCAGCGCATCGTGGTCGATGCGGTGTCTCGGGATGTCGGGCCGGTGGTGCGGACGGCGCCTGGGCTGTTGAATACCGAGGCGGAGATCGAGCGATTGGTCGATGTGTTGAAGAAGCACCTTCGCAGGTGAGGCCTGGGGCCGCTTTGCGGCCCATCGCGACACAAGGCCGCTCCTACAGGTACAGCGCCAAGTTCGAATTGACGCGGTCTACTGTAGGAGCGGCCTTGTGTCGCGAAAGGGGCGCGCAGCGCCCCCGGCAATCTCGGCCCATCACCGGCGATCGACCCGCTTCAACCACGCCCCGACATCCCGGTAAATCCCCTCCACCTGCCCCACGATCCCCGACATGCGCAAGAAGTCATGGGTCAACCCCTCCACCCGGGCAAAGGTCACCGCCGTCCCACCCGCCACCAGCCAGTCACGATAAGCCATGCCCTCATCATGCAACGGGTCATATTCGGCCACGAACAGGTAAGCTGGTGCCAACGGCTGGCGCAGCGTCGACAGCAACGGCGATACCCGCCAGTCAAGGCGCTGCTCGCGCTGCGGCGCATAGTGCTGGTAGAACCACTCCAGGGTAGGCGTCTCCAGCAGGTAACCCTCGGCATGCTCGCGATGGGACTCACGCCAGCAGGAGATATCGGTCACCGGGTAGAACAGCAACTGTGCCAGCGGCTTGAACGCCAGCGCCTCGGGCTGCTCCACTGCCGTAATGGCCAGCACCGCCGCCAGGCTGGCGCCCACGCTGTCCCCTGCCAGCACCACCCGGCGGTTGTCCAGGCCCAGCGAGGCCGCCTGCTCAGCCAGCCAGTTGGCGGCGTCCAGTACATCGTGCAGGGCCTTCGGGAACTGCTGCTCCGGCGCCAGCCGGTAGTCCGCCGCCAGCACCGCGAACTCGCCCAGGGCCGCCAGGCGACGGCACACCGAGTCATGCGAATCGAGGCTGCCGACCACATAGCCGCCGCCATGCAGGTACAGGATCACTGGCTGCAAGGCAGCACCAGCACCGCCCTGGCGGTACAGACGAGCAGCCAGACGGGCACCGTCGCGCGCGGTAATCTGCAACTCGCTGGCCCTGACGCTGCCGGGCGGGCTCGGGTCGAGTACCTGCGAGCTGCCTTCGAACTCGGCACGGGCCTGGGTCACGTCCATCGCGTGCATGGGCAGGCTCCTGCCCGTCAGCCGGCCAAATTCGACCAGTTCCAGAAATGCCGCCAGATCAGGGTGCAGTGCCATGTGGGTTCCTTGGGTGAACAATGTGACTCGAGCCTCCCTACGGGACGTAGCAGCACGCCGAAAAATTACCCGCCCACACGGCTAAATCGTTGGTGCAGGCACTCGTTATCCCTGCACAACGAAAGACCGCCAGAGGCATACCGTGGACCTTCAGAGCATCCTCAGCAAACTGTTCGCCAACGCCCATGCCGTCGGCATCGAAGGCGTTTTCCAGTTCGTCTTCGGCCAGGACCGGGCCTTCTGGTCGGAGGTGCGCGACAGCAGCCGCACCGGTGCCGGCCGGCACAGCGCCCCGGACGTCACCATCGAGGTGGCCGAGCGTGACTTCATGGGCATCATGGGCGGCACCGCCAACGTCGAAGAACTGTTCGCCAGCGCCCGCCTGAAGATCAGCGGCAACATGGGCCTGGCCACCCTGCTGCCGCAGATCATCAGCAACGCCCGGCGCGGTGCGCCGGCGACCAAGGTGTCGATGAACCAACGCTACCCGACACCGGCACGCCTCAGCGAACGGGTATCGGCCGCGCAACCGGTGCAGCGCGAGGTGGCACGCATTGCCCGCGCCGACATGCCGCTGGCGCGCTTCCAGGGCGATTACCTGGAGCACGGCACGCCGGTGGTCATCAGCGATGCCCTGCAGGACTGGCCGCTGTTCACCATGGGCCGCGAAGCTTCGCTGGAGCATTTTGCCGAACTGCAGGGCATCACCCGGCACGGCGACTACGTGAAGAAGACCTTCTCCACCGACCGCGACTTCCGTTCCACTTCCATGGCCGACTTCATCGCCTCGCTGGACACCCCTGCCAAACCCGGCGAAACCCCGGCCTACATGGGCAACAACATCGTGCCGGAAAAGCTACTGACGCTTATTCGCTACCCGCAGTACTTCGCCCGCGAGAAGTTCATTGCGCCGCGCATCTGGATCGGCCCCAAGGGCACACTGACGCCGCTGCACCGCGACGACACCGACAACCTGTTCGCACAGGTATGGGGGCAAAAGTCGTTCATCCTTGCCGCGCCGCACCATCGCCCGGCCCTGGGTACCTGGTCGACCAGCCCCAAGGGCGGCCTGGACGGCTGCGACTTCAACCCCGACGCCCCGGACTACCAGCGCTTCCCGGCGGCGCGCGAGGTGCCGTTCCTGCGCGTGGTGCTGCAGGCCGGTGACCTGTTGTTCCTGCCAGAAGGGTGGTTCCACCAGGTGGAGTCTGTGACCACCTCGCTGTCGGTGAACTTCTGGGTGAATTCCGGGCGCGGCTGGTAGCCGGGACTACCAGGGGGCGCTTTGCGCCCCTATCGCCGGCAAGCCGGCTCCCACAGGTACAGCGCAAGCCTTTCGGTCGGCGCAGTCCCTGTGGGAGCCGGCTTGCCGGCGATAGGGCCGCGCAGCGGCCCCGGCAATCGATCAGACCGCAGCGATCAACGCCTCGGCAAAGCGCTGCGCGACCTCATCGATCTGCTCGCCACTGATGATCAACGGCGGAAGGAAGCGCACCACTGCCCCATGCCGCCCACCGAGTTCCAGGATCAGCCCGCGCTTGAGGCACTCGCGCTGCACCTTCGCCGCCAATTCACGATTGGCCGCCGGTTGCCCAAGCGCATCCCGCTGGCCTTGCGGGTCCACCAGCTCCACCCCAAGCATCAGGCCACGCCCGCGAATATCACCCAACTGCGGATAAGCCCGCTGCAACTGCTGCAGGTGCTGGCGCAGGCGCTGGCCCATGGCCTCGGCATGCTCTGCCAGGCGATGCTCGACCAGGTAATCGATCACCGCCGAACCCGCCGCCATGGCCATCTGGTTACCACGGAAAGTGCCGGCGTGGGCGCCCGGTTTCCAGGTGTCCAGCCAGTCGCGGTACACCACCACCGCCAGCGGCAGGCTGCCGCCGATGGCCTTGGACAGGGTGACCACGTCCGGGATGATGCCAGCATGCTCGAAGGCGAACATGCGCCCGGTACGGGCGAAACCGCTCTGAATCTCATCGACGATCAACGCCACGCCGGCCTGCTCGGTGATACGGCGTACCCCCTTGAGCCACTCGATATCGGCCGGAATCACCCCGCCCTCGCCCTGCACCACCTCGAGCATCACCGCCGCCGGCAGCGGCACGCCGCTTTCCGGGTCGAGCAGCAGGGTTTCCAGGTAATGCAGGTTGGCCCTGACCCCAGCTTCGCCGCCCAAGCCGAACGGGCAACGGTAGTCGTAGGGGTACGGCATGAACTGCACACCGTTGCCCAGCAAGGCCCCCAACGGCTGCTTCGGCCCATGGCTGCCCATCAGGCTCAGCGCCCCCTGGCTCATGCCATGGTAGGCGCCCTGGAAGGCCAGCACGGTGCTGCGGCCGGTGGCGCTGCGCACCAGTTTCAGCGCGGCTTCCACCGCATCGGTACCGGTCGGGCCGCAGAACTGGACCTTGGCCTCACGGCGCAACGCCTCGGGCAGCACACCGAACAGGTCCTGGACGAAGCGGTCCTTGACCGGTGTGGTCAGGTCCAGGGTGTGCAACGGCAGCTCATCGGCCAGTACCCGCTGGATCGCCTCGACCACCACCGGGTGGTTGTGGCCCAGCGCCAGGGTGCCGGCGCCGGCCAGGCAGTCGATGAACTGGCGGCCTTCGACATCCTCCACATGGATGCCACGGGCGCGCTTGAGCGCCAGCGGGATGCGCCGCGGGTAGCTGCGGGCGTTGGACTCCTGTTGTTGCTGGCGTTGCAGCAAGGGTGAATCGGTGAACTCGTACAAGGCACGCGGCGCGCTGGCCGGCGGGACCTGGGCAAGGCAGGAAGCGGTGGACATGGGTGAATCCTCGCAAGCAAGCGAAAGTGCGGGTGTTCGTCGCTTGGAAAACGCTTGAGTGCGGGGAGGATTTAGCGGTTGCTGTGGGATTTTTGAAAGCAGGCCCGGCCTCTTCGCGGGTAAACCCGCTCCCACAGGATTGGCACAGATCTCAGGGTTGATACAGTACCTGTGGGAGCGGGTTTACCCGCGAAGAGGCCGGCACAGGCAATAAAAATCAATGCCCCGAGCGCGCCGGCACTTGCAACAACACCCGCAACCCATCACTGCGGCTGTCGAACTTCAGGCTACCGGCACAACGCTGCACGATCGCCTGCACGATCGCCAGCCCCAGCCCGCATCCACCACTCTGCCCGTTACGCCAGAAGCGCTCGGTCAGGTGCTCAAGGTCCGCCTCGGCAATCCCCGGCCCATGGTCCCGCACCATGAAACCCACCTGGCCGTCAGCCATCTGCACCTCGAGCTCCACCGCCTCGTCGCCGCCATGGCGCAAGGCGTTGTCCAGCAGGTTGCGCAGCGCCGCCACCGCCAACGGTGCCGGCATGCCCAGGTAGATCTGCGTAGCGGCTTCAGGCAACCGCAGCACGATGCGCCGGTTGTCACCGCCGCCAGCATCCTGCACCGCTTGCCGGGCCACCTGCTCGGCGCTGCACTGTATGCCATCCTCGAACGACAGGCTGCCCTCCACTCGCGCCAGCATCAGCAACTGCTCCAGCGTGCGGTGCATGCGGTCGGCGCCCTGCTCGGCATGCTCCAGCGCCTGCTCGCGCACGGCGCCATCGGTCATCCGTGCCACCTGCAGGTGGGTCTTGATCGCCGTCAGCGGGCTGCGCAGTTCATGCGCGGCATCGTCGGTCAGGCGCCGCTCACGCTCGATGGTCTGGGCAATGCGCAGGAACAGCTGGTTCTGAGTTTCCAGCAACGGTTGCAGTTCGCTGGGCATGCCCGCCACCTGCAGCGGCTCGACGCTGTCCGCGCGCCGGCGACGCAGGGCATCGCGCATGCGGTTGAGCGGCTCCAGGCCCTTGCCCAGGCCGATCCACAACAACCCCAGGCTGCCAAGCAGGGCCATCAGCACCGGCGCCGAGGCCGCCAGCAGGATCGACTGGTTCAGTGCCTCTCGCTCCATGTGCCGGTCGGCGGTAGTAATGCGCACATCGCCATGGTTGTAGGTAAAGGTGCGCCACAGGGCGTCGTCGATAGTCTGGTCACGGAAACCGCTGCGTTCATCGTCCATGACGCCATCGTGCTTGTGGTTGCTGGCGAGAATCTCGCCACGCAGTGAGCTGACCTGGCAAGCCATGCCGTCCGGCACGCTGAACTGGTCGGCGGAAAAGTGCGCCTCCCCACCCTTGGCAGTCAGCGGCTGCGGCAGCTGGTCTATCAGCCCGGCAACCATGCGCGCCGAAGCCACCAGGCGCTGGTCAAGGGAGAACATCATCTGCTGGCGCAGGTCACGCAGCATCCACGCGGCGGCCAGCGCCCAGATGATCACGAAGGCGCTGCCCAGGATCAGGCTCAGGCGTACCCTCAGGCTCATGATGCCGCCTCCTCCGGCGCTTGCGCCGGGCCCAGCCGATAGCCCAGGCCGCGCACGGTCTCGACGATGCCGTTGCCCAGCTTGCGCCGCAAATGGTGGATATGCACGTTCAGGGCATTGCTCTCGACTTCGTCGCTGAAGCCGTACACGCAGTCTTTGAGCTGCTCGCTGGACAGCACCCGCCCGGGGTTCTGCAGCAGCGCCTGGAGCAATGCCTGTTCACGCCGGGACAGGTCGACCGGCAGGCCGGCCAGGGTTGCCTCGCAGCTGCTCGGGTCGTAGCGCAGCGGGCCGTGTTCGATCACATTCACCGCCCGCCCGGCCACCCGTCGCAGCAGGGTGTGCAGGCGAGCAGCCAGCTCGCGCAGGTCGAACGGTTTGAGCAGGTAGTCGTCGGCGCCGGCCTGCAGGCCATCGACCCGGTCGGTAACCGCATCACGGGCAGTGAGCACCAGCACTGGCAGCGTCTCGCCTTTCTCGCGCAGGCGGCGCAACAGCTTCAGGCCGTCTTCGTCGGGCAGGCCAAGGTCGAGGATCATCACGTCGAACTGCGCGGCCTGCAGCATCGCCCGTGCATCGGCGGCGTTGCCCACACGGTCCACGGTCAGGCCCTGGGCGGTAAGGCCGGCGCAGATGCCGGCGGCGATCAGGTCGTCGTCCTCGCAGAGCAGAACGTGCATGGTGGGGCTCCCGGAATGGTGTAGCTGGCATTGCACCTTGGGCGGATTAAGGGGGGATTATGGACCTTTTGTGGGGGATTGGGGATGTATGGCGCCTGCGGCAACGAGCGCCGCGCAACTGCCACATGCGCCCGGGAGCGACAAACATTTGAAGCCCCCCCAAGGCCCACCCCGACAGCCTAACTCCGCCGAACACGCCGGAAACGAAGTCGCATTTTCCTACAACTGACTCAGAAACTTCCGATCCGAATCCATGATGGGATTTCCCCCTGCACACGCTGTCAGGGAGACACCTCATGTACCTGGATTACCTCGTGCCCTCCTGGCACGAGATCGAGTCACGTGTCATCGCCATGGTGGGCTACCAAAGCGGTGGCCAGTTCCGCACCAGCCTCAATGAAGAGGTCGCCTCGCTAGGCCTCAACCTGCGCCGGATCGAAGCTGTCCGCACCGCCTTCTACCACGCCGAACGGCAGGCGGCGCACATGCTGCGCCAGCGCTTCGCCGACCTCGACATCAACAGCATCGTCGACGAACTGCTGATGGTCGTGCGGCAGATGGCGATGATCGTCGCCGGCAGCACCATTACCGGTGGCCTGCTTGGCGCGGGGGTTGGCGCATTCGCTGGCGGCGCCGGAACCATTCCGTTCGCCGGCGCGGGCGCGGCCATGGGCCTCAAGGTCAGTGGCTGGATCCTCGGCGCGCTGGGGCTGGCCTCCATCGCCGAGTTTTTCATCGAGGGCTTGCCGCGTATCGGCGAGTACTACGTCGACGGCATTCGCTTCGCCTGGGAAGGCACCTGCGGCAATGAAGGCTCGGGCCCGTTCTGCCGGGACGACCCCTATGCGATATCCCGGGCCACGCATCAGATTGCCCAAGGCCATGTGGAAGTCGTGCTGCTGTTGTTGGGGGCGATCGTGTCGTACCTCACCCGCGGCCGCGGCGATGCCCGGGTGCTGGCCCAGGAAATGACGGCCAGCCGCAAAGGTGCGCGGCTGGGGCAATGGATGCTCAAGCATGAAGAGGGCTTGAAGAAACGGCCAGACCTGCAGGTGCCGGAGCGACGCAAGGGGGCGGTGGGTGAGCCGCAACCGGTTCGCCCGCATCAGCCCAGGAAAGAGCCAATGAAGGCCCACCCCGGCACGATGGCATTGCATAATGTTGAATGCTTCAAAGCTGACAAAGTGCCGGAATACAAAATAGGCGAATTCAAACGACAGTTGAATGGTCAGGAAGATGGGCTCAACTGGATGACTGTTGAAGAATTTTTGGAAAAAGTTGAAAGCCCGAACCAGCGAAACAAAGGGCTCGCCCAAAGAGCGAGAAGGAAGGAGCAGGAAGTCATCCAGGAAAAATTTGAAAAAGAGCTCAGGAAAACCATGGATCCATCTGAAGCGCAACGGATCGCAATAGAAAAAGCCCGAAACCGAATGTCAATCACAGCGGCACTACACAACCCGGACCTCATCGCAGGGGGTCGAGACGTCATATCTGACTTTGGGGACCGACAAGTAAACTCAATAATAGGACCCCAATGGAGAACAAAGATACCTAACTTGAAGAAAGCGGCCGAAACGGTACCGCCGGAGCTAAGAGGTTCAACCCGCATGAATATCAAACTACACAAATGCTAATGCAAGGAGATTAAAATGGACAAAATCTTCTCCAAGTTCATTGGAAACTTCGGCCCACCGATTGACCGCCGGGAAGTACCTACATCCACAATCGAAAGATACAGAGACAAGCTTCCTTCCAAGCTCCTGGAATATTGGTCCGAACATGGATGGGGGGGCTATGGAGAAGGCATATTCTGGCTGATCAACCCACAAGAGTATGACGCCGTAGTTTCCTACTGGATTGCAGGAACCGCACTTGACTCACATGACAACTATCACTTAATTGCAAGAAGCGCTTTTGGAGACTTATATCTATGGGGTGAAAGAACTGGGTTCTCACTGGAAATAGCAAGCTTTAGCTCTCAATACGTCTTCTATAAAACTGATTTTACAAAAGAACAACTCAACACCGAACTTCAAGGCTTTATCCTATCAAGAAAAGTCGCCTCAAATGATTTCAATGACCTTTTCAAACCCGCCAGAGAAAAGCTTGGCAGACTTAAACATGACGAGATGTACGGTTTTTTCCCCGCACTCATGCTGGGTGGCTCTGACTCCTTGCAGCACCTTCAAAAAGTCAGCGCTATTGAGCACTTGATCTTTCTTGCGCAACTGACAGACCTGCAACCTTACCCCTTCTCCGAGCAACCAGATTGATGCTGCAGCCATTCACTTATCTTTTCTCAATGAACAAAGAAATAGCAGTATCACGGACCAAGCGCCGTCAGGCGCTTGGCACCTATACTTGATGGGCACGGTCAAGGCTTAAGCGGCCGCTCTGTGGCTTGTTTCTTTCGGCGGCAAGCACCGAGGCGAATCCATGTCGCGACTATTCTGTCTGATCTCTGACTTCGGCAACAGACAAGTCAACTCCAGCATTGGCGCTCAATGGCGAAACAGGCTAGCCAGTATCAAAAAGGCCGCGGAGAGCTCACCTAAACTCGGCACCAACTCGATCTACATGAATGTAAGGCTTCATAAATGCTAACGACAAGAGGCTCTACCCATGTATGAAGTATTCTCCATATTTATTGACAAAATAGGCGCCCCTTTTTCGCGCCGAGAGGTGCCTCCATCCAGCATCGATCGGTACAACGGAAAACTCCCCAAGCTGTTACTAGCTTATTGGAAAGAACATGGATGGTGTGGTTTTGGCGAGGGTATATTCTGGTTGGTTAACCCACAAGAATACGAAGAAGTTGTCTCATCCTGGACTGAGGGCACAAACCTTGAAAGCCGGGACACCTATCACTTGATTGCCAGAAGCGCTTTTGGCGACCTGTATCTCTGGGGAGAGAACAGCGGCTTTTCAGTCAAAATCACAAGCCTTCTGTCCCGTTACACGGGTGACGACAATAAACTCACTGAAGATGACGCAACCAGAGAGGTCCAAAGCTTCTTTCTATCAAGAAAAAAAGAACAAAATGACTTTGACAACCTATTTGAACCCGCAAAGAAGAAACTAGGCATATTAAAAGAAGACGAAATCTATGCATTTGTCCCTGCGCTAACGCTTGGAGGACAACCCAATCTGAATAACCTGGAAAAACTTAAAGCAATAGAGCATTTGATCTTATTATCTCAAATAACCGAACTCGAGCCCTACAGCTTCTCCGACTTCTAAACACTAAAACGGACTTAATCAAATGGACGTCATATTCAGCATCTTCCTCGAAACCTTCGGCGACCCCGTCGGCCACCAACCAGTACCGCCCTCTGCCCTCGATCATTACCAAGGCAAACTCCCCAACCGTCTCCTGGGATACTGGCAAGAGCACGGCTGGTGCGGCTACGGCGGTGGCCTGTTCTGGCTGGTATACCCTCAGGATTACGAAGACGTAGTAGCGTATTGGCTGTCAGGCACGCTCTTCGAAGCACGCGACACTTATCACCTCATCGCCCGTAGCGCTTTTGGCGACCTGTACCTGTGGGGTGAGAACACCGGCTCGGTGCTGACCATAGCGGCGTACCATTCCCGTTACCTCGATGGCGCCCACAGCTCAGGCGACGAAGAGCGGGACAACAAGATCCACGGCTTGCTCATGTGGCTGATGACCGAATGCATCTATTTCGACGACTTGTTCGAACCCGCCAGGGAACGGCTCGGCACGCTGGCTGCAGACGAAATGTATGGCTTTGTTCCTGCCTTGATGCTGGGAGGGTCAGACAGCCTCGAGCGGCTTGAAAAGCTCAAGGCGGTAGAGCATCTGGTACTGCTCGCCCAACTGAGCGAGCTTCAACCCTATGAGCTGGCTGACGAAGAAGATGAATAGGCCCTGACAAGCGCATTCACCGGTGCACCGCATCAGGCTTGTCGACATCCAGCAGCACACCGGTATCCGGCACCTCTACCCTGACACAACTCGCCGGGTTGGCCTTGACCACCGAACGCGCCCCTTCATCGCCGGTCAGGCGCGCAAGCGCCGGCCAGAAATCGCGCCCGAACAGCACAGGGTGCCCTTGCTGCCCTTCATGGCAAGGCAACACGATGGTCGACGCGCTGGCCCTGGAAGCCAGCCGGGCAAGGGTTGCCTGCTCCAGCCAGGGCATGTCACCCAACAGAATCGCTACTGCCTGCGCCTCGCTGTCGGCCAGCGAGGCGGCGCCGGCCGCCAGGCTATGGCCCATGCCCAATGCGAAGTCCGGGCTGGAGACGACCCGGCACCCCGCAGGCAGCCCCAGATCCACGCCCCGCTCCCCCTCGCGCAACACCACCCGCACATCGTCGAACACTGCACAGGCCCGCTCCACGCTGTGCACCAGCAAGCTGCGACCATCAACCAACAACGCCCGACGCTTGTCAGCCCCGAAACGCACGCTGCTGCCAGCAGCCAATATCAGTGCAACCACGCTCACAGCGCCTCCCGCTCGATACCATTGCGCACGCGAAGGATATCGGCCAGCACCGCCAAAGCGATCTCGGCCGGGGTCTTGCTGCCCAGGTTGAGGCCGATCGGGGCGTGGATGCGGCCCAGTTCGACCTCGGCCAGGCCACCGATCCGCCGCAGGCGTTCGCGGCGCTTGTCGGAGGTGGCCCGGGAGCCCATCACACCGATATAGAACGCCTCGGTGCGCACCGCTTCGAGCATGGCCAGGTCATCGATCTTCGGGTCGTGGGTGAGCGCCACCACCGCGGTGTCGGCATGGCAACCGCCATGGGCGATGAACTCCGATGGCAGCTCACGGCGCACCTCGATGCCATCCAGCCGCACGCCGTCGAGCACTTCGTCACGCGGCTCGCAGAGGATGACTTCGAAGCCCATGCCCTTGCCGAACTCGGCACAGAAATGCGCGACGCTGGAGTACCCGGCCAGCAGCAGACGCTGGGCGGCCCCCACACGCAAGCGTACACAGGCACTTTCACGCTGCACACGCGGCCCCTGGCTGTGGTCATCG
Organism: Pseudomonas sp. ABFPK; assembly: GCF_001586765.1. NCBI lineage: Bacteria > Pseudomonadati > Pseudomonadota > Gammaproteobacteria > Pseudomonadales > Pseudomonadaceae > Pseudomonas > Pseudomonas sp. ABFPK. The sequence goes on along the minus strand of NZ_LQXW01000012.1, from coordinate 101,073 downwards.
GCAAGCAGGCGCCTGCCCTCGGGCAGGCTCACTTCACGCAGCACGCGGCGCTGGCCCTGCAATGCGCTTTCCAGCTCACGCAGGTGCGCCTGTACCTCGCATTCGGCCGGCAGGTTCTCCACCAGCACTTCCAGCACGCCGCCACACGGCAGGCGGATGCTCGAACGCGAGTCGCTACCATCGCCATAACGCACGATGGCCACCGGCTCGGGAAACTCCCCCCGGCCCACGCGCTCGAGAAAGTCGTCCTCGACGCAACCACCGGACAGCGAACCCAGCCACTGCCCGCTGGTGTTCACCGCCAGCAGCGAACCCGGCGCACGGGGCGCCGAGCCGTAGGTGGCGAGCACCGTGCACAACCACACCCGCTGGCCGCCGCACGACCACTGCAACGCCTGGCGGACCACCTGTAGATCGAGATGCTGCACCCTTTACTCCGCCTTCAGCTCGGCGAGCTGCTGTACGCTCAGGTCACCGGGCAATCCACCCCAGGCCTGGCGCAGGTAGTTGACCATATCCGCCACCTGCTGGTCATCGAGCTTGTCGGCAAAGCCCGGCATCGGCTGCATGCGCTCGAAGCCGGTGAACTGCTGCTCACGGATGCCTTCGAGGACCACCTTGACCAGGTTGCGCGAGTCGGCCTGGCGCAGCACCGTGTTGCCGCGCATGGCCACGGCAATGTGCGGCTTGCCCTCGCCGTCCACCCCATGGCAGCCGGCGCAGACATTCAGGTACTGCTGGCGGCCGCGCCTGGCGCTTTCGCTCATCTGCTCCAGTGCCACCGTCTGGATGGCCTTGGCCGGCGGTGGCTGGTCGCCAAGCAGGTAAGTGGCCATGGCCGCCAGGTCGGCATCCTCCAGGTGCTGGGTGCTGTGGTGCACCACCGGGAACATTTCGTTGAACATGCTGCCCTGGGCACTGATGCCGTGCTTGAGGAAGGTGGTCAGGTCCGGCTGGGTCCAGCCGCGCTCGGCCAGGTCCTGGGCCAGCAGGCTCGGGGCCAGGTAGCCACCCAGCAGGCCGCCGCTCAGGCGCTGGTCTTGCTGCAACGCACCGATCGGGTTGCGCGGGGTATGGCACTCGCCGCAATGGCCCATGACTTCGACCATGTACTGCCCACGCTGCCAGGCCGGGCTTTTGCCCTCGGTCGGCTGCAACTGCATGCTTTTACCGTACAGCATGTTCCAGCCGCTCAGCCCCTGGCGCACGTTGAACGGAAAGCGCAACGCAGTCTGCGGTGCCGGGCGGTTGATTGGCGGTACGGTCATCAGGTAGGCGAGGATCGCGTCCGAATCTTCGCGTTTGATCAGGTGGTACGAGGTGTACGGCATCGCCGGGTAGAGGTTGGCGCCGTCCTTGCGCTTGCCCTCGGTTACCGCGGCGAAGAATTCGTCGGCGCTGTAGTTGCCGATGCCGTACTGCTTGTCCGGGGTGATGTTGCTGCCGTAAATGGTGCCGAACGGCGAATGGATCGGCAGGCCGCCAGCATACGGCGCACCGCCTTCAGCGGTGTGGCAGGCCATGCAGTCGGCCGCGCGGGCCAGGTATTCACCGCGCTTGACCTGCGCCTGGTCGGCTGCCTGGGCAAGCGAGGTAACGGCAAGCCCGAAAGCCAGCGCCATTGCGCTACGAACAAGACCCATGCTCAACCCTCCTTGACCAGGCCGAGGTCGTTGAGCACCGTGCGGGTGGCGTCGTAGTAACGCACGTAGCCGGTGCAACGGCAGATGTGGTGGCCCAGGCTCGCCTCGATGCGGTCTTCCACCTCGCTCTTCTTCAACGGCTGGCGCTGGGCGGTTTCCACCAGCACCGTGGCGGCATTGACGAAGCCCGGCGCGCAGTAGCTGCACTGGAAGGCGAACAGGTCGACGAACTTCTGCTGGATCGGGTTCAGCGTGAGGTTGCCGGCCTCGTCCTGTCTGGCATGGCCCTCGATGGTGCGGACCTTCTTGCCCTCGAAGTAATGCGCGCCGGCAATGCAGGTACGCACCTCCTCGCTGGTGCCGTCGGGGTTGTCGACGATCACCACGCAGGCGTGGCAGATGCCCTGGCCGCAGCCCAGGCGCGAGCCGGTGAGGTTCTGGTGTTCGTGCAGGTAGTCGATCATCGCCAGGTCGTCGGGGACCTCGACCGGGCCGACCGGTTGACCATTGAGGGTCAGTTGCAGTGGACGGTTAGCCATTGAGGGCCTCCTTGATACGGGCTGGGGTGATGGGGAGATCGCGAACGCGCTTGCCGATGGCATGCGCGACAGCATTGCCGATGGCCCCCACGACCGGGATCATCACCACCTCGGCGATGCCCTTGGACGGGTCGGTCGGTGACAGCGGCGGGAGGATTTCGCTGGTCTGTTGCCACACCGCCACGTCGCGCGCATGCGGCAGGCGGTAGCGGTTGAAGTTCCAGTCGCCCTCCCCGGGCCCGCCCTCGTACAACGGCATTTCTTCGGTCAAGGCATGGCCGATGCCCATGGCGATACCGCCCTCGAGCTGGCCCTTGACCAGTTCCGGCACCAGCACCCGGCCGCACTCGACCCAGCTGTGGTGGTTGAGCACCTGCACTTCGTGAGTGCCTTTGTTCACCTTGACTTCGACAATGGTCGCCACCGGGCTGTAGTAGGTGACCATGGCGTTGTTCAGCTGGGTGTCGGGGTAGGCGGCGTTCTGCCGGTCGAGCAGGTGGTAGCCGTGGCTGCTCATCTGCGCCTTCTTGGCGCTCACCGCGCCATCGCCGTATTTGACTGCCACCGCGTCGAGCGGGAAGCGTTCGCGCACGCCATCGATGACGAAGTCGGCCTCGGCCCAGCTCCAGCGGTTGAAGCCGTGCACGCTGACGCCGGTGACCAGGCCCATTTCATGGGCCTTTTGGGCCAGCTGGGCGAACGGGATCGGTGACAGGCCGTTGCCGGTCAGCTCACCGTTGACCCATACCGCATTCTCGCGGCGCACCACCAGCGGGTTGGCCTGGCCGCCGTACGGGCCCTGGCGCCAGATGGCCATGGCCGCCGGCCACAGACCATGGTTGAACAGCACGCGTGCCGCTTCGCGGGTGGCATGGCTGAAGTAGAAGGCCGAGTTGGTCGCCGACGACGGCGAAGCAAGCTTGCCGACCCAGCGCGGGTTGCGCAGCGCGGCGTCCTGCTCGGGCTGGCTGATCAGGTAGGGGTTGCCGCTGGTGGTCAGCTGCAGCTCCGGCCATTCGGTGACCGCGGTCTTCACCTCGTCGGCCGAGCGGCCGAGGAAATCGCTGACAACCAGGGCCTGGGAGGTGGACATGCCGGTGCCCAGCTCGGTACCGATGTGGCGCAGGCTGATGCGCCCGTCGCGGCTGAACTCGATGCTGGCCATGGGGGCTTCGGAGCCGGTGCCGAAGTCTTTCTGGCAGATGGCAAAGCCCACGCCATACCAGTGGTCCGGGTCCTTGGCGTCCATCTGCTGCTTGCGCGCGTCGCGGTTGCGCCACCAGTCGTGCACGGCGGCCTTGTCGAGAATCTCATACAGGCGCAGGGCGCCGGCCGGGACCGCGCCCTGGGTGTTCTTCATGCCCGACTTCAGCGCGTTGGCGCGGCGCAGGTCGATGGCATCGACGCCCAGGCGCCCGGCGACCTCATCCACCATCATTTCGGTGGCGGCCATGGTCTGCAGCGTGCCGTAGCCGCGCATGGAGCCGGCCTCGACGCCACGGGAGTGATAGGCAGTGACCGACAGGTCGTTCTGCGGCATGTAGTAGATCGACTGCGCCGCCGTGGCCCCCACCGCTGCCACCGACGGGCTGTAGTTGATACGCCCGCCGCCGTCGCAGCTCATGTCGGCGCGGAAGATCTTGAAGCTGTTGTCCTTCTTGTCCACCGCCAACTGGTAGCGGATATCGAAGGCATGGCGCTTGATGCCGCTCTGGAACTGCTCGTAGCGGTCGTTGGCCAGGCGGATCGGCACACCGGCGCCATACAGCGCGGCCACGGCGGCGTAAAAGACGAAGATGTTGTTGTCTTTCGAGCCGTAGCCCACGGTATAGCCTGGGTGCATGTTCAGCGTGTTCAGTGCGAAGCGCGACGGCTTGATCATGTGCACGCATTCCTGCGCCACTTCGAACGGGCACTGGGTCGCGACCACAAAGTGCAACGTGCCGCTGGCCGGGTCGTACCAGCCGTTGCCGTTGTCCGGCTCCAGGGCGGCCGGCTCGATGGACGGCGTCTTGTAGCGCTCGTCGAACACCAGCCAGTCCTCTGGCGGGTTGTCCAGTTGCTCGGCCATGCGCTTGGCGTAGAACAGGCCCTGCTCGGTCAGGTCGCCATGCTGGTTGGGCTGCTTCGACCACACCGGCTTGCGGTTGAGGATGGTGGGGAACAGCATGGAATTCTTCAGGCTGGAGAATTCATCGTCGTCGAACGGTGTGGCACCGCCCACGCGCACGAAGCGGAAGCTGCCGTAGGGGTCGCGCTGGTACAGCGGCGCCTGGGCGCCATAGCGGATCGCCTGGTCATTGAACTGCAGCTTGCGCTTGGCCTGACGGAAGCGCTCGAAGTCGTGCCAGATCAGGATCGCCACCGGGTGGCCGATGAACATAGGCACCTTGCCGGGCGGCAGCAGCGGGTCGGGCGAGTGGGCTTCGGGCCATGCGATGCCGTCCTTTTCCAGGTCGGCAGCGGTGACGATGCGGTCCGGCTGCAGGTCGGCGCCAAGCAGGCTGAGGTCATGGCCGGCATAGATACGATCGGCCTTGGTCGCCTTGAGCAGCAGCGCATGGCCCTGCTGTGCGGGCCAGCCGGGCATGTCCTTGGCACGGATGTCGCGAGCGAACACTTTGTCGCCGCACACCTTGGACAAGGCATCGTTACGGAAACGTGCCTTGCCATCATGGTTCATCCACTTCTGCGGCGAGGTGGTGACGCGTTCCTCCATCAGCGCGGCGAATGCCTGGCTGCCGAGCGGCGCCATGGTCACGCCGACACCAGCGATCAGGCCGCCTTGCAGGAAGGCGCGCCGGGAAATATCACGGTTGGACATGCTTGATCCTCTGGGCAGCAGGGGGTCTGCCCTTTTTTTGATTCTGGTACTAGCCTGAAAAGCTGACCTGTACGTCAACTTTACAGCAATTGTGTTGGCGCAGGCAAAGTCAAGTCGACAATATGTCGCGACATGTCTGGGATCTGGGGCGGAATTTGCTCTGGGGCTGGTAGGCGTTCGTCTTAGGATCTTCGGCGCTTGGGAGACCGAGCGCCGCCCGCGCGGCGCTTCGCAGCACAAGGCTGCTCCTACATCTGTTTCGGGCCAGTAACGCCTGTGCCAGTGCACGCGACCGCCTTGTTCGTACAACGCGATATCGAGACATGCGCCAAAGCGTTCGCGCACAGACCTCATAGGAATAATTGGCCCGAAACAGATGTAGGAGCAGCCTTGTGCTGCGAAGCGCCGCGCGGGCGGCGCTCGATCTCCCAGGCGCAGACAATCCCACGGCAAACACCTGCAAGCCCTGATGCGCCCCCCTGACCAAAAACCAGAGTTAACCTTGGGTTAATCGACCCAAGCCAGCATGACCCCTTTCAACGTACTGCCAAGGCGAAGACATGCGCGTCCTCCTGCTCTTCCTGACACTACTGCTGGCCGGCCCATTGCAGGCCAACCCGTTCGATGTCAAACCGGACTTCCTGCCGGTCAACCAGGCCTTCGTGCTTACCCACGACCGCCAGGCCGACGGCCAGATGCGCCTGTTCTTCCAGATCCAGCCTGGCTACTACCTGTATCAGAAACGCCTGAAGTTCGACGGCCTGCCTGCCGAACAGCACCCGCAACTGCCGGCCGCTCTCAACCACCACGACGAGTTCTTCGGCGACAGTGCGGTGTACCGCGACCAGCTAGAACTGCTGCTCCCGGCCGATGCCCAGGGCCAGCTGCGCCTGGGCTGGCAGGGCTGTGCCGACGCCGGCCTGTGCTACCCCCCGCAAACCACGTTGGTCGACCTGGGTGGCAGTGTGGTGCCGGCGGTCGAACAAGCCAGTGACCAGGCCCTGGCCAGCGACCTGCAAAAAGGCCACCTGGCCTGGAGCCTGCTCGCGTTCTTCGGCCTGGGCCTGTTGCTGGCCTTTACCCCCTGCTCGCTGCCGATGCTGCCGATCCTCGCCGGGCTGGTGCTGGGCAATGGCGCCAGCGCCCGGCGCGGCTGGATACTGGCCGGGGTCTATGTACTGAGCATGGCCCTGGTGTATGCCGCCCTGGGCGTGGTCGCCGCACTGCTGGGTGCCAGCCTGCAGGCCTGGCTGCAGCAACCCTGGCTGCTGGGCAGCCTGGCGGGGCTGTTCGTGCTGCTGGCCCTGCCGATGTTCGGCGCCTTCGAGCTGCAACTGCCCGCCGCCGTGCGTGACCGCCTCGACCGCGCCGGGCAAGGCACCCGTGGTGGCAACCTGTATGGCGCGGCGCTGCTGGGCGCGCTGTCCGGCCTGCTGATGGGCCCGTGCATGACCGCGCCGTTGGCCGGCGCGCTGCTGTACATCGCCCAGAGCGGCGACGTGCTGCAGGGGGTGCTGGTGCTGTTCAGCCTCGGCCTGGGCATGGGCGTGCCGCTGCTGTTGCTGGTAACCCTGGGCAACCGCTACCTGCCCCGCCCGGGCGCCTGGATGAACCGGGTCAAGGGCGTGTTCGGCTTCGTGTTCCTGGGCATGGCGCTATACACCTTGCGCAGCCTGCTGCCCGCAGCATTGCTGCTGGCCCTGAGCGGCGCCTTGCTGATTGCCCTGGCCTGGGCTGCCTGGCCGGCCCTGCAGCGGTTGCCGGCGTTGCGCGCCTTGCCACTGCTGGGAGCCCTGTGGGGCGGCCTGCTGCTGGTGGGTGCGGCGGCTGGTGGCGACGACCTCTGGCAGCCGCTGCGCCCGTTCGCCGGTGGCGGCGCTGCGCCGGCCACCGGCCAGCACATCGAGGACGCTTTCGTCACCGTCAGCCGCCCCGAAGACCTGCAACGCGAACTGGATACGGCCAAGGCCCGTGGCCAGTGGGTGATGCTCGACTACTATGCCGACTGGTGCGTGTCGTGCAAGGTCATGGAGAAACAGGTGTTCGCCCGCAGCGACGTGCAGGCCGGCCTGGCCGGTGTGCACCTGCTGCGCCTGGACGTGACCGCCGACACCCCGGCCAGCCAGGCCTTGCTGCAGCGCTACCAGGTACCCGGCCCGCCCAGCATCATCTGGGTCGGCCCGGAAGGCGACGAACGCCGCGCGCGGCGCATCACTGGTGAGGTGGATGCAGCCGCCTTCCTGCAACACTGGACCCAGACCAGGAGCCAAGGCTGATGCTGACCGTAACCCTCGGGCCACTGACCATGGCCCTCAACCACCTGCTGATGCTCACCGCCCTGGTGATCGCCAGCATGGTCGGCTGGTGGGTCGCCCGGCGTGGCGGCGAGAGCCCGGAATCGGCACTGTTCAACCTGTTCCTGATCGGCCTGCTGTGCGCACGCGCCGGCTTCGTGCTGGCCTATTGGACGATGTACCAGGACGATCTGCTGCAGATCATCGATATCCGTGATGGCGGCTTCCTGTTCTGGTCGGGCCTTGCCGGCATCGTGCTCGGCGCCCTGTGGCAGGGCTGGCGCCATCCGGGCCTGCGCCGCCCGCTGGGCTGGGCGCTGTTCAGCGGTGCGCTGTTCTGGGGCCTGGCCAGCCTAGGGGGCCACCTGTACAGCAAGGGCACCGAACTGCCCGATTTGAGCCTGCGCAAGGCCAACGGCCAATCCGTGGCGTTGCACAGCTACCGCGGCAAACCGCTGGTCATCAACATCTGGGCCACCTGGTGCCCACCCTGCCGACGCGAAATGCCGGTGCTGCAACAGGCGCAAAGCGCTTACCCGCACGTGACCTTCCTGTTCGTCAACCAGGGCGAGACCCCGGAAAACGTCAGCACCTTCCTCGCCACCACCGGCCTGAGCCTGACCCACGTGCTGTTCGACGGCACCGGTCTGCTGGCCCAGCGCGTTGGCTCCATGGCCCTGCCCACCACCCTGTTCTACGACGCCGACGGGCGCCTGGTCGGCAGCCATCTGGGCGAGCTGTCCCGAGCCAGCCTGCGCCACGCCCTGGAGCCTTTCGACCGGGCCACCGCGCCCGCCCCTGCCGCACAAGGAAACTGACATGCGACTGACTGCACTGCTGCCCCTGTCCCTGGCCCTGCTGGCTGCCCCCACCCTGCAGGCCGAAGAGCTGCCCAAGGCGATTGCGCAACTACAAGCCAAGGGCGCCGTGATCAAAGGCAGCTTCGACGCCCCCAACGGCCTGCGCGGGTATGCCGCCGAGTACCAGAACAACGGCCTGGCGCTGTACCTCACCCCTGACGGCAAGCATGTACTGGTCGGCAGCCTGTTCGACGAACAGGGCAACGACCTCAGTGCCGAGCCGCTGAAAAAGCTGGTGTATGCGCCGATGAGCAAGGAAATCTGGGCGAAGATGGAGAAAACCTCCTGGATCGCCGACGGCAAGGACGATGCACCGCGCAAGGTGTACCTGTTCAGCGACCCCAACTGCCCGTACTGCAACATGTTCTGGGAACAGGCGCGGCCATGGGTGGAGTCGGGCAAGGTGCAGTTGCGCCATATCATGGTCGGCATCATCCGCGAGGACAGCCCGGGCAAGTCGGCGGCGCTGCTGGCGGCGAAAGACCCGGCCAAGGCACTGGAGGAACATGAAAAGGCCGGCAAGGCCAGCAAGTTGAAGGCACTGGAGCAGGTGCCGGAGGCGGTGCAGCAAAAGCTGGCGGCGAACATGGCGCTGATGGAAGAAATGGGCTTGCAGGCGACCCCGGCGATCTTCTATCAGGATGAGCAGGGCAACCTGCAGAGCCAGCAAGGCGCGCCGCGGCCGGAGTTGCTTGGGAAGATTCTCGGCAAGCGCTGATGTGAAATCGCCGGGGCTGCCTTGCAGCCCATTCGTAGCACAAGGCTGTGGCGGACCTGTGGGGCAAGCCCGCGAAGAACTCAACGCGGTGTTATGGCACCGGCTGCGCCGGTTTTCGCGGGCATGCCCGCTCCCACAGGTACTGCGCCAAACCTCGAGAACAACGCCGCACCTGTAGGAGCGGCCTTGTGTCGCGAAAGGACCGCATAGCGGCCCCAGCAATTTCAACGTTTGTGCACCTGCTCAGGTCACAACCCCTCCAGCTCGGCCATCAGGTCACTGAGCCGGTCGACCTTGTCGTCATCCAGCACACTGCCCTGCAGCCCCTGCACATACACCGCCAGCTCCTCCACCGTGCTGCACTCGAACATCGCTCGCAGCGGCACGTTCAGTTGCAGCTGCTTCTGCACCCGCGAGGCGATTTGCGTGGCCAGCAGCGAATGCCCGCCCAGCTCGAAGAAGTTGTCGTGTACCCCGACCCGCTCGGCCTTGAGCACATCCGCCCAGATACCGGCCAGTACCTCTTCCAGCTCATTGCGCGGCGCCTGGTAGGCCTGGCTGTGCTGGCCACCGACGTCGATGGCCGGCAGGGCCTTGCGGTCGAGCTTGCCGTTGGCGTTGTGCGGCAGGCTGTCGAACCAGCCCCAGTGCTGTGGCACCATGTACTCCGGCAACTCGGCACGCAGGGGCTGCTTGATCTGTTCCAGCAACGCAGCGTCGGCTGCAACGCCCTGATGCGCCACCAGGTAACCCACCAGGTGCTTGCCATTGACGCCCTCCTGCACGCCAACGGCAGCGTCGCGGATCTCTGGCTGTTCGTGCAGGCGGGCTTCGATTTCGCCCAGTTCGATGCGGTAGCCGCGAATCTTCACCTGATGGTCGATGCGCCCGACATACTCCAGCACCCCGTCCGGGCGCTGCCGCGCCAGGTCGCCAGTGCGATACAGGCGTTCGCCCGGCGCACCATGAGGATGGGGAATGAACGCCAGCGCCGTGCGCACCGGGTCGCCGACATAGCCACGGCCCACGCCGGTGCCGGCCACGCACAGCTCACCTGTCGCACCCAGTGGCACCAGCGCCTGGTCCTCGCCGAACAGGTACAGGCGGTTGTTGTCGGTCGGCGTGCCGATCGGCAGGTAGCTGCCACGGGTCGAGGCGGCATCGACGCGGAAGAACGCCACGTCATCGGAGCACTCCGCCGGGCCGTAGGCGTTGACCAGGCCGATCCGCGGGTAACGCTGCAGCCACTGCGCCGCCAGCTCCGGTGGCATGGCTTCGCCGGTCGGCAGCATCCAGCGCAGGCCATCGAGGGCCTGGTGGTCGTTGGCCAGCATGCCCTGGATCAGCGACGGCACGCTCTCCAGCACGCTGATGCCGGTGGCCTGCACATGCGCCAGCAGGCCCTGCGGGTCATGGGCGATGGCGTTCGGCACGATCTCCACCCTGGCGCCGAACAGCGGCGCGGCAAGGAACTGCCACACCGAAATGTCGAAGCTCTGCGAGGCCGTCTGGGCGATCACGTCCTGCTCGCCGAGCGCCAGGTACGGCACCTTGCTCAGCTGGTTGTTGAGCATGCCGCGCTGCTCGACCATCACCCCCTTCGGCAGGCCGGTGGAGCCTGAGGTGTAGATCACATAGGCGAGGTTATCCGGCCCGCTGTGAATGCCGGGGTTGTGGCTGGCCACTGGGCTGGCCTGGATGTCTTCCCAGACCAGCAGCTGCGGCCGTGCCGCCAACGCAAGCTGGTCCAGCAACTGCCGCCCTTGCCCGGCACAGGCCGCGCTGCACACCAGCACGGGTGTACGGCTGAGCTGGATGATGCTTTGCAGGCGCGCCGCCGGCAGGCCCGGGTCCAGTGGCAGGTAGCCGGCGCCGGCCTTGAAGCTGCCGACGATCATGCCCAGCAGCGGTAGCCCACGCTCGGCCAGCAGTGCCACCGGCTGGTCCACGTTCACACCCGCCGCGATCAAGGCATGGCCCAGACGGTTGGCCGCCAGGTTCAAGCCGGCGTAGTCGTAGGACGCGTCCAGGCAGCGGGCCACGGTACGTTGCGGATGCACGGCCACCTGCGCCTCGAACTGCGCGATGTAACTCTGTTCCAACGGATAGGCGCGCGCGGTGCGGTTGCAGTCTTCCAGCAGGAAGCGCTGCTCTTCCGCACCCAGCAACGGCAGTGCGCTCATCTCCCCTTCAAAGCCTTGCACCAGCGCCAGCAGCAGGCGCTTGAACTCGGCCAGCAGGCGCTCGACGGTCGGGTAGTCGAAATAGCGCTGGTCGAACGACAGGTGCAGGCCAAGGTCATCGCCCGGGTAGCACACTGCGGTCAGCGGGAAGTTGGTGTGGGTACGGCCCGAGTCGGAGCTGGCATTCAGGTGCTGGGCGTGGTCGAGCACGGCGGTTTCCACCGGCGCGTTCTCGAACACGAACAGGCTGTCGAACAGCGGCTGGCCCTTGGGCAGTTCGCTGCATTCCTGGATGGCCACCAGCGGCAGGTATTCATACTCCCGCAGCTCCATGTTGTGCTCCAACAGGCCTTGCAACCACTGCCGCACACTGCAGCGCTCACCCGCCACAGGCAATTGCACGCGCAGGGCGACGCTGTTGATGAACAGGCCGACGGTACGCTGCATCTGCGGCATGCTCACCGGGCGCCCGGCCACGGTCACACCAAAGGCCACGTCGCGGTCGCCACTGTAGCGCGCCAGCACCAGTGCCCAGGCCGCCTGGGCGAAGGTGTTGACGGTGAGCTGGTGGGCCTGGGCCAGTTCGCGCAGGCGCACACCGTCGCTCACCGCCAGGCGGGTGTAACAGTCGCCGACGATCATGCCGCTACCGGCATGGTCGTGGCGCAGCGGGCGGTCGCTGGGGATGGTGGTAGCGCGTTCGAAGCCGGCCAGGTTGGCCTGCCACCAGGCTCGCGCGTCGTCCAGGCCCTGGCGTTGCAGCCAGCCGATGTAGTCGCGGTAGCGCGGTGGCACCGGCAAGCGGGCCTGGCGCCCCTCGCCGAGGGCCTGGTAGATCTCGAAGAAATCGTTCATCAGCAGCGAACGGCACCAGGCATCGATGAGGATGTGGTGGTTGCTCATCATGAACCAGTAGCGCTCGTCGGCCACACGCACCAGGCGCAGGTGGAACGGCGCCTCGCTGAGCAGGGCGAAACCAGCCTCGCGTTCCTGCTTGTGCAGGGCCTGCAGGCGCTGCTCCTGGGCGTCGTCGTCAAGGCCACGCCAGTCCTGATAGTCCACCGGCATGTTGCCCGGTTTGTGGATGATCTGCAGCATCGCCTCGCCGGTGTTCCAGCTGAACGATGCGCGTAGCGCCTCGTGGCGTGCCACCACCGCCTGCCACGCCTGGGCGAAGCGTTCGGGGTCGAGCGCGCTGTTGATGCGGTAGCGGTCCTGCATGTAGTAAAGGCCAGTACCCGGCTCCAGCAGGGTGTGCAGCAACATGCCCTCCTGCATCGGCGTCAGGGGATAGACATCCTCGATCTGCGCTGCCGGTACCGGCAGCGCGTCGATCTGCGCCTGGGTCAGGTGCGCCAGCGGGAAGTCCGATGGCGTGAAACTGCCGTTGCCATCAGCCAGGCAATGCTCGACCAGCGCCAGCAGCTCCTGACGATAGGCCTCGGCCAGGCAGGCGATGGTCCGCTCGTCGTAGCGTTCGGCACTGAAGGTCCAGCGCAGTTGCAGGGCACCGCCATACACCTGGCCATCGACACTCAGCCAGTTGGGCAGCGGCGCATCGAGGTCGTGGGCCAGGCCGGCCGGGGCGTCCAGCGGCTGGAACAGGGCTGTGCTGTCGAACTGCTGGTCGAACTGGCCCAGGTAGTTGAAGGTGATGCGTGCCTGCGGCAGGGCCGCCATCTGCTCACGCACTGCCGTATCGGCCAGGTAGCGCAGCACGCCATAACCCAGCCCTTTGTGCGGCACCTGGCGCAGTTGCTCCTTGATGCGCTTGATCGAGCCTGCCCGCGCTGCATCGTCCTCGCCTGGCAGCGGGCGCAGGCTCAGCGGGTAGGCGTTGGTGAACCAGCCGACGCTGCGGGTCAGGTCCATGTCTTCGAACAGCCCGTCACGGCCATGGCCTTCAAGCTGTACCAGCACTTCTTCGTCGCCGCTCCAGCGGCACAGGGCACGCGCCAGCGCGGTCAGCAGCAGGTCGTTGACCTGGGTGTGATAGGCCGCCGGGGCCTGCTGCAGCAACTGCCGGGTCTGCTCCACATCCAGGCCGATGGCCAGGGTACGGGCATGGCAGTGCAGGTTGCCGCCCTGCGGGTGATCGCATGGCAGTTCGCGGCGCACGCCGCCCAACTGGCCTTGCCACCAGCCCAGCTCGTCGCGCAGCGAATCGCTGCCGGCATAGCTGGCCAGGCGTGCGGCCCAGTCGCCCATGGCGTGGGTCTTGGCCAGCAGCGGCTGGCCACGGTACAGCGCCTGCAGGTCTTCCAGCAGCACGCGCCACGACACGCCATCGACCACCAAGTGATGGATAGCCAGCAACAGGCGCTGGCCGCCCTGGCCGTCATTTACCAGCAAGGCGCGCAACAGTGGGCCCTGTTCCAGGTCGAGGCTGCGTTGCAGGTCGGTGTACAGCGGTTGGCAATCGGCGAAGTCGGCGACCGTGGCTGTCCACAGCAATTGCCCGGTGGCAAGCGAAGCATATTCGGCCTGCCAGCGGCCCTGGGCCTGACTGAAGCGCAGGCGCAGGCTGTCGTGGTGCTGCACCAGGCCGGCCAGGGCTCGCTCCAGTACCCCCTCATCCAGCGGCTTGCGTGGCTCCAGCAGAACAGCCTGGTTCCAGTGCTGCGGCTGTGGCACTTCACTGTCGAAGAACCAGTGCTGGATCGGCGTGAGGCCGGCCTGGCCCTGGCGCAGGCCCTGTTCGATGCTGCTGGCGGCTTCGCTGCGCTGAACGATGGCGGCCAGGGTCTGGATGGTCTGATGCTGGAACAGGTCGCGCGGGGTGAACTGCAAGCCGGCCTGACGGGCCCGGCTGACTACCTGGATCGACAGGATCGAGTCGCCGCCCAGTTCGAAGAAGTTGTCCTGCACGCCGATCCGGGCAATGTTGAGCACGTCGCGCCAGATCTGCGCCAGTTGCGCTTCCACCTCGTTGCCAGGCGCCTGGTACTGCTGGCGTGCCTGTTCCAGGTTCGGCAGCGGCAGCGCACGGCGGTCGAGCTTGCCGTTGCCCATCAGCGGCAGGCTGTCGAGCAGCACCAGGTGCGCCGGCACCATGTAGTCCGGCAAGTGCTTGCGGGCATCGGCTTTCACCGCGTCGCGCAGCATGCCCTGGGCCTCGCTGTCGGCAGCGGCTTGCCCGCACACCAGGTAACCCACCAGTTGCTTGCCACCTGGCAGGTCGAGGGCCAGCACCACAGCTTCGTCGACATCGGCATGCGCCTGCAGGCGGCTTTCGATTTCGCCCAGCTCGATACGGAAACCGCGAATCTTCACCTGCTGGTCGGCGCGGCCGACGTACTCGACCAGGCCATCGCTGCCCAGGCGCACCAGGTCACCGGTGCGATACAGGCGCCCGCCTTCGCTGCCGAACGGGTCGGCGACGAAGCGCTCGGCGCTTAGGCCCGGGCGGTCGTGGTAACCCTGGGCCAGGCCGGCACCGCCGACATACAGCTCGCCAACACCGCCTTGCGGCAACAGGGCAAGGTCTTCGTCGAGGATGTAGGCCGTGCGGCTACCGATGACACGGCCGATCGGCACGCTGCCCAGCTCCGCCGGCAGTGTCTGTGGTGCCAGGCAGGCCAGCGGCATGACCACGGTTTCGGTCGGCCCGTAGGCGTTGAAGAACTGCTGCGGCGCGAAGGCCTGGCGGATGCGCTGCAGGTGTTCGCCGGTCAGCGCTTCACCACCGGTAATGACCAGGCGCACTGGCAACTGCTCGCCCTGCCCGGCCAGGTACTGGGCCAACTGGCTGCCGTAGCTGGGCGTGAAGCCGAGGATGCTCACCTGCTGCTCGCGCACCAGCTGGCAGATGTCTTCGGCGCCCCACTGCCCCTGGGCGCGCAGCACCACGCGGGCGCCACACAGCAGCGGCACCCACAGGCGTTCGCTGGCGGCGTCGAAATTGATCGAATAGAAGTGCAGCTCGCAGTCATCGCTGCGCATGCCGAACGCTTCGATCACCGCCTGGCAATGCATGGCGAACTCGCCGTGGCTGACTACCACGCCCTTGGGCTTGCCGGTGGAACCGGAGGTGTAGATCAGGTAGGCCTGGTGCTGCGGCAGGTTGAGGTTGCCCAGCGGCGCATCGCTGTAGGCCGACAGGCTGGCGCTGTCGTCCTCCAGGCTCCAGTGCGCCACGCCTTCGGGCAACTGCCCGAGGGTTTGCAGCAGCGCGCGCTGGCTGAGCAGCACGCCGATGCGGCTGTCTTCAATCATGTAGCGCAGGCGGTCGAGCGGGTATTCGGGGTCGAGCGGCACATAGGCGCCACCGGCCTTGAGGATGGCCAGCAGGCCGACGACCATTTCCAGCGAACGCTCCAGCGCCAAGCCCACACGCACCTGCGGGCCGACGCCACGCTCGCGCAGGGCGCGGGCCAGGCGGTTGGCCCGCTGGTCGAGTTCGGCATAGGTCATGTGCCGGCCGGCGAAGCTCAACGCGCCAGCGTGTGGCGTACGCGCAGCCTGGGCGGCGAACAGGCCATGCACGGTCTGGTCGAGTGCGAGACCCTGCTCGCCCTGCAACTGGCCAGCCAGCACCTGCTGCTCGGCGCTGCTCAGCATCGGCAGCTCGCACAGGCGCTGTTGCGGGTTGTCGAGCAGGCCCACCAGCAATTGCTGCCAGTGCTCGGCCATGCGTGCGATGCGTGGTTCGTCGAACAGGTCACGGCTATAGGTCAGACAGCAACCCAGGCGGCCGTCGAGGTCGGTCACCTCCAGGTACAGGTCGAACTTGGTGGCGCTGGCGTCGTTGACCAGGTAATCCACCTGCATGCCGGCAAGCTGGCGGCTTTGCTGGAAGGCCCAGCGCTGAACGTTGCACATCACCTGGAACAGCGGGTTGTAGGCGCTGCTGCGCGGTGGTTGCAGGGCTTCCACCAGCTGGTCGAACGGCAGGTCCTGGTGCGACTGGCCTTCGATGGCAACCTGGCGTACCTGCTCCAGCAACTGCGCGGCGCTCATCTGGCCGTCCAGCTCGCAACGCAGCACCTGGGTGTTGAGGAACGCGCCAATCAGCCCTTCGCTTTCCGGGCGGATGCGGTTGGCCACCGGCGCGCCAATGCGCAGGTCACGTTGGCCGCTGTAGCGATGCAGCAAGGCGGCCAGGGTGGCAGTCATGGTCATGAACAGGGTCAGGCCGCGCTGGCTGTTGAAGGCATGCACGCGGGCAACCAGCGCCGGGTCGAGTTCGAAGCGGTACAGCTCGCCACGGTGGCTTTGCACTGCCGGGCGCGGGCGGTCGGCAGGCAACGCCAGCACCGGGTGCTCATCGCCCAGGCGGGCCTGCCAGTAGGCCAGCTGGCGGGCGCCCTCGCCGCTTTCCAGCCATTGCCGTTGCCACACGCTGTAGTCCAGGTACTGCACCGGCAGCGGCGCCAGCGGCGATTCGCGGTCATCGACGAACGCCTCGTACAGCTCGCCCAGTTCGCGGGCAAAGATGTCCATGGCCCAGCCCTCGGTGACGATATGGTGCAGGGTCAGCACGAAGAAATGCTCGCGCTCTTCGGCTTTGACCAGGCAGGCACGCAGCAGCGGGCCGCGCTCCAGGTCGAACGGCTGGTGCGCCTGGTCGTCGGCCAGTTGCTGCAGGTGTTGTTGGCGGGCATCTGCGGCCAAGGCGCTGAAGTCTTGCCAGTCGAGGTGCAGGCTGCTGTCTTCGGCCACGCACTGATACGGCACGCCATCGATGCTGGGGAAAGTGGAGCGCAGGGTTTCGTGGCGCACCACCAGCGCCTGCAACGCTCGCTCGAAGGCATCCACATGCAGGGTGCCGCGCAAGCGCGCCATGCCGCCGACGTTGTACGCCGGGCTGCCCGGCTCCATTTGCCAGAGGAACCACATGCGCTGCTGCGAATACGACAGCGGCACCGCCTGGCGGCGGTCGACGCGGGTGATTGCGCCTTGCAGGTTGCGCTCACCGGCAGCACGAATACGCGTGATCTCGGCACAGAAGGCGCCCAGCTCGCTGGCGTCGAACAGGGCCTTGAGCGGCAGCTCGACATCGCAAGCCTGACGCGTGCGCGAGACAATTTGAGTGGCCAGCAGCGAATGGCCGCCGAGGGCGAAGAAGTCATCCTGCAAGCCGATGCGCGGCAGGTTCAGCACCTCGCGCCAGATGGCGGCGACCTGCTGCTGCAACTCGGTTTGCGGCTCGACGTGTTGCCGCTGCTGCCACACCGGGGCGGGCAATGCCTTGCGGTCGACCTTGCCGCTGGGGCCTAGTGGCATCTGCGCCAGCGGGATGAGCTGTGCCGGCACCATGTAGGCCGGTAGTTGTTCCGCCAGCACCGTCAGCAATGCATCAGGCTGGGCGCTGCCACTGTAGTAGCCGACCAGTTGCGCGCCTATGGCATCCTTGTGAATCAGCACCAGCGCCTGTTCGACCCCCGGCTGCGCCAGCAGGCAGGCCTGGACTTCCTCGGGTTCGACACGGAAGCCACGCACCTTGACCTGCTGGTCTAGGCGGCCAAGGTATTCCAGCGCCTCGGTCTGCACCTGCCAGCGGGCGCGGTCGCCACTGCGGTACAGGCGCTCGCCATTGCCGTCAGCCTGGGGCACGAAGCGCTCGGCGGTGAGGCCCGGGCGGCCCAGGTAACCACGGGCCAGGCCTGCACCGCCAAGGTACAGCTCGCCCGGCACACCGGGGGCGGTCAGTTCCAGCTCGTCGTCCAGCACACGGCACAGCACATTGCCCAGCGGGCGGCCGATCGGCGAGCGTTCGCCATCGGTGGCCTGGCAGTGCCAGTGGGTGACGTTGATGGCGGTTTCGGTCGGGCCATAGCGGTTGTGCAACTGCACCTGTGGCAGCACCTGCAGCACGCGGTCACGCAGTGCCGCGGACAGCGCTTCGCCACCGGAGAACAGCCGGCGCAGGCTGCCGCAGGCACCCGCCTGCGGCTCCTGGACGAACACCTGCAACAGCGGCGGCACGAAGTGCAGCGTGGTCACGCCATGGGCCTGCACCAACGCGGCGATGCGCTGCGGGTCGCGGTGCTCGCCAGGGCCGGCGAGCACCAGCTTGCAACCGGTCACCAGTGGCCAGAAGCATTCCCACACCGAAACGTCGAAGCTGATCGGCGCCTTCTGCATCAGCACGTCGCTGTCGTCCAGCACATAGCTGGCCTGCATCCATTGCAGGCGCTCGGCCAGTGCCGCGTGGGTATTGCCCACGCCCTTGGGCTGGCCGGTGGAGCCGGAGGTATAGATCACATAGGCCAGGTTGTCGCCATGCAGATGCAACCCGGGGGCATGGCTTGGCCAGCTGTCCAGGTGCAGCTGGTCGAGGGCGATGGCGCTGACGCCGTCCACCTGTGGCAGCTTGCCCAGCAGGCTGCTGTGGCTCAGCAACAGGCCAGCGTTGCAGTCGGCGAGCATGTAGGCCAGGCGCTCGGCCGGGTAATCGACGTCCAGCGGCACATAGGCACCACCGGCCTTGAGAATGGCCAGCAGGCCCACCAGCAGCTGCGGCGAACGCTCGATGGCAATGGCCACGCAAGTGTCTGGGCCCACGCCTTTGTCACGCAGGTAGTGGGCCAGACGGTTGGCTTGCTGGTGCAACTCGGCGTAATCCAGGCTGCCACCGTCCCACACCAGGGCGGTGCGCTGCGGGGTCAGGCGTGCCTGTTCATTGAGCTGCTCGACCAGCAGGCGTTGCGGCGGCGCAGCGGGTGCCTCGCCCCAGCTCAGCAGTTGCGCGCGGCCAGGCTCGTCGAGCAGTTGCACCTCGCCCAGCGCCCGCTGCGGCCCGGCACACACCTGCTCGAGCAGGGCCAACAGGTGCTGGGCCAGGCGCTTGACGGTACTGGCATCGAACAATTCGGCGGCATAGTCGAAGGCCAGGCTCAGGCGGCCCTGGTGGTCTTCTTCACTGTGCAGCTGCAAGTCGAACTTGGCTTCGCGACTGTGCCACGGCAGCTCTTCGGCCAGCAGGCCCGGCAGGCGGCGCAGCGCAGACAGGTCACGTTGCTGGTGGTTGAACATGACCTGGAACAGGCCTTGCTCGCGAGCCTCGGGCAGGGCTTCGAGCAGTTGCTCGAACGGCAGGTCCTGGTTGGCCTGGGCATCCAGGGTGGCCTGGCGCACCTGGGCCAGCAACTGGTCGAACGGCAGGCGGCCGTCGAGCTGCGCACGCAGCACCTGGGTGTTGATGAAGAAGCCGACCATGCCTTGGGTTTCCAGGCGCGGGCGGTTGGCGTTGGGCACGCCGACACGAATATCGGCCTGGCCACTGTAGCGGTGCAACAGCGCCTGCCAGCCGGCCAGCAGTACCATGAACAGGCTGGCCTGCTGTTCGCGGGCCAGGCCCTTGAGCGCTTCAGTGAGCCTGGCCGGCACCTTGAGGTTGAAGCGAGCGGCGCGGTGGTCGCGCTGGCTGGTGCGCGGGTGGTCGGTACACAGGTCGAGCACCGGCAGTTCATCCCCCAGGCGCTCCTTCCAGTGCTGCAGTTGGCGCTCGGCTTCGCCTGCGGCCAGCCACTGTCGCTGCCAGCTTCCGTAGTCGGCATAACCCAGGGTCAGCGGTGCCAGGTTGGCCTCGAGGCCCTGGCAGTGGGCGGCGTACAGTTTGGCGAATTCGTCGAGCAGGATGTTCAGCGACCAGCCGTCGGCGACGATATGGTGCAGGGTCACCCACAGTTGATGGTGCTCATCGTCCAGGCGCGCCAGGGTCACCCGCAGCAACGGCCCCCGGGTCAGATCGAACGGCTGGCGAGCTTCGGTTTCACGTTGGGCGGCGACCTGTTCGGCGGCCTGGCCTTCGAGGTCCAGGCGCCGAAGGTCGAACGGCTGCTGCGCCTGGATGCGCTGCAGGGCCTGGCCGTTCTCTTCGGCAAACAGGGTGCGCAGCGATTCATGGCGCGCCACCAGCGCCTGGAAGGCTGTTTCCAGGGCGTTTTCGTCCAGCTCACCGCGCAACTGCAGGCCGGCCGGAATGTTGTAGGCCGCCGATTGCGGGTCCAACTGCCACAGCAACCACAGGCGGTTTTGCGCCAGCGACTGGGGCAGCGCCTGGGTGCGTTCCAGTGTAGCGATGGCACCGACCCGGCCACCGCCTTCGGCGATGATCGCGGCCACGGCCTTGGCGTAGTCAGCCAGTATCGGCGCTTCGAACAGGGTGCGCAGGCCCAGCTCAATGCCCAGTTCATCGGCCAGGCGTGCGGTGGCGTGGGTGGCGGCGATGGAGTTGCCGCCCAGCAGCAGGAAGTGGTCGTCTGCCGCCACCGCCTCGACCTTGAGGATGTCGCGCCACACATCGGCGATGCGCGCCTGCAGTTCATTGCCGGCGGCATCCGTGGCGACGGGCTCGCCCACCTCAGGGAAGCGGGCATAGCAGTCCAGACTGCCATCGTCCATGCGCACGCGGCAGGCCGAACGCTGCAGCTTGCCGCTGGAGGTCTTGGGCAGCGCCCCCGGGTTCAGCAGCAGGACCACGGCCGGGGCCTGGCGGCAGGCGTCGGCAATCACCTGGCGCAGGGTCTTGATCAGCTCCTGGGGCTTGATCGCCTTCTGCACGTTGCGGCTGATTTCCACCGCCACGCCAATACCCTCCTCGCCTTGCTGCTCGACGGCGAACACTGCCACCCGGCCTTTGCGCAGCACCTCCACTTCGCGCTCGAGGGTCTTTTCCAGGTCCTGCGGGTACAGGTTCTGCCCGCGCACGATCAGCATGTCCTTCAGGCGACCGGTGACGAACACTTCCCCTTCGCGCATGAAGCCCAGGTCGCCGGTACGCAGCCAGGTCTGGCCGCCCATCTCGACGAAGGTGCGGGCGCTGGCCTCGGGGTTGCGCCAGTAGCCCAGGGCGATGCTCGGGCCGGCGGCCCAGATCTCGCCCACCTGGTTGTCGCCCAGCACCTGCAGGCGTTGTGGTTCGACAATGCGCACGGCATGCCCGGGCTGCGGGTAGCCACAGCTCATCAGCACACTGCCCTTGCCTGGCTCCGCACGGTTGGCGGCGAAGGCTCCGGCGTCCAGCTCCAGCGCGGCGATGCCCTGGCCACGGCGACTACCGCTGACGAACAGGGTCGCCTCGGCCAGGCCGTAGCTGGCGAAGAAGCTCTGCGGGTCGAAGCCGCAGGCCTGGAACTTGTCGGCAAAGGCCGCCAGGCTGTCCTGGCGGATCGGCTCGGAGCCAGAATAGGCCACCCGCCAGCGGCTGAGGTCGAGCCCCGCCAGGGAGGCCTCGCTGACCCGCTCGCTGCACAACCGGTAGGCAAAGTCGGGGCCGCCGCTGATGGTGCCGCCGTATTCGCTGATGGCCTGCAACCAGCGCAGCGGCCGGGCCAGGAAGTAGCCCGGCGACATCAGCACACAGGGCACGCCGCTGAAGATCGGCTGCAGCAGGCCGCCGATCAGGCCCATGTCGTGGTACAGCGGCAGCCAGCTGACGATCACGTCGTCGGGATTGAGGTCGATGCCAAAGCCTTGGCGGATCAGTTGTTCGTTGGCCACCAGGTTGCCATGGCTGACCTGCACGCCCTTCGGCAGTGCTGTGGAACCGGAGGTGTATTGCAGGAAGGCGATGTCATCACCCTTGAGCGCGGGTTCGCGCCAGTTTGCAGCCAGTGCCGGGTCCAGGCCATCCACCGCCAGCAGTTCGGGGGCGTTGGCCGCTGTCAGGGCTTCCAGGCCCTGCAGGCTGTCGTGCAGGGCCGCGACGGTCAGCAGCAGGCGCGGCTCGGCGTCGTCGATGATCGACAGCAAGCGCTGCTGGTGGTGCTGGCGCGCGGACTCCGGCGGGTAGGCCGGCACCGCAATCACACCGGCATACAGGCAGCCGAAGAATGCCGCCACATAGTCTGGCCCGCTGGGGAACAACAGCACTGCGCGGTCGCCGAAACCGGCCCGGCTTTGCAAGGCAGCAGCGATGGTGCGTGCGCGCTGGTCGAGGTCCCGGTAGCTGAGCACGGCCTGCTCGCCGGGAGCGTCGGCCAGAAAGCGCAAGGCGACTTTGTCCGGGGTCTGCACGGCGCGCTGCGCCAGGGCCTGGACCAGCGAGAGCGGGAGTTCGAAGGCGTCCGTCATGGGGTGTTCCTGCCAGTGTCTGGTTGGGTCGGGCCGGCTGCTGCGCGAACGTGGGCGCAGCGGCATGTGGCGGCCTGAGGTGTACACAGGGGGACGGATGGGCGGGGGGAGAAATTAGCGGTGGTGAGGCTTTGGGGGGGCGCGGGTATTCGTCTTGACACTTTCTGCGCCTGTGAGATCGAGCGCCGCCCGCGCGGCGCTCGATCTCACAGGCGCAGAAAATGCCCGACATGCACCCAGCCACCCTCACACCTTAGAACTGAAATCACATGAAACCAATTACATTTCGCATTTGACAATCATTATCATTCTGAATAGCTTGTCGCCCGTCGTAGGAAGCTTCCCAAATTTGGGTGCGTCCTTTCCCCTCTGTGACAAGGTGATTTCCATGGCGGAACAACTATCCACAAGTAAGTGCGATTCACCATTACTGCAGGCCTTCGTCAACAACCGCAGCATTCTGGTCAAGATCGCTGCCCGCATCACCGGCTGCCGATCGCGCGCCGAAGATGTGGTGCAGGACGCCTTCTTCCGGCTCAGCGCCGCCCCGCAGATCACATCGTCGTTCAAGGCGCAGCTGAGCTACCTGTTCCAGATCGTGCGCAACCTGGCCATCGACCACTACCGCAAGCAGGCCATGGAGCTGAAATACTCCGGCAGCGAGGAGGAAGGCCTGAACGTGGTCGTGCAAAATACCTCCCCCGAAGCCACCCACATCAACCTTGCCGCGCTGGATGACATTGCCGAGGCGCTGAACGAACTGCCCCAGCGCACCCGCTATGCCTTCGAGATGTACCGCCTGCATGGCGTGCCGCAGAAGGACATTGCCAAGGAGCTGGGAGTGTCGCCGACGCTGGTCAACTTCATGATCCGCGATGCGCTGGTGCATTGCCGCAAGACGGCCAGTCGGCAGGCCTGAACCTTCAAGGTTGCTGAGGGCACGTGTGGGAGCGGGTTTACCCGCGAACACCGGCATAGCCGGTGCCATGCACCATGTCGCATTCTTCGCGGGTAAACCCGCTCCCACAGGGCCGCACAGCGGCCCCCTGGCACTCAAGCCAATTTACACTTATCGAAGAACCGTTCCCGCCCCAGAATCATCAACGCCGCACGCTTGTGCGGGAAGTCGAACTCCTTGTCGCAATGGAAGCACTGGTCGTGCATGTAGCCGATCATCTTGCCGTTGTCGGCACGCGGCTCGGCCACCACCCGCTGGGTGCGCGGGTCATCCAGGAACAGGTAGTGCACCAGCGCCGATAGCCAGCTGGCCACCTTGTGCGGCCCGCGGTGGCTCTCCTCCCCCACCAGCATGTGGATGCCACGGTCGTAGTCATCGGCCGGGTAGAACGGCGCAATGCGATCCTCCTTGGCCCAGTACGCCTCGAAGTAGGCAAACGGCTGGTCATCGAAGCAACCGATCAGCGTCAGGGCATGCGGGTCGGCCTCGAGCTTGCCCAAGTATTCGCGATGCTGCGCAAGGGTGCCACCCTCCTGCCAGAACGCCTCCACCCGCGGGTTGTTCTGCCAGCGGTTGAAGCGCTCCAGGTCATGCTCGATCTCCAAGGTACGCAGCGATACCCAACTGCCCAGGCGCGTATCGAAGCGCCGGTACACCTCGCCACGAGGCTTGGGCGCGCGGCGTGGGTGGCGCTTGCCGTTGCTGATCTGCATCTGCTGTGGGTAGGCGACGCTGGTCGACTCGCCCAGCCACGGCTGTGGCAGCTGCCAGAACAGCGCCCGCTCGCACAGGTATTGGCCAGGCTGCTCGCCGGCCAGCAGCAGGCCACTGGTCAATGCCTGAGGCAACGGCTCGGGCAGGTGCCAGGCAAGACGCTGGCAGGCCGCATCGCGGGCGAGCAGCCAATAACAGGCGGCCCACAAGGCCACATAGGGGCGCTCGGGGCACAGCCGCTCGAGGTGGACATGCAAAGTAGCACCCATCTCCAGGCGCAACTGGATCAACGCGCGGCCTTCGAGGGACAGGCTCAGCCAGCTGTCACCCTCCTCGGCACTGAGGCTGCGCCAGCGTGGCGCTGACTGGGGCTGTGATGCGGCATCGAACGGCATGGGCTTGACTCGCGGCAATGAAGAAAAGGCTCACTGCTGAGAACGTTGCCGCATCACGGGAATTTAGTCGCGCGGGGCCGCCACCGTGATGCGGTATGGCTCGAAGATACGCGCCAGCTCACCACTGTCGCGCAGGGCACGCAGCAGCGCCGCGAACGATTGTTCACCGATGGGTGCCCCCGGGCGTAGCAAGGCGTAGTGATGATAGACCTGGTCAATGCGCTGCGAGGGCATCAACTGCTCCCGACTGGCCGGGTTGCGCGCCAGGAAATCGCTGAGGTAGGAACGCGTGACCAAGGCGATGTCGGCGCGGCCGGCCTGCACCATCAGCAGGTTGCTGTCATGGGAATACGTCAGGGTCGCGTTGTAGGCGTTGCGCAGGTAGTCGGGGTCGGAGTTGAAGCCGGCGAACGCATAGTGGTAGCCGTTGAACAGCGCCAGGCGCTTGCCGCGCAGGTCGTCGAAGTAATGCGGGTCACGGCCACTGGCCTTGCGGGCGACGAACACCTCGGCATCTTCCAGGCCCATGTCCACGCTCTGGTGGGCAATCTGCTGCCAGCCCCATGCCGGGTTCTCGAAAATGGCCATGTCGGTGCGGCCTTGCTGGAGGTCACCAAAACGCCGCTGGATGGAGGTGGGCACCACGACGAAGTGGTAGCGCTGCTGCGCGCGATTGAGCGCGTCGACCAACTGCCGCAGCAAACCGCTGTCGGCGCCCTGCTCCGGGCGTACCGTGTACGGAGGGAAATGCGCAGCGCCAATCTTTACCTCGACGGCATCGGCAGCCCATGCCGGCGCCGCCAGCCAGAACATGGCTAGCAGCATCAGGGAAGACAGGGCCTTCAGGCCGGTCGCTGGAGTCAAGACGGACACTCATCACGGTTCATGCCGGGGTCCGCCTAAGCTAGGCGTTTTCCGGGCCGGACACAACTGCCGGTTAGTGGCCCTTTGCGCCAAAGCTGCGGGCAAACTGCCAGGGGATGCCGGATGCCCGGAGTTTCGCTACGCTCTAGCAGGATCTGCAAGGGAGCCTGCTATGGGCCACTGGTTGGTGATCGACCTGGAAGCCACCACCGACGATGGTGGGTGGCCGGTCACAGAGATGGAAGTCATTGAAATCGGCGCAAGCCTGGTTACCCGCGATGGCCGCGAGGTCGACCACTTCCAGCGCTTCGTGAAGCCTCGGCGACGGCCGCAGCTGACCCCGTTCTGCCGTGAGCTGACCCACATCAGCCAGGCCAGCGTGGACAGTGCGGCGTCGTTCCGCGAGGTATGGGCAAGCTTCGAGCGCTGGCTCGGGCACCACCGCGGGCAGCTTCAGGCCAGGGTCAGCTGGGGCGACTACGACCGCCAGCAGTTGCACCAGGAGTGGCAGCAGCATGGGCTGGACAGCCTGCTGCGGACCCTGCCGCACATCAACCTCAAGCAACGCTTCGCCAAGGCCCGCCACCTGCAGCGCCCCGCTGGGCTGAATGGTGCACTGCAGCTGGCCGGCATGCACTTTTGCGGGCAGCAGCACCGGGCCCTGGAAGATGCGCGCAATACCGCGCGGCTGCTGCCGTTGAGCCTGCCGGCAGACGCTACCTGAAAGCAGATGACGGGGCCGGTGGGCTTGGGCATACTGGCCAGCCCTTTTTCATCCCCCCTTTTCAGGAGTCGCCCATGTTCCAGGTCAACGAGTACTTCAACGGCACCGTCAAGTCGATCGCATTCGCGGGCGAAGAAGGCCCGGCCACTGTCGGTGTGATGGCCCCGGGCGAATACGAGTTCGGCACTGCCAAGCGCGAGATCATGCACGTGGTTTCGGGTGCGCTGACCGTGAAGCTGCCAGGTAGCGACAACTGGGAAACCTTCAAGGCGGGCGACAAGTTCAACGTGCCGGCTGACAGCAAGTTCCAGCTGCAGGTGAAGGTGGATACCGCCTACCTGTGCGAGTACCGCGACTAAGCGTCAGCCTGGTCCGGCCTCTTCGCGGGCATGCCCGCTCCTACAGGTTCACTACAAGCTTGCGGGCCTGTGCGGTACCTGTGGGAGCGGGCAAACCCGCGAAGAATCCAGCACTAATCTTTTAGGAAAGCTGCAACCTTCTCAGCCGCCGCCTGCAAGTGCTGCTCATGGCTGAACCCCGAGGCCTTCAGCGGCTTCAGGTCATGGTCCCCCGCCACCAGCCAGCTCACCTCGATCGCCGGCGATAACGCATACCCTGCCACCGCCTCGCGGTTACCCAGTGCATCCCGCTCGCCCTGCACGATCAACGTCGGCGTCTTCAATTCGGCCAGGTGCTCGACCCGTGGCTTTTCCGGTTTGCCCACCGCATAGAACGGATAGCCCAGGCACACCAGTGCATCCGCTTCCAGTTCATCGGCCAGCAAGCTGGCCATGCGCCCGCCCATGGATTTGCCACCCACCGCCAATTTGCCCGCGACCAAAGGTCGCACCTGCCGGTACACCTCGCGCCAGCATTCCAGCAACACCTTCTGCGGGTTCGGCGGCCGCTTGCCGCCGGCAACCCTGCGCTCGGCCATGTACGGGAACTCGAAGCGCACTACCGCTACCCCAAGCGCCGCAAGCCTTTGCGCCATTTCGTCCATGAACCCGCTGTCCATCGGCGCACCTGCGCCATGAGCCAGGATCAGGCAGCCCTTGTAGCCGTCCTTGCCCCGAACATGCGGGGGATCGCAGCGCAAGCCTGGGACATTTCCGACCTTCGCCCATTGATCCCCGTCAATACCGGCACTTTGCCCATTAATCATGCTTGCCTCGCTGTAAAGCCTGCCAAATAACCGTGGATGGGAACCCATACATGAACACAACCAGCAGTACCGCCTATAACTACAAGGTGGTCCGCCAATTCGCCATCATGACGGTGGTGTGGGGAATCGTCGGGATGGGGCTCGGCGTCTTCATCGCCGCCCAGCTCGCCTGGCCCTCCCTCAACTTCGACCTCCCCTGGACCAGCTTCGGCCGCCTGCGCCCCCTGCATACCAATGCGGTGATCTTCGCCTTCGGCGGCTGTGCGCTGTTCGCCACCTCCTATTATTCGGTGCAACGTACCTGCCAGACCACCCTGTTCGCACCGGGCCTGGCCGCGTTCACCTTCTGGGGCTGGCAACTGGTGATCCTGCTGGCGGCCATCAGCCTGCCGCTGGGTTACACCAGCTCCAAGGAATACGCCGAACTGGAATGGCCGATCGACATCCTGATCACCATCGTCTGGGTGAGCTACGCCATCGTGTTCTTCGGCACGCTGATGAAGCGCAACACCAAGCACATCTACGTCGGTAACTGGTTCTTCGGCGGCTTCATCCTCACCGTGGCGATGCTGCACGTCGTCAACAACCTGGAACTGCCGGTCAGCCTGACCAAGTCCTACTCGGTCTATGCCGGTGCCACCGATGCCATGGTGCAGTGGTGGTATGGCCACAACGCCGTGGGCTTCTTCCTGACCGCAGGCTTCCTGGGGATGATGTACTACTACGTGCCCAAGCAGGCCGAACGCCCGGTGTATTCCTATCGCCTGTCGATCGTGCACTTCTGGGCGCTGATCACCCTGTACATCTGGGCCGGCCCGCACCACCTGCACTACACCGCCCTGCCCGACTGGGCGCAGTCGCTGGGCATGGTGATGTCGCTGATCCTGCTGGCACCAAGCTGGGGCGGCATGATCAACGGCATGATGACCCTGTCCGGCGCCTGGCACAAACTGCGCAGCGACCCGATCCTGCGTTTCCTGGTGGTGTCGCTGGCGTTCTACGGCATGTCCACCTTCGAAGGCCCGATGATGGCCATCAAGACGGTCAACGCCCTGTCCCACTACACCGACTGGACCATCGGCCACGTGCACGCCGGCGCCCTCGGCTGGGTGGCGATGATCTCGATCGGCGCGCTGTACCACACCATCCCGAAAGTGTTCGGCAAGGAGCGCATGTACAGCATCGGCCTGATCAACGCGCACTTCTGGCTGGCCACCATCGGCACCGTGCTGTACATCGCTTCGATGTGGGTCAACGGCATCGCCCAAGGCCTGATGTGGCGCGCGGTCAACAGCGACGGCACGCTCACCTACTCGTTCGTGGAAACCCTGGTGGCCAGCCACCCAGGCTTCATCGTGCGCTTCGTCGGCGGTGCGATCTTCCTCAGCGGCATGTTCCTGATGGCCTGGAACACCTGGCGCACCGTGCGTTCGCCGGCGCTCGATGTCGCCCCTGCGAACGCCCAGCTGGCTTGAGGAGACCTGCCTGATGAAACATGAAGTCATCGAGAAAAACGTCGGCCTGCTGGCCCTGCTGATGGTGTTCGCCGTCAGCATCGGCGGCCTGACCCAGATCGTCCCGTTGTTCTTCCAGGACGTCACCAACAAGCCGGTGGAAGGCATGAAGCCCTACACCGCGCTGCAGCTGGAAGGCCGCGATATCTACATCCGCGAAGGCTGCGTGGGCTGCCATTCGCAGATGATCCGCCCGTTCCGCGCCGAAACCGAGCGCTATGGCCACTACTCGGTGGCTGGTGAAAGCGTGTGGGACCATCCGTTCCTGTGGGGCTCCAAGCGCACCGGGCCGGACCTGGCCCGGGTCGGTGGCCGCTACTCGGACGACTGGCACCGTGCGCACCTGTACAACCCGCGCAACGTGGTACCGGAGTCGAAGATGCCGTCGTATCCATGGCTGGTCGCCCAGCAGGTCGACAACAGCCATACCGACACCAAGATGCGCACCCTGCGCACCCTGGGCGTGCCGTACACCGACGATGACATCGCCGGGGCCCGCGACGCGGTCAAGGGCAAGACCGAAATGGATGCCCTGGTCGCCTACCTGCAGGTGCTAGGCACCGCGATCAAGAACAAGAGGTGAATGCGATGGGAATGGACATCGGCATGATCCGCGGCCTGGGCACACTGGTGGTGATGATCGCCTTCATCGGCCTCACCCTGTGGGTATTCAACCGCCGCCGCGACCGTGATTTCGCCGAAGCGCGCCTGCTGCCCTTCGTCGACGACCGCCTGCCCTCTGCCGGACAGGAACCTGCTGCAAAAAGGAGTAACGGGCAATGACCACCTTCTGGAGTACGTACATCTGCGTACTGACCATCGGTAGCCTGATTGGCCTGACCTGGCTGCTGCTCGCCACCCGCAAGGGCCAGAGCAACAACACCACCGACCAGACCATGGGCCACAGCTTCGACGGCATCGAGGAGTACGACAACCCGCTGCCCAAGTGGTGGTTCTGGCTGTTCGTCGGCACCCTGGTGTTCTCGGTCGGCTACCTGATCCTCTATCCGGGCCTGGGCAACTGGAAGGGCATCCTGCCGGGCTATGAAAATGGCTGGACTGGCGCCAACGAATGGCAGAAGGAGATGGAGAAGGCTGACGCAAGATTCGGCCCGATCTTTGCCAAGTACGCCGCCATGCCCGTGGAAGAAGTGGCCAAGGACCCGCAGGCACTGAAGATGGGCAGCCGCCTGTTCGCCTCCAACTGCTCGGTGTGCCACGGCTCGGACGCCAAGGGTGCCTATGGCTTCCCCAACCTCACCGACAAGGACTGGCGCTGGGGCGGCGAGGCGGAAACCATCAAGGCGTCGATCATGAACGGTCGTCACGGCGTGATGCCGGCCTGGGCCGAAGTGATCGGCGAGCAGGGCGTGGCGGATGTGGCCGCGTTCGTGCTCACCAACCTCGATGGCCGCAGCCTGCCGGAAGGGGTCAAGGCTGACGCCGCCAAGGGCAAGGAGATCTTTGCCGGCAACTGCGTGGCCTGCCACGGACCTGAAGGCAAAGGCACCCCGGCCATGGGCGCACCAGACCTGACCCACCCGCAGGCGTTCATCTACGGTTCGAGCTTTGCCCAGCTGCAGCAGACCATTCGCTATGGTCGCCAGGGGCAGATGCCGGCGCAGGCGGAGATCCAGGGCAACGACAAGGTGCACCTGCTGGCGGCTTATGTGTATAGCCTGTCGCAGGATGGTGCTGCTGAAACCGTGACTGCCAAGTAATACCGCCCAAGGGCCGCTTTGCGGCCCACTCGCAGCACAAGGCTGCTCCTACAAGGGTACCG
The DNA here is from genome assembly GCF_001586765.1 of Pseudomonas sp. ABFPK. Taxonomy (NCBI): domain Bacteria; kingdom Pseudomonadati; phylum Pseudomonadota; class Gammaproteobacteria; order Pseudomonadales; family Pseudomonadaceae; genus Pseudomonas; species Pseudomonas sp. ABFPK. The sequence continues at coordinate 70,876 of NZ_LQXW01000012.1, read as the reverse complement.
CGCAAGATTAAGCCACCCTGTAGGAGCAGCCTTGTGCTGCGAACGGGCTGCAAAGCAGCCCCTCTCCTCGCTCTACCCCTCCTTGCACCCCCTCCGAACACAACTAAGCTTGTTGCCTCAGTGGGCCTCGCTCCGAAAGGACCGAAGCAGACGCGGCGCGTAGCCTGTCGCCGTCCCGATAAAAAGCTTGACCGATCGATCAGAAAAAGTCGAAAAACGGTACACATTACAAATATTTATTTGTGTACAATCGTCCAGACCCGATCGCTGCGGGACATCAGTGAACGGGCTCGGGCACGGGTCGGCGTACCAAAGTTGCGTTGCGGTAACCCCGGTGGTTATCAATACTGGCGCCGATTTTTCGACCAACAAGAACATCAAAACCGTGGAACCTTAGCAATGAGCACAGCAATCAGTCCGACTGCTTATAACTATAAGGTCGTCCGCCAGTTCGCCATCATGACGGTGGTCTGGGGGATCCTTGGCATGTGCCTCGGCGTCTTCATCGCCTCGCAGCTGGTATGGCCGCAACTGAACCTGGACCTGCCCTGGACCAGCTTCGGCCGCCTGCGCCCGCTGCACACCAACCTGGTGATCTTCGCCTTCGGGGGCTGTGCGCTGTTCGGCACCAGCTACTACGTGGTGCAGCGCACCTGCCAGACCCGGCTGATCTCCGACAGCATGGCCGCCTTCACCTTCTGGGGTTGGCAGGCGGTGATCGTCGGGGCGCTGATCACCCTGCCGATGGGCTACACCACCACCAAGGAGTACGCCGAGCTCGAGTGGCCGCTGGCGATCCTGCTTGCCATCGTCTGGGTCACCTACGGGTTGGTGTTCTTCGGCACCATCGTCAAGCGCAAGACCAAGCATATCTATGTCGGCAACTGGTTCTACGGCGCCTTCATCGTGGTTACCGCGATGCTGCACATCGTCAACCACATCTCGCTGCCGGTAAGCCTGTTCAAGTCGTACTCGGCCTACTCCGGCGCCACCGACGCGATGATCCAGTGGTGGTACGGCCACAACGCCGTGGGCTTCTTCCTGACCACCGGCTTCCTGGGGATGATGTACTACTTCGTACCCAAGCAGGCCGAACGCCCGATCTACTCGTATCGCCTGTCTATCGTGCACTTCTGGGCACTGATCACCCTGTACATCTGGGCCGGTCCGCACCACCTGCACTACACCGCCCTGCCTGACTGGGCGCAGTCGCTGGGCATGGTGATGTCGATCATCCTGCTGGCGCCAAGCTGGGGCGGCATGATCAACGGCATGATGACCCTGTCCGGTGCCTGGCACAAACTGCGCACCGACCCGATCCTGCGCTTCCTGGTGGTGTCGCTGGCGTTCTACGGCATGTCCACCTTCGAAGGCCCGATGATGGCCATCAAGACCGTGAACTCGCTGTCGCACTACACCGACTGGACCATCGGCCACGTTCACGCCGGCGCCCTCGGCTGGGTAGCGATGATCTCGATCGGCGCCGTGTACCACATGATCCCGCGCCTGTATGGCCGCGAGCAGATGCACAGCGTCGGCCTGATCAACGCGCACTTCTGGCTGGCTACCATCGGTACCGTGCTGTATATCGCCTCGATGTGGGTAAACGGCATCACCCAGGGCCTGATGTGGCGCGCCATCAACGATGACGGCACCCTCACCTACTCCTTCGTCGAAGCCCTGCAGGCCAGCCACCCTGGCTATATCGTCCGCGCCCTGGGCGGTGCGTTCTTCGCCACCGGCATGCTGCTGATGGCCTACAACGTGTTCCGTACCGTACGTGCCGCCAACCCGGCACAGGCTGAGGAAGCCGCCAAGATCGTCGTCGTGGGAGCGCACTGATGAAGCATGAAGCCGTCGAGAAGAACATAGGCCTGCTGGCCTTCTTCATGGTCATCGCCGTGAGCGTCGGTGGCCTGACCCAGATCGTCCCGCTGTTTTTCCAGGACGTCACCAACAAACCCGTGGAAGGCATGAAGCCGCGCACCGCGCTGGAGCTTGAAGGCCGCGATATCTACATCCGCGAAGGCTGCGTGGGCTGCCACTCGCAGATGATCCGCCCGTTCCGTGCCGAAACCGAGCGCTACGGCCATTACTCGGTGGCCGGCGAGAGCGTGTGGGACCACCCGTTCCTGTGGGGCTCCAAGCGTACCGGGCCGGACCTGGCGCGGGTCGGTGGCCGCTACTCCGATGACTGGCACCGTGCGCACCTGTACAACCCGCGCAACGTGGTACCGGAATCGAAGATGCCGTCGTACCCGTGGCTGGTCGAGCACAAGCTCGACGGCAAGGACACCGCGAAGAAGATGGAAGTGCTGCGCACCCTCGGCGTGCCATACACCGACGCCGACATCGCCGGGGCCCGCGACGCGGTCAAGGGCAAGACCGAAATGGACGCCATCGTCGCGTACCTGCAGGGTCTTGGCACCATCATCAAGAGCAAACGGTGACGCTGATGGATATCGGGATGATTCGCGGCCTGGGCACCGTCGTGGTGATGGTGGCCTTCGTGGGCCTGGCGCTGTGGGTGTTCAACCCACGGCGCAAGAAGGACTTCGACGAAGCGACCCAACTGCCCTTCGCGGATGACCCCGAAGCCAGCCGGCACGTCGAGCAAGCAAAAGCTTCTGGGAGCAAAAAACAATGACAACCTTCTGGAGTCTGTACGTTACCGTCCTGACCCTGGGCACCATCTTCTCGTTGACCTGGCTGCTGCTGTCGACCCGCAAGGGCCAGCGCGAAGAGGTCACCGACGAAACCGTCGGGCATGCCTTCGATGGCATCGAGGAGTACGACAACCCGCTGCCGAAATGGTGGTTCTGGCTGTTCGTCGGCACCATCATCTTCGCCCTCGGCTACCTGGTGCTGTACCCGGGCCTGGGCAACTGGAAAGGCGTCCTGCCAGGCTACTCATACCTGGATAACGACAAGCAGACCGAGTTTTCCAACGGCCAGCCGGGCTGGACCGGCGTGCACGAGTGGGAAAAGGAAATGGCCAAGGCCGACGCCCGCTTCGGGCCGATCTTCGCCAAGTTCGCCGCCATGCCCATCACCGAGGTGGCCAAGGACCCGCAGGCCCTGAAGATGGGCGCGCGGCTGTTCGCCTCCAACTGCTCGGTATGCCACGGCTCCGACGCCAAGGGTGCCTATGGTTTCCCCAATCTTACCGACAACGACTGGCGCTGGGGCGGCGAGCCGGACACCATCAAGGCAACCATCATGGGCGGCCGCCACGGCGTGATGCCGGCCTGGGCCGAAGTGATCGGCGAGCAGGGCGTGGCCGACGTGGCTGCGTTCGTGGTCAGCAAGCTCGATGGCCGCACCCTGCCAGAGGGCGTGAAAGCCGATGCCGAAAACGGTCAGAAGATCTTCGCCGCCAACTGCGTGGCCTGCCACGGGCCCGAGGGCAAGGGCACGCCAGCCATGGGCGCGCCGAACCTGACCCATCCGCAGGCGTTCATCTACGGCTCGAGCTTTGCCCAGTTGCAACAGACCATCCGCTACGGTCGCCAGGGGCAGATGCCGGCCCAGGAGCAGCTGCAAGGGAATGACAAGGTGCACTTGCTGGCGGCTTATGTGTACAGCCTGTCGCACCAGGACCAGGCACCGGCCAAAGCCGAGTAAGCAGGCCAGGCCTCTTCGCGGGTAAACCCGCTCCCACAGGTACTGCGCTCGCGTCAGGATCTGTGCGATCCCTGTGGGAGCGGGTTCACCCGCGAAGAGGCCGGTACTGAAAACACATTTGTTGCAGGCCCCATGACCTGGATCAATTGACACCTGCCATAACACGATTCATACCACGAACCCAACGCGACTAAAGGTCGCAGTGCAGCCCCATACTGCCATCAGCGGCGTATCATGGGCCGCAGAGCGCTAGCAGATTGCGCTAGACTGCGGCCGGCATGCACTGGCTGCGGCACTTCTCCACTGCCGTGGGACTTGATGATGAGCAAGCAAATTCCGGTACATGACGTCACCCCGCCTGCCAACAAAGGGAAGGATTCCGTCGACCTCTACGCCTCCCGGGAAAAGATCTACACCCGCGCTTTCACCGGCCTGTTCCGACGCCTGCGCATGGTCGGCGGGGCTGTGCTGTTCCTGCTGTACTTTGGCACGGTGTGGTTGAACTGGGGCGGCCACCAGGCCGTGTGGTGGAACCTGCCCGAGCGCAAGTTCTACATCTTCGGCGCTACCATCTGGCCGCAAGACTTCATCTTGCTCTCGGGCATCCTCATCGTTGCCGCCTTCGGCCTGTTCTTCATCACCGTGTTCGCCGGCCGGGTATGGTGCGGCTACACCTGCCCGCAAAGCGTGTGGACATGGATATTCATGTGGTGCGAGAAGGTCACCGAGGGCGACCGCAACCAGCGCATGAAGCTCGACAAAGCCCCCATGAGCGGCAACAAGTTCCTGCGCAAGTTCGCCAAGCACAGCCTGTGGCTGCTGATCGGTTTCGTCACCGGCATGACCTTCGTCGGCTATTTCTCGCCGATCCGTGAACTGGCAATCGAATTCTTTACCGGCCAGGCCGACGGCTGGGCCTACTTCTGGGTCGGCTTCTTCACCCTCGCCACCTACGGCAACGCCGGCTGGCTGCGCGAGCAGGTGTGCGTGTACATGTGCCCCTACGCGCGCTTCCAGAGCGTGATGTTCGACAAAGACACGCTGATCGTTTCCTACGACCCGCGTCGTGGCGAAACCCGCGGCCCGCGCAAAAAGGACCTGGACTACAAGGCCGCAGGCCTGGGCGACTGCATCGACTGCACCATGTGCGTGCAGGTCTGCCCCACCGGCATCGATATCCGTGACGGCCTGCAGATCGAGTGCATCGGCTGCGCCGCGTGCATCGATGCCTGTGACAACATCATGGACAAGATGAATTACCCAAGGGGGCTGATCAGCTACACCACCGAGCACAACCTGTCCGGGCAGAAGACCCACATGCTGCGCCCGCGCCTGATCGGCTATGCCGTGGTACTGCTGGTGATGATGGTCGGCCTGGCCACCGCCTTCGCCACCCGTTCGCTGGTCGGCTTCGACGTCAGCAAGGACCGCGTGCTGTACCGCGAGAACGCCCAGGGCCGGATCGAGAACGTGTATAGCCTGAAGGTGATGAACAAGGACCAGCGTGACCACGTCTACGTGCTGGATGCCACCGGCCTGCCGGACCTGAAGCTTGAAGGCCAGCGCGAGATCCGCGTGGACGCTGGTGATATCGTCAGCCTGCCGGTGCAGCTGTCGATCGCGCCCGAGAAACTGCCATCGACCACCAACGAAATTACCTTCATCCTCAAGAGCGCCGATGACAGCGACGCCCAGGTTGAAGCCAAGAGCCGCTTCATCGGCCCACAGATCCGCTAAGAGAGATAACCCACAATGCCTGCCACCGCCGCCAGCCCCTGGTACAAGCACCTCTGGCCCTGGATCATCATCGGCATTCTCGCCACCTCGGTGTGCCTGAGCCTGACCATGGTCAGCATCGCCGTGCACAACCCGGACAACCTGGTGAACGACAACTACTACGAGGCTGGCAAGGGCATCAACCGCTCGCTGGACCGAGAACTGCTGGCGCAGACGCTGGGCCTGAAGGCCGGCGTGCACCTGGACGAGCTGACCGGCGAAGTGGACGTGCGCCTGACCGGCAACAGCGACCCGCAGAGCCTGGAGCTGAACCTGATCTCGCCAACCCAGCCGGAGAAAGACCGCAAGGTGCTGTTGAGCCGGGTCGAGGCTGGGCGCTATGTAGGGCAGCTGGAGGACAAGGTTGACGGGCGGCGCTTCGTTGAGCTGCTGGGTAGCGAAGGTGGCCAGGTGTGGCGCTTGTTCGAGGAAGAAAAGGTGGAGCATGGTGTGACCTTGCAGCTGGGTGATGAAGCACTGCAAGGTGCCGAGCACCAATAATCGCACCTCCGCCGCTCCTTGTAGGAGCGGGTTTACCCGCGAATGCGTCTAACCTGGAAACATCATTGCCTGATCTGACGCATTCGCGGGTGAACCCGCTCCCACAGGTGCCGTGCCCAACCAGCCGATTTGTGTAAGGCAATGATGTGATGACCCAGCCCACCCCCTGCTACCACTGCGCAATGCCCGTCCCCGCCGGCAGCCGCTTCACCGCCGTGGTCCTCGGCGAGCCCCGGCAGTTCTGCTGCCCCGGCTGCCAGGCAGTGGCCGAGTCGATCGTCGCCGGTGGCCTGGAACACTACTACCAGCACCGCAGCGACAACAGCGCCAACCCCGAGGCCCTGCCCAGGCAGCTACAGGACGAACTGGCCCTCTACGACCGCAGCGACGTTCAGCAAACCTTCGTTCGCCATGCTGGCGACCTGGCCGAGACCACCCTGCTGGTCGAAGGCATCAGCTGCGCCGCCTGCGGCTGGCTGATCGAAAAGCACCTGCGCAACCTGCCCGGCGTCGCCGAGGCGCGCCTGAACCTGTCCAACCACCGCCTGCTGCTGAACTGGGATGACAAGCAACTGCCGCTCTCGCGCCTGCTCGCCGAGCTGCGCCAGATCGGCTACGCCGCCCACCCCTATCAGCCCGACCAGGCCGCCGAGCAACTGGCCCGCGAGAACCGCAGCGGCCTGCGCCGCCTGGGCGTGGCCGGGCTGCTGTGGTTCCAGGCGATGATGGCAACCATGGCCACCTGGCCGGAATTCAACATCGACCTGTCGCCCGAACTGCACACCATTCTGCGCTGGGTGGCGCTGTTTCTCACCATACCCATCGTGTTCTACAGCTGCGCACCGTTCTTCAAGGGCGCGGCACGCGACCTGCGTACCCGCCACCTGACCATGGACGTTTCGGTGTCGCTGGCCATTGGCCTGGCGTTCGGCGCCGGCATCTGGACCGCCATCACCGGCAGCGGCGAGCTGTATTTCGACACCGTGGGCATGTTCGCACTGTTCCTGCTCACTGGCCGTTACCTGGAGCGCCGCGCCCGCGAACGCACTGCCGCGGCCACTGCGCAGCTGGTCAACTTGCTGCCGGCCTCGTGCCTGCGCCTGGACGCCGTCGGCCGCAGTGAACGCATCCTGCTCAGCGAACTGCAGCGCGGTGACACGGTACAGGTGCTGCCAGGCGCGGTAATTCCCGCCGACGGGCGCATCGTCGAAGGCCGCTCCAGCGTCGATGAATCGTTGCTGACCGGTGAATACCTGCCGCAACCACGGCGGGTCGGCGAGCGGGTCACGGGCGGTACCCTGAACGTCGAAAGCACCCTGAACGTGGAAGTCGAAGCCCTCGGCCACGACTCGCGGTTGTCGGCCATCGTCCGCCTGCTGGAACGCGCCCAGACCGAAAAACCCCGCCTGGCCGAAATCGCCGACCGGGCCTCGCAGTGGTTCCTGCTGTTCTCGCTGCTGGCCGCCGCGGCCATCGGCCTGTGGTGGTGGCACCTGGACCCGACGCGGGCGTTCTGGATCGTGCTGGCCATGCTGGTAGCGACCTGCCCCTGCGCACTGTCCCTGGCCACGCCAACGGCGCTTACCGCAGCCACTGGCACGTTGCACAAGCTCGGCCTGCTGGTGACTCGTGGCCATGTGCTGGAAGGCCTGAACCAGATCGACACGGTGATTTTCGACAAGACCGGAACGCTGACCGAAGGCCGCCTGACCTTGCGCAGCATTCGACCGCTCGGCAGCCTGCCCGCCGACCGCTGCCTGGCCCTGGCCGCAGCGCTGGAGAACCGCTCCGAACACCCCATCGCCCGTGCCTTCGGCCGCACCGCCACGCCTGCTGACGAGGTGCAGACCGTGCCGGGCCTGGGCCTGGAAGGGCTGGTCGACGGCCAGCGCCTGCGCATTGGCCAGGCCACCTTCGTCTGCGCCCTGAGCGGAGCGGAAATCCCTGGCGTGCCAGAGCCGCGCGGCCAGTGGCTGCTACTGGGCGACCGCCAGGGCCCACTGGCCTGGTTCGGCCTGGACGACCGCCTGCGCGACGATGCCCCTGCCCTGCTGGCGGCCTGCAAGGCCCGTGGCTGGCGCACGCTGCTGCTGTCGGGCGACAGCTCGCCGATGGTTGCCGAAGTGGCCGCGCAGCTGGGCATCGACCAGGCCATCGGCGGCCTGCGCCCGGACGACAAACTGGACCGGCTGAAGGCGCTGCAGGCGGCCGGGCGCAAGGTGCTGATGCTGGGGGACGGGGTCAACGACGTGCCGGTACTGGCCGCCGCGGACATCAGCATCGCCATGGGCAGCGCCACCGACCTGGCCAAGACCAGCGCCGACGCCGTGCTGCTGTCCAACCGCTTGCAGGCGCTGGTACAGGCCTTCGAGCTGGCCCGCCGCACCCGCCGCAACATCCTCGAGAACCTGCTGTGGGCGACCCTGTATAATGGCCTGATGTTGCCGTTCGCCGCGCTCGGCTGGATCACCCCGGTATGGGCAGCCATCGGCATGTCGGTCAGTTCGCTGATCGTGGTGCTCAATGCCCTGCGCCTGACCCGCCTGCCCCCGGCATCGGGTTTGCCATCGACCGAAGCGCCCCTGCCTGGGAGGAAGTCGCCATGCCCGCCCTCTATGTCATGATCCCCGCGGCCCTGCTGCTGGTCGGCGTGGCCGTGTACATCTTCTTCTGGGCGGTGGACAGCGGCCAGTACGACGACCTGGAAAGCCCTGCCCACAGCATCCTGTTCGACGACCAGGACCCGCGCCATCAGGCGGCGGTGAAGCCTGACGACAGCAAAGCCGACACCGACAAGGAAAACCCGCCCCGTGCCTGACCTGCTGCCCCTGCTGGGCTCGGCGTTGATCCTCGGTTTGCTCGGCGGCGGCCACTGCCTGGGCATGTGCGGCGGCCTGATGGGCGCGCTGACCCTTGCCATCCCGCCTGAACAACGTGGTCGGCGCATGCGCCTGCTGCTCGCGTACAACCTTGGCCGCATTCTCAGTTATGCCTGTGCCGGCCTGCTGCTGGGCCTGGCCGGCTGGGCCGTGGCCAGCAGCCCGGCGGCGCTGGCACTGCGGGTGGTGGCGGCGCTGCTGTTGATCGCAATGGGGCTGTACCTGGCCGGCTGGTGGAGCGGGCTGACCCGCATCGAGGCGCTGGGCCGGGGACTGTGGCGGCATATTCAGCCAGTGGCGTCGCGCTTGCTGCCGGTGTCCAGCGTGCCTCGGGCGTTGTTGCTGGGGGCGCTATGGGGGTGGTTACCATGCGGCCTGGTATACAGCACCCTGCTGTGGGCGGCCAGTCAGGGCAATGCCGGGTACAGCGCGGCGCTGATGCTGGCGTTCGGCGTGGGGACCTGGCCGGTGCTACTGGCCACGGGACTGGCGGCTGAGCGAGTAAATCGGTTGTTGAAACGGCGCAGTGTGCGGGTGGCTGGCGGGGTGCTGGTGATGCTGTTTGGGGTATGGACCTTGCCCGGGCCGCATCAGCATTGGTTGATGGGGCATTGATGGGGGCCGCCGTGCGGCCCTTCGCGGGCATGCCCGCTCCCACAGGGCCCTGCGAACGGCTGATAGCAGCCCCTATGCCCTTGATACAAATCAACACCGATTCCTGCAGACAGCCATAGACTCCGGGGCACTGCTGCTCTTTCCGGGGACCACCCTCATGCTCGACGACCTACGTTGGGATACCGACCTGATCCGCCGCTACGACCTGGCCGGGCCACGCTACACCTCCTACCCGACCGCCGTGCAACTGCACAGCGAAGTGGGCTCGTTCGACCTGCTCCACGCCCTGCGCGAGAGCCGTCGGGCCGTGCGCCCGCTGTCGCTGTACGTGCACGTGCCGTTCTGCGCCAACATCTGCTATTACTGCGCCTGCAACAAGGTCATCACCAAGGACCGCGCCCGCGCTGCGCCCTACCTGCAGCGCCTGGAGCAGGAAATCCAGCTGATCGCCTGCCACCTCGATCCCAAGCAGCGTGTCGAGCAGCTGCATTTCGGCGGCGGCACGCCAACCTTCCTCAGCCATGTGGAACTGCGCCAGCTGATGGCCACCCTGCGCCAGCACTTCCACCTGCTGGACGACGACTCCGGCGACTACGGCATCGAGATCGACCCGCGCGAAGCCGACTGGTCGACCATGGGCCTGCTCCGCGAACTGGGCTTCAACCGCGTCAGCCTGGGCGTGCAGGACCTCGACCCAGCCGTGCAGCGCGCGGTCAACCGCCTGCAGAGCCTGGAGCAGACCCGCACCCTGATCGAGGCCGCGCGCACCCTGCAGTTCCGCTCGATCAACCTCGACCTGATCTACGGCCTGCCCAAGCAAACCCCGGAAGGCTTTGCCCGCACTGTCGAAGAAGTGATCCGCCTGCAACCCGACCGCCTGTCGGTGTTCAACTACGCCCACCTGCCCGAGCGCTTCATGCCGCAACGGCGCATCGACAGCAATGACCTGCCCAGCGCGGCCGCCAAGCTGGAGATGCTGCACGCCACGATCGACCAGCTGACCGCAGCCGGCTACCGCTACATCGGCATGGACCACTTCGCCCTGCCCGACGACGAGCTCGCCATCGCCCAGGAAGAAGGCACCCTGCAGCGCAACTTCCAGGGCTACACCACCCATGGGCACTGCGACCTGATCGGCCTGGGCGTGTCGGCCATCAGCCAGATCGGCGACCTGTACTGCCAGAACAGCAGCGACCTCAACACCTACCAGGACAGCCTGTCCAACGCCCAGCTGGCCACCCAGCGCGGCCTGCTGTGCAACCACGACGACCGTATCCGCCGTGCAGTGATCCAGCAACTGATCTGCCATTTCGAGCTCGATTTCGAGCCGATCGAACAGGCATTCACCATTGATTTTCGCGGCTACTTCAACGACCTCTGGCCAGAACTGCTGACCTTGCAGCGCGACGGCCTGATCCGCCTGGACGACAAAGGCATCCGCATCCTGCCGGCCGGCCGCCTGCTGGCGCGCTCGGTATGCATGGTGTTCGACGCCTACCTGGCGATGCACAACCGCCAGCGCTTCTCGCGGGTGATCTGAACCGAGTCGTTCAACCGCATGGACAAAGTTCCTTGCCAGGCACACCATGGGCACAGCGAAGGCCCCGGCGCACACCCGCCGGGGCCGGGCCAGCTCGCACCACAACAGCGCACGCTGGCCTACAACCTATGCCGTGAGTTACCCTTACGTCTTATGTGTGCTTTCCCACAAGGATCGAATGAAAATGTCCGAGCCAGTCAAACTGCGCCCACACAACCAGGCCCATTGCAAGGACTGCAGCCTGGCCCCCCTGTGCCTGCCTCTGTCGCTCAACCTGGAAGACATGGATGCACTGGATGAAATCGTCAAACGTGGGCGGCCGTTGAAAAAAGGCGAGTTCCTGTTCCGCCAGGGCGACAATTTCGGCTCGGTCTACGCGGTACGTTCCGGCGCGCTGAAAACCTTCAGCCTCAGCGACAGCGGCGAAGAGCAGATAACCGGCTTCCACCTGCCCAGCGAGCTGGTCGGCCTGTCGGGCATGGACACCGAAGCCTACCCGGTATCGGCCCAGGCCCAGGAAACTACCTCGGTGTGCGAAATCCCGTTCGAACGTCTCGACGAGCTGTCGGTGCAGCTACCGCAGCTACGCCGTCAACTGATGCGGGTAATGAGCCGGGAAATCCGCGACGACCAGCAGATGATGCTGCTGCTGTCGAAAAAGACCGCCGACGAGCGTATAGCCACCTTCCTGGTCAACCTGTCGGCACGCTTCCGCGCCCGCGGCTATTCGGCCAACCAGTTCCGCCTGAGCATGTCGCGCAACGAAATCGGCAACTACCTGGGCCTGGCGGTGGAAACCGTGTCGCGGGTGTTCACCCGCTTCCAGCAGAATGGCCTGATCCGCGCCGAAGGCAAGGAAGTGCACATTCTCGACCCGATCCAGCTGTGCGCGCTGGCCGGTGGAGCAATGGAGGCCTGAGGCCGGCGTTTAGCGGGTATACTTGGGCATTCGTTTTCCCAGGATACCCGCAACAATGCACAGCGACGCCTTCGACCTCAAAGCCCTGATCCGCCCGGTAGTGGACTTCCCCAAACCGGGTGTGATCTTCCGCGATATCACCCCGCTGTTCCAGTCGCCGCGCGGGCTGCGCTATGTGGCCGACCAGTTCATCGAGCGCTATGTCGAAGCCGAGTTCAGCCACATCGGTGCCATGGATGCCCGGGGCTTTCTGATCGGCTCGATCATCGCGCACCAACTGAACAAGCCGCTGATCCTGTTCCGCAAGCAGGGCAAGCTGCCGGCTGATGTGCTGAGCGAGGGTTACCAGACCGAGTACGGCGAAGCCTTCCTGGAAGTGCACGCCGACAGCCTGTGCGAAGGGGATTCGGTGTTGATCTTCGATGACTTGATTGCTACGGGCGGTACGCTGCTGGCAGCGGCCAACCTGGTGCGCCGGACCGGTGCGCAGGTGTTCGAGGCGGCGGCGATCATCGATCTGCCGGAGCTGGACGGGTCGCGCCGGCTGCAGGCGGCCGGGGTACCGACTTTCTGCCTGACCGAGTTTTCTCTTAGCGAGTACTGAGTTGGGTTTTGGGGCTGCTTTGCAGCCCATTCGCGGCACAAGGCCGCTCCTACAGGGATCGCGAAATATCCGAAAATTACGCGGCCCCTGTAGGAGCGGCCTTGTGCCGCGAATGGGGCGCAAAGCGGCCCCAACAATTCTGAATCAGAGCGAAATCGGCCGACGCCCCGCAAAGGCATGGGCCAAGGTCCCACCATCCACCAGCTCCAGCTCGCCACCCAGCGGCACGCCATGGGCAATCCGCGACGCCACCAGGCCCTTCTCGCTCAGCAACTGGGCAATGTAATGCGCCGTCGCCTCCCCTTCCACCGTCGGGTTGGTCGCCAGGATCACCTCGGTGAAGGTGCCCTGCTCCTCGATCCGCGCCATCAGCTGCGGAATCCCGATCGCCTCGGGCCCCAGCCCGTCCAGCGGCGACAAGTGGCCCTTGAGCACGAAGTAGCGACCACGGTAGCCGGTCTGCTCCACTGCATACACATCGGTCGGCCCTTCGACCACACACAACTGGGTATCGTCACGGCGCGTGTCGGCGCATTGCGGGCACAGCTCCTGCTCGGTCAGGGTGCGGCACTGACGGCAATGCCCAACCCCTTCCATGGCCTGGGTCAAGGCCTGTGCCAGGCGCAGGCCGCCGCTGCGGTCACGTTCGAGCAATTGCAGGGCCATGCGCTGGGCGGTTTTCTGGCCGACACCCGGGAGAATACGCAGGGCATCGATCAGTTGGCGGATGAGAGGGCTGAAGCTCATGGGAAAGGCCTGACAAATCAATAAGAGGCGGTTTATACCCAGCGGGGGCAGTGGCGTCAAATCAGCCATGCGCACATTGCAAGGCTTGCGCGGTCCCTGTAGGAGCGGCCTTGTGTCGCGATGGGGCGCGAAGCGGCCCCAGGTTATCAGCTTCGCAGCATGGATTGCCGGGGCTGCTGCGCAGCCCTTTCGCGACACAAGGCCGCTCCTACAAAGACCGCGCAGGCTGCAGGAACGCACAAAAAAACCGCCGCTGTCATCAGCGGCGGTTTTCGGTAACGCAAATGCCCTTAGAACGGCATCTTGAAGCCCGGCGGCAGCTGCATGCCGGCGGTCATGCTGCCCATCTTGTCCTGGCTGTTCTGCTCGACCTTGCGCACCGCGTCGTTCAGTGCCGCGGCGATCAGGTCTTCCAGCACTTCCTTGTCGTCTTCATCAGTCGACATCAGGCTCTGGTCGATGCTGACACGCTTGACGTCGTGACGACCGGTCATCACCACGCTCACCAGGCCACCACCGGACTGGCCGGTGACTTCGGCGTTGGCCAGCTCTTCCTGCATCTTCTGCATCTTTTCCTGCATCTGCTGGGCCTGCTTCATCAGGCCGGCCATGCCACCTTTCATCATGGGGGTATACCTCGATTGGGTCATGTGATGCGGCCCGGCACCGGGCCGGCCGCATGGTTATCCGTTACTGGCCCTGATTAACCAGGGCTTCTACAGGCTCAATAGTATCCTGCCGCACCTTGGCGCCGAACAACTTGATCATCTGCTGGATCAACGGATCCTGCTCGATCGAGGTGACTGCGTCCTGCTGGCGCTCGGCGCGTTTGCGCGCCGCCGCCTGGGCCGGGGTTTCCTGCTCGGGCAGGATCAGCTCGATGCGCAGGTTCAGCGTGCGCCCCAGGTGCTGGTTGAGCGCTTCGTTAAGGCGCCGTTGCTGGGTGGCGTTGAACAGCGCACCCTGGCCAGGGTCCAGGTGCAGCAGCCAGTCGTCGCCATCGACGGCAATCAACGTACAGTTTGCCGCGATGTTGCCTGTCATCCCGGATACAGGCAACTGTGGGAATAATTCCAGCCATTGCAGGGCCAGGCCGGTGGCCGGCTTGGCTGCGAGCAGCGGTTCGGCTGCCGGCTTGGGTGCTTCTTCCTGGACGTGTTCGGCCAGTTCATCCAGGTAGCTGAAGCCGACCGGGTCGCTTTCGCCGCCGTAATAGTCTTCGTCCAGGGGCGGTTCATCGTCGCGGTCCATGCCCACGGCGGCATAGGCGGACGGGTCGAAGGGTGGCTCGTCGTCGTGCGCCGGGGCGGCAGGTGCCGGCGTGGGCGCAGCGGCCGGTGCAGGCTCGGCCACTACCGGTGCGGGTGTTGGCGCGGGCTCTTCCCATGGCAAGTCAACCACCTCTGCCACGGGTTCTGGTGCTGGCTCAGGTTCACTGACCGGGGCAAGCTCAGCTGCCACCACAGGCTCGACAACCGGCTGTGGCGCTGGCTCGACCGGTGCGGGCGCCTGCACTTGTTGCTCGGCAACCGGTGCAACAGGCGCCACGACAGCAGCGGCCGGCGGCGCCACGGCAACCGCCGGCGCTGCCACCGGTGTTGCAGGATCAGCTGTGGCCTGGCTGATCCCCACTGGCTTTAGTACCGGCTTCGGCGCGTCGTCGGTGTCAGCGGGGCGGAACGCCAGCATGCGCAGCAGGACCATTTCGAAGCCGCCGCGCGGGTCCGGCGCAAGTGGCAGGTCACGGCGGCCGATCAGGCCCATCTGGTAATAGAACTGCACGTCCTCGGCTGGCAATGCCGAGGCTAGTGCCAGCACCCGCTCACGGTCGCCCTGGCCGTTGTCCACCGCTTCCGGCAGCGCCTGGGCAATGGCCACGCGGTGCAGCACATTGAGCATCTCGGCCAGCACGCCAGCCCAGTCCGGGCCCTGCTCGGCCAGGTTGCGCACGGCCTCGAGCAAGGCCCGGGCATCGCCTTCGAGCAGCGCCTGCAGCACCCCGTAGACTTGGCCATGATCAAGGCTGCCGAGCATGGCCCGCACATCGGCGGCCAGTACCTTGCCTTCGCCAAAGGCGATGGCCTGGTCGGTCAGGCTCATGGCGTCGCGCATCGAACCATCGGCCGCGCGCCCCAGCAGCCACAGGGCATCCGGCTCGAACGGCACGTTCTCGGCGGCCAGAACATGGCTGAGGTGCTCGACCACCCGCTCCGGGCTCATGTTCTTCAGCGAGAACTGCAGACAGCGCGACAGGATGGTGGCCGGCAGTTTCTGCGGGTCAGTGGTGGCGAGGATGAACTTGACGTAGGGCGGTGGCTCTTCCAGCGTCTTGAGCAAGGCGTTGAACGAGTGAGTCGAGAGCATGTGCACTTCGTCGATCAGGTAGACCTTGAAGCGCCCACGACTCGGGGCGTACTGCACGTTATCGAGCAGTTCGCGGGTGTCCTCGACCTTGGTGCGGCTGGCGGCGTCGATCTCGATCAGGTCGACGAAACGGCCTTCGTCAATCTCCCGGCACACCGAACAGGTACCGCAGGGCGTTGAGGTGATGCCGGTTTCGCAGTTCAGGCACTTGGCGATGATACGGGCAATGGTCGTCTTGCCCACACCCCGGGTACCAGTGAACAGATAGGCATGGTGCAGGCGCTGGTTGTCCAAGGCATTGATCAAGGCCTTGAGCACATGGGTCTGGCCGACCATTTCGCGGAACGAGCGCGGACGCCATTTACGTGCAAGAACCTGATAACTCATCGAAAAACCATCGCAGCCTGATCGAGCGGAAGATCGCTAATGCTAGCGGAGCGGGGGCAAAATTGCACCCTGCGCAAGTCGTCTAAGCTTTGAAACTGGCGCGCCATCCAGGGAGGATCGCCTTTGCGAAGACTGCTGGCCCTGTTGCTGCTGTGGAGCACCTACAACCAGGCTGAACAGCCCCTGGTGCGTTTTTCTGTCGCCGAGAGCTGGAGCATGCCGCTGGTGCGCATCGAAGGCGACCAGCCGGTGGAAGGCATGCTGTACGACCTGATGCAGGCCTTGGCCAAGGGAGTGGGCATCCGCCCTGAATACCACGTCATGGCCCGCCTGCGCCTGCAGGAGGCGATGAACAGCGGTGATATCGATGTGCGCTGCTATGTCAGCACCCAGTGGTTCAATGACCGGCCAGGGGATTTTGTCTGGAGCATTCCACTGCTGCACCAGCGAGACCTGCTGGTAGGACGCGCTGGCAATAGTACTCCGCTGCCCCCGGAGCAATTGCCTGCCCAGGCCATCGGTACGGTGCTTGGCTACACCTATTCGACCTTGCAACCGCTGCTCGCCCAGGGTCGCCTGCACCGCGAGGACAGCCGCAGCCAGTTGCTGGTACTGCAGAAGCTGCAAGCCGGGCGCTATCGGCATGCGGTAAGCAACCAGCTGTCGTTGCAGTGGTTCAACCAGGGCCTGCCCACCGAACAGCAATTGCAGGCGCTGGCAGTACTGGAAGAACAGGACCTGGGGTGCATGGTACGCAATGACCCGTCGATACCGACCCAAGGGCTGCTGCGGGCGCTGGTGCGAATGAAGCAGTCGGGGGAGATCGAGCGGATTGTGCAGCGGTATGGGGGGACGGGCAACCAAGAACCCATGTCTGTGGCTCGCCCCTGAGCCACGCATACCTGATGAAAGACAAACCCGCCCGAAAATTGCACACCCGCTGTGGGAGCGGGTTCACCCGCGAACACCGGCAAAGCCGGTGCCATCCATCGCGTCGCGTTCTTCGCGGGTCAACCCGCTCCCACAGGGTTAATTGATATCCCTGCTATCTCTACTTACTCCAAGGCCGACTTCACTGGCTTCTACGCTCAACTGCCAGTGCCACAGCATCCGCCTGCCCCCAGGCAATCTGCATGGCCCGCAACCCGTGCTCCAGCAACTGCCGCGTCTCCTCGTCCTGGATACGCTCCAGCGCACGCCGGCTGTCGCTATAGGCAAACATCAGGTAGTGGGTGACATTCATCAACGCGAACTCCATCGGCACGATGCCTTCGCTGATGGCGCGGGAAAGGGATTTACCTTGGGGAAGCTCGAAAACGTGGGGTGGATCGGGGACTAGTTTTTTCATGGGTTCACCATACCGGGCTGAGAACACCCTTTCGCTTCCACACGTAGGGCGACAGTTGTACGCGGGGTGGAAGACCAGGGGTATGGTGAGCCCGGCAGGCCGGAGGCCTCCCACGTACAACTGTCATGACGACAGCCACCACACCCCAGGCTTCCACACCCGATCGCTGAACCGACAGCGACCGCAAAAGCCTAGTGGGCGGTGATTCCCGGGACAATCAGACGGGAGTCGACAGAGTGCGTAGGATATTTCGACACCTCCTACAGAAAAAGCGGGAAATTGCCCTGACCGTTGTAGGAAGCATCCTGAAAGCAGATCGCATTCCTGCTACCGATTGCTCGTCTTGAGGAATGTCGCTCTCACACAGCCGCAACCAAACCCGCACTCAAGAACATCCCAACGCCAAACACAGAATGCGTGGCCAGGCTCTTCAAGCAGTTGCGCGCAGGCGTCGGCGTCCTCGACGCAAAGAACCCCGCGCCCATCGCCGGCTGCATGAAGCACAAAGGCGCCACGACCGTCACCACACCAACAACCAGCGCAGGCAACAATGTAGGTGCCAGCAACCAGCCCTCCCCCACGATCATGACCAGCAGCATCGCGAACAGCACGCCGATGGCGTAATGAATCCCCCACCCCAACGCCAGCTCATGCCGCACCGGTTCCGCCTTGGCAATCGCCTGGTGCCGCACACGCCCGTGCAGCAAATGCCCCGCCCAACGCCCGACCATGGCGAAGTTCAGCGTGGCGACACCCATCCGTTTAAGCAGCAGCCCCCACAAGTCCATCACCATCGTGGCACCGATACCAATCGGCAAGGCAGCGGAAAACATCGCAGTAAAGGTCATTGAACAAGCCCTCCAAGTTGACGGTCATCACCATGCCGCGCAGCATAGAAGTTGAAGTCAACTTCAAGTCAAGGGCCCGAAATGGACATTGCCGACGTCGCCAAGCGCACAGGCGTACCCGCCTCGACGCTGCGCTACTACGAGAAGAAAGGCCTGCTCAAGTCACTCGCCGGGCCTGGCCAGCGGCGTCAGTTCGCAGCCGATGTTGCAGACCGGCTGGCGCTGATCGCCCTGGGCCAGGCTGCGGGGTTTTCGCTGGATGAAGTGGGGGCGATGCTGGTGGACCTGCAGGTCGACCGGCAGATGCTGATCGCCAAGGCCGACGAACTGGATGCACGAATCAGGCGCTTGCAGGCGATGAGCAAGGGCCTGCGGCATGCGGCGCAGTGCCCTGAGGAAGATCACCTGGAATGCCCGAAATTCCAGCGGCTGATGAAGCTGTCGGCGGCAGGGCATGGGAAAAAACAGGGCAGTTCAACAGTTGCCTTTAAGCGGCCAGGATAAAACCACCATCTGGATGCATCATCATCTGAATAGAGTAATGGCAATACGATATCAATACGCCACTACTCAGTGTAGAGTTACGCGCCTCCGCGCCCAGCCGTGCGCCGAGAACAGTACTCACACTCAGGAAATGTTGCATGTCCACAATTCGAAATCTGACCGCTGCCGCACTGATAGCGCTGACCACTGGTTGTGCTACCGGCCTCAATTCGACCCAAGAGTCGGAACTTGCCAGCTATCGCGCCAGAAACCTCGCGGTTGAAGAAAAAAGCCCAGGGCTTGCTGCCGGCCTTGGCCTGCTTCCAGGTGGCGGCTCGTTCTATGGTCGTGCATATGGCTTTGGCGTGGTGAACCTGCTGTTCTGGCCGCTTTCCATTCTGTGGGACCCGGTGAGTGGGCATGACGCTGCAGAGATGATCAACTACCAAGCCACCAAAGCCCATGTTGTAACGCTGAAAAAGCACGACATGGACGAGCTCGATGCCAAGCTGGAATCCGACTCGATCGACCTCAAGCGCTACACGCTCGACAAACGCAGAATCGATGAGAAATACAACCTGTAAGGGCATCTGCCGCACAGCGCGACGCTCGGCCTTTCAATAGTTGAAGCCATACACGATGTATGGCTTTCGCCTTGCACTAACGGCATCTCACTCAAGGATTATTAAAGTGACCTACTTCCGTGTGTTTCTGGTCTCGGTATTTATTGCCCTTTGCACAGGGTGCGCTTCGCCTGCTCAAATCTCCGGAATGTCCGTGGCATCCGACCAGACCGATGCGCAGTTTTACGATCAACGCCTGCATCGCAATATTCAGGTAACCGAAGTAAATGGCGGAGACGCCACCAACCCGCTCTGGACTTCGGAAATCGACGGCCCGGACTTCGGTGCTGCACTCAAACAATCACTTGCCAGTGCTGACCTGCTTGGCGAAGCACCTGCCGCCTACACCCTGCGCGCCAACCTGCTACGCGTCGACCAACCCATTTTTGGCCTGGACTTCGAAGTTACCTGCGAGGCTGAATATACGTTGACCGAGTCCGCTACAAACACCGTAATTTTCCGAGAGATCATCAGGACGCCCTTTACCGCTGGCGTTGGCGACTCCGTTATCGCGATCAAGCGCCTGCGCCTGGCCAATGAAGGTTCGGCACGCACAAATATCCACACGCTGCTGAAGCGCCTGAAGGAACTCAAACTTGAGACCAGACAGGTTTCTTTGAAGTAATGAACGCCTGCTGATAGCGGCTTTCGATGCGGGTAGGACGACAGCGCCTACTCCGCTGCATCGGCGCGGTCGCGGCAGGACTGGCGGCCAAACCAGAGCGAAGTTGGGTAATGCGAGAAATCCTTGAAAATTCAAGGACCTGAAATGGAGGCGGCCCCACCAGCCACACCCCGGCACTCGATGTTCCCGCTATGGCTGCTCCCTTCCGGGCCTGACCAGGTTAACGGGTAATCAATGCGGGGGGACCGATGGGGCCACCACTACAAGGCTCGCTGAACAGCGAGTGGCGCCATTGTACCGGTCTTGGGGGCAGATACAACCTCTGGAGGAGAAAAAGTCATCATTTCTCAATGACTTGTCCGGGCCGGGGTGGCCTGGAGCTGCCAATTCGCGGGTGAACCCGCTCCTACAGGGTTAGCGCTGACAGCAAGACCAGCGCAGGACTTGTGAGAGCGGGCGTGTCGAGGCGTCGAACCGCCGCGAAGCAGGCAACGCGGTGGATGGCACGGGTTTCGCCCGTGTTCGCGGGCATGCCCGCTCCCACAAGGACCGCGCAAGCCACAGGGGATTGCGCAGGGCGTTAGACAGCGATGCCCTGTTCGCCCAGGAAGGTGACGAAGGCATCTTCATCAAGCACCTTCACGCCCAACTCACTGGCCTTGGCCAGCTTGGACCCCGCACCCGGCCCCGCCACCACGCAGTGGGTCTTGCCGGAAACCGAACCGGCCACCTTGGCCCCCAGGCTTTCCAGCTTTTCCTTGGCGATGTCGCGGCTCATGCGCTCCAGGGTGCCGGTCAGCACCCAGGTCTGGCCGGCCAGCGGCAAGCCTTCGGCCACTTTCTTCTCGCTGCTCCAGTGCATGCCGAACGCCAGCAACTGTGCCTCGATGTCCCGGGCCAGCTTCTGGTTGGCTTCATCCTTGAAGAACTCGCGCACGGCTTCGGCCTGCTTGGCCGCCAGGGCCTGACGCAGGTCGATACCGTCGGCGGCGATGATCTTGTCCAGGCTGTCTAGCTTGGCCACCAGCTTCTCGGCACCGGTCGGGCCAACGGAGGCGATGTCGAGTTTGGCGATCATCCCGGCCAGGGTGGTGCTGGCAGCGAATTCGGCAGCCAGCTCGCCTTCGTCCTGCAGTTGCATGCCGCTGTCGAGCAGCTGCTTGATGACCTTGCGGTTGTGCTCGTCCTCGAAGAAGTTGTGGATCTCGTACGCCACCTCCAGGCCGATGTCCGGCAGGTAGGTGAGCACTTGCGGCAGCGCTTGCTGCACGCGCGCCAGGCTGCCCAGCGAGCGGGCCAGCACCTTGGCGGTCTCCTCGCCTACGTCCGGGATACCCAGGGCGTAGATGAAGCGCGCCAGGCCCGGGCGCTTGCTGGCTTCGATGGCATCCAGCAGCTTCTTGCTGGACACTTCGGCAAAGCCTTCCAGGCCGACGATCTGGTCGAATTCCAGCTTGTACAGGTCGGCCGGCGAGCCGATCAGGCCTTCGTCCACCAGTTGCTCGACGCTCTTCTCGCCCAGGCCGTCGATGTCCATGGCGCGGCGTGACACGTAGTGGATGATTGCCTGCTTGAGCTGGGCGCCACAGGCCAGGCGACCGACGCAGCGGTACACCGCCCCCTCGCTGGTGGTTTCCTTGCCCTTGCTACGCTTGACCAACTGGGTACGCTCGACCTGCGAGCCGCATACCGGGCACTCACTCGGCACCTGCACCGGGCGCGCATCTTCCGGGCGGCGCTCCAGCACCACCTGCATCACCTGCGGAATCACGTCACCGGCGCGGCGGATGATCACCGTGTCGCCAATTCGCAGGCCCAGGCGGGCGATTTCGTCCATGTTGTGCAGGGTGGCGTTGGACACGGTCACACCGGCCACCTTGACCGGCTTAAGGCGCGCCACAGGCGTTACCGCGCCGGTGCGGCCGACCTGGAACTCGACATCCAGCACCTCGGTCAGCTCCTCCATGGCCGGGAACTTGTGGGCAATCGCCCAGCGCGGCTCACGAGCACGGAAGCCCAGTTCGCGCTGGGCGGCCAGGCTGTTGACCTTGAACACCACGCCGTCGATTTCGTAGGGCAGGCTGTTGCGTCGCTCGCCGATGTCGCGGTAGTAGGCCAGGCATTCTTCGATACCGGCGGCATGCTTGAGTTCGCGGCTGATCGGCAACCCCCACGCCTTGAGCTGTTCGAGGATGCCGATGTGGCTGTCGCCAATGCTCGCAGACACCTGGCCGACGCCATAGCAACAGAACTCCAACGGCCGGCTGGCGGTGATTTTCGAGTCCAGCTGACGCAGGCTGCCGGCTGCGGCGTTGCGCGGGTTGGCGAAAGTCTTGCCACCGGCTTCGGCCTGGGCGGCGTTGAGCCGGTCGAAACCGGCCTTGCTCATGTACACCTCGCCGCGCACCTCCAGCACCGCAGGCCATCCCTCGCCTTGCAGCCTGAGCGGGATGTTGCGCACGGTGCGTACGTTGGCACTGATGTCTTCGCCGGTGGTGCCGTCGCCACGGGTGGCGCCCTGTACGAGCAGACCGTCGCGGTACAGCAAGCTCACGGCCAGGCCGTCGAGCTTGGGCTCGCAGCTGTAGTCGACCGCACCGGGCTGGTCGAGGCCGTCTACCACGCGGCGGCCGAACTCACGCAGGTCGGCTTCTTCGAAAGCGTTGCCGAGGCTGAGCATGGGCACTTCGTGGCGGACCTGGCTGAACGCGGCCAGGGCTGCGCCACCGACGCGCTGGGTGGGCGAGTCGGGGGTTACCAAGTGTGGGTATTCGGCTTCAAGCGCCTTGAGCTCGTTGAACAGGCGGTCGTATTCGGCATCGGGCACGCTTGGCTCATCGAGCACGTAGTAGCGGTAGTTGTGCTGGTCGAGCTCGGCACGCAGTTCGTGGATACGGGTTTCGGCGGTCATGGGATTTGTCTTCTCTTGCAAAGCAAAAGAGCAGCCTGGGGGTGGTGCCGGGGGTTTGAGGTATTTATTGCCTGTGCCGGCCTCTTCGCGGGTAAACCCGCTCCTACAGGGACACCACAAACCTCAAGGGCTGTGGTGCCCCTGTAGGAGCGGGTTTACCCGCGAAGAGGCCGGAACAGGCGATAACAACACCCGAACCGACCAGCACACCCTGAGGCTGCTCTTTCGTCTGGATCTGTCAGCGCTTCTGGGTCAGCGCACGGCGCTCGAACTCGACGATGCGCTGGCGATAGTGCTCGATGGTCTGGGCGGTCAGCACGCTGCGCTGGTCGTCCTTGAGCTCACCGTTCAGTTCGTGCGCCAGCTTGCGCGCCGCAGCCACCATCACGTCGAAGGCCTGCTTCGGATGACGCGGGCCCGGCAGGCCGAGGAAGAAGCTCACCGCGCGGGTGCTGAAGTGGTCGATGTCGTCCAGGTCGAACACGCCGGGCTTGACGGCGTTGGCCATGGAGAACAGCACCTCGCCGTGACCGGCCATGCTCTCGTGACGGTGGAAGATGTCCATTTCGCCGAAACGCAGGCCGCTTTCCAGAATGTTCTGCAGCAGCGCCGGGCCCTTGAAGCCACCCTCGTCGCGGGAGATGACGCTGATCACCAGCACTTCCTCGGCCGGCGGCAGCTCCTTGACGCTGCTGCTGGCAGGCGCCGCACCGTTGCTGCGGGTATTTTCCGCGGCAAAGTCATCATCGCTGTCGGCAAACAGGTCGGGCTCGCGTGGCTCGGCGCTGAGGTTCAGGTCGCCCTGCTGTGCATCCGCAGCAGCGGTGGCGCGCTTGCCGCGCTTGGCAGCCTTGGCCGGCTTGGGCTCGCGCTCGCGATCACGCGCAGAAGCACTGAGCGACGGCAGGTCGCTTTCATCCAGCTCAGGCTCCTTGTGGGTATCCAGCACCCGCGACGGGCCAAGCACTTCGGCATTGCCCTCTTCGTCCGGCAGGTTGGAATAACTGCGATCCAGACGGAATTTCAACTTGCCTTTCCCGCCGCGCATGCGGCGCCAGCCGTCGAAAAGAATCCCGGCAATGACAATGATGCCGATGACGATCAGCCACTCGCGCAGACCGATTTCCATGTAATCCCGTGCCTCTATAAAAATATGCTTGAAAACAAAGGGTTCAAAGCCCTTTAACACGTGGCGCCAACTCTATGTTCTGACAGGCGTTTTACCCACGCAAAAAACGAGTGACATTAAGCTAGCACGACCAAAGACAACTTTACACCGTCTGTCGCACATGGCGGGGGCATTTCGCTACGGAATATGCCCTTATCGTCGAGCATCAGGCATCGACCATGGCCATGGCCTCCTCCACGTCGACGGCAACCAGACGTGAACAGCCCGGTTCATGCATGGTCACCCCCATCAATTGATCCGCCATCTCCATGGCAATCTTGTTATGGGTGATGTAGATGAACTGCACGCTTTCACTCATTTCCTTGACCAGACGGGCGTAGCGCCCGACGTTGGCATCGTCCAGCGGCGCGTCGACTTCGTCGAGCATGCAGAACGGTGCGGGGTTCAACTTGAAGATGGCAAACACCAGCGCCAATGCGGTCAGTGCTTTCTCGCCGCCGGACAGCAGATGGATGGTGCTGTTCTTCTTGCCCGGTGGCCGCGCCATGATCGTTACCCCTGTATCGAGTAGATCTTCGCCCGTCAGTTCCAGATAAGCGCTGCCACCACCGAAAACTTTTGGGAAAAGTGCCTGTAATCCGGCATTTATCTGATCAAAGGTATCCTTGAAGCGGTTGCGGGTTTCCTTGTCGATCTTGCGAATGACGTTTTCCAGGGTCTCCAGGGCTTCGACCAGGTCGGCGTCCTGGGCGTCCAGGTAGCGCTTGCGCTCGGACTGCTGCTCGTACTCTTCGATGGCCGCCAGGTTGATCGCCCCCAGGCGCTGGATACGCGCCTCGAGCTGCTCCAGCTCCTGTTCGGTACCCTGCTCGCTGGCCTCGGCCTCGAGAGTGGCGAGCACACCTTGCAGGTCGTAGCCGTCGGCCAGCAACTGCTCCTGCAAGGTCTTGCGCCGCACATCCAGGCCCTGGCACTCCAGGCGCAGCTGCTCCAGCTGGCCACGCAGCAATTGGGCCTGCTGCTCGGCCTGGGTACGACGCTTTTCGGCGTCACGCAGTTCGCGGTCGGCTTCGTCCATGTGCAGGCGGGCCTGGCGCATTTCCTCGTCGACGCTCATGCGCCGCTCCAGCAGCTCTTCCAGCTTCAGGCGCAGTTCTTCCTGCGGGGCCTCGCCCTCTTCCAGGTTCAGGCTCAGTTGCTCCTGGCGCTCGATCAGGCGCGCGGCCTGCTGCTCCAGGCGCTCCAGTGCCTGCTGGGTGGAGTCGTGCTGGGCACGCAGCGAGCCCAGGCGGACAGCCAGCTGGTGGGCGTGATCCTTGTGCTGGCGGGCCTCCTGGCGCACGCGATCAAGGCTTTCGCGCAAAGTGTCGCGGCGGGCCATCAACTGCTCGCGCTGCTCGGTGTCCTGGGCCATCAGTTCCAGGGCCTCCTGCAGCAGCAGGCGGGCTTCGCCCAGTTGCTCATGTTCCAGAGCGCGCTGCTCTTCCAGTTCGGCCAGCTCTTCCTGCAGGCGCCGGCGGCGCAGCTCGACCTGCTCGGCACGTGCGCGGCCAGCCGACAGGTTGGCCTTCAGTTCGCCATGCAGGCGGCTTTCTTCCTGGGTGCGACGGCGCAGTTGTTCACGCTGTTCTTCAAGGTCCTGCTGCTGCTCGCGCAGGGCCTGCAGTTGCTGTTCCAACTGCTCCAGCGCCGCATCCTGCTCCAGCTGCTCCTGGCCGAGGCGCTCGATCTCCTGGCCGCGTGCCAGCACGCCGCCTTCGGCTTCGCCGCCACGGCGCACCCGCAGGAAGTGTCGACCAACCCAGTAGCCATCGCGACTGACCAGGCTCTGGCCTTCGCCGAGCGACGCGCGCTGTGCCAGCGCCCGGGCAAGGTCTTCCACGGGTTTGACCTGCCCCAACCAGGGCGACAGGTCGACACGGCCTTCGACCTTTTCCAGCAGGCTGCCGGGCAGCGACGAGCCGGTACCGCTCGCCAGCAGCAAGCGCAACTCGCCCTGCTCCAGGCCGGCAAAATCCAGATTACTGAAGTCGTCCACCAGTACAGCCTGCAGGTCGGCGCCAAGCACGGTTTCTACCGCAAGCTCCCAGCCCGGCTCAACCCGCAACCCTTCAGCCAGCCGCGGCCGTTGCTCCAGGCCTTGGCCCTGCAGCCAGTCCGCAGCACCTGCACCCGGCTCCAGGGCGGCCTGCTGCAAGGCTTTGAGCGAGGCCAGGCGGCCGCCCAGGCGTTGCAGGTCGCCCTGCGCCTGCTGTTGGGCCTGGGTGGCCTGCTGCAGTTGTTCACGCGCGCCTTCCAGGCGCTCGACCACCTGCTCTTCCGACAACTGCAACTCTTCCAGCAACATTTCGCTACTGGCCAGCTGCTCGGCCAGTTCGAGCATGGCCGCATCCTGCGGGTCGCTGCCCAGCAGCTCGCGCTCCTCGCCCAGCTTGCGTTGGCGCTCGGCCTGGCGTTCCAGGCTGGCTTCCAGCTGCTGCAGACGCGCCTGCTGCACTTCGGCCTGGCGGCGCGGCTCGGCGGAACGGCTGTTGAAGCTGTCCCACTGTTCCTGCCAACCGTGCATGCCCAGCTCGGCCTCTTCAAGGGCAGCGGCGGCTTCTTCGGCAGCGGCCAGGGTCATTTCCTGCTCGGGTTCGAGCATTGCCAGCTCTTCGCCCAAGGTAGCCAGCAGGGTGCGGTCGTGCCCGAGGTGCGACTCGGTTTCCAGGCGCGTGCGCTCGGCTTCCTTGAAGTCATCCTGCAACTGGCGCAGGCGCTGCTGGCCGTGCTGGATGCTCTGCTCGACCCGGGCGATGTCACCGGCCACCGAGTAGAAGCGGCCCTGCACCTGGTTGAAGCGCTCGGACAATTCGTGATGGCCATCGCGCAAGCGCTCGATGCTGGCATCGGCATTACGCTGCTCGGCCACCAGCGCCTCATGGGACACATCCTGGTCGCCGATCACCGCCTCGCGCTGGCGCACCCGTTCGTCCAGATCACGCCAGCGCAAGGCCGACAGGCGCGCCTTCAACTGGCGTTCCTGGGCTTTGTATTCCCGGTACTTCTCGGCTGCCTGGGCCTGGCGGTGCAGGCGCTCCAGCTGGCGTTCCAGCTCTTCGCGCAGGTCGGTCAGGCGCGCCAGGTTTTCCTGGGTGCGGCGGATGCGGCTCTCGGTTTCCCGGCGGCGTTCCTTGTACTTGGAAATACCGGCGGCTTCCTCGATGAAGTTACGCAGCTCCTCGGGCTTGGCCTCGATCAGCTTGGAGATCATGCCCTGTTCGATGATCGAGTAGCTGCGCGGCCCCAGGCCGGTACCGAGGAAGATGTCGGTGATATCGCGCCGGCGGCACTTGGTACCGTTGAGGTAGTAGCTGTTCTGCCCGTCGCGGGTGACCTTGCGGCGGATCGAGATCTCGGCGTAGGCGGCGTATTCGCCGACCAGGGTGGTTTCGCTGTTGTCGAACACCAGCTCGATGCTGGCCTGGCTGACCGGCTTGCGGCCACTGGAGCCGTTGAAGATGACATCGGTCATCGACTCGCCGCGCAGGTTCTTCGCCGAACTCTCGCCCATCACCCAGCGCACGGCATCGATGATGTTGGACTTGCCACAGCCGTTGGGGCCGACCACGGCCGCCATGTTGCTGGGGAAATTGACCGTGGTCGGGTCGACGAACGACTTGAACCCGGCCAGGCGAATGCACTTCAGGCGCATCGGTCAGCCTCGGGCCAACGCCGCCAGCACCAGTTCGCAGCTGCGCTGGCCATAGGCGGTGAGCACCTCGCGAATGCGCGGCAGGTCACGGGCGATCACGGCGTCGAGCAGGCGGGCGAACAGGTCCAGATAGTCGATCATGCTGGCCTGGCGCTGGTCCAGCGACAGGTAGTAGGCACGGCTCATCGCCGGCTGCAGGTTTTCCACGGTTTCCTGCAGGAACGGGTTGTCGGCGAACGGGTAGGCCGCCCGCATGACTGCGAAGCTGTCGGCGACGAAGGCCTTGATGTCCAGCTGGTCATGGGCCCGCTGCAGGCGCTGCTGGATCTCCAGGAACGGGCGCAGGTCGGCATCGGTGCGCCATTTTTGCGCAACCGCGTTACCCAGCAGGATGTAGAACTCGCCCATCAGTGCGCACAGGCTGCGCACACTGCGCTCGTCGAGCTCGGTCACATGGGCACCCCGGCGCGGCAGGATCGCCACCAGGTGGCGGCGTTCGAGGATCAGCAGCGCCTCGCGCACCGAGCCGCGGCTGACGTTGAGTGCCTGGGTGACCTTCTGCTCCTGGATACGCTCGCCTGGCGCCAGCTCGCCACGGATGATGCGTTCGGCCAGGTAATCGGCAATCTGCTCGGAGAGGCTGTCCGGGGCCTTGAACGTCATGGTTTTCCTTCAAAATCATTGAACTGGGCACAAGGAGCGGATTGTAGCGTACTTGGCCGCTGATCGCGCAGAGGGGCCTGGCGGTTTATTTGACCTGCAAGGCAACCACACGCCCGGCGCGATCTATGCTTGGAATATGGGCAATGTGTGCGGCCGGGCTTGGACATGAGCAATTTCTTGACCTTTGAGTCAGAAAAATATTGACCAGCTGGACAGCTCTTGCTTAGAGTCCGCCCAACAACAATAAAACCATTGCGAGGCCATCCCCGTGATCCAGTTTCTCGTAAACCAGGAGCTGCGTAGTGAGCATGCCCTGGACCCGAACATGACGGTGCTGCAGTACCTGCGCGAGCACCTGGGCAAACCTGGCACCAAGGAGGGCTGCGCCAGTGGTGACTGCGGTGCCTGCACCGTGGTGGTCGGCGAACTGACCCAGGACGACCAAGGCAACGACAGCATCCGCTACCGTAGCCTCAACTCGTGCCTGACCTTCGTCTCGTCGCTGCACGGCAAGCAACTGATCAGCGTCGAGGGTCTCAAGCACCATGGCCAGCTGCACAGCGTGCAACAGGCCATGGCCGATTGCCATGGCTCGCAGTGCGGCTTCTGTACACCCGGCTTCGTCATGTCGCTGTTCGCCCTGCAGAAGAACAGCAGCGGCCCCGACCTGCACCAGGCCCAGGAAGCCCTGGCCGGCAACCTGTGCCGCTGCACCGGCTACCGGCCGATCCTCGACGCCGCCGAGCAGAGCTGCCGCCAGCCCTGCCGCGACCAGTTCGATGCCCAGCAGGCACAGACCATCAGCCGCCTCAAGGCCATTGCCCCAACCCAGACCGGCGAACTGAACAGTGGCGACAAGCGCTGCCTGGTACCACTGACCGTGGCCGACCTGGCCGACCTGTACAGCTCGCACCCCGAAGCGCGGCTGCTGGCCGGCGGTACCGACCTGGCACTGGAAGTCACCCAGTTCCACAAGACCTTGCCGGTGATGATCTACGTCGGCCATGTGGCCGAGCTCAAGCGCATCGAAAAAACCGCCAGCCATCTGGAAATCGGCGCCGCCACACCGCTCACCGACTGCTACGGTGCGCTGAACGAGGAATACCCGGACTTCGGTGCCCTGCTGCACCGCTTCGCCTCGCTGCAGATCCGCAACCAGGGCACCCTGGGCGGCAATATCGGCAACGCTTCGCCAATCGGTGACTCGCCACCCCTGCTGATTGCCCTGGATGCGCAGATCGTCCTGCGCCAGGGCGATCGCCAGCGGGTGATGCCACTGGAAGACTACTTCATCGACTACCGCATCACCGCCCGCCAGGACAGCGAGTTCATCGAGAAGATCATCGTGCCGCGCGCCACCAGCGATTGGGCGTTCCGCGCCTATAAAGTGTCCAAGCGCCTGGACGATGACATTTCTGCCGTATGCGGCGCCTTCAACCTGAGCATCGAAGACGGCGTGGTCAGCGGTGTGCGCATCGCCTTCGGCGGCATGGCGGCGATCCCCAAACGGGCCCGTGCCTGCGAAGCGGCGCTGCGCGGCAAGCCGTGGAACCAGGCTGCCATCGAGCGCGCCTGCCAGGCCCTGGCGGAAGACTTCACCCCGCTCAGCGACTTCCGCGCCAGCAAGGAATACCGCCTGCTGACCGCCCAGAACCTGCTGCGCAAGTACTTCATCGAACAGCAAACGCCGTACATCGAAACCCGGGTGACCGCTTATGTCTAACCATCACGTAGCCAAGAGCCAGGCCGAGATGGCCGAACTGTTCAGCCAGGACCTGACAACCGGGGTCGGCCGCAGCGTCAAGCACGACAGCGCCGACAAGCACGTGTCCGGCGAGGCCGTGTACATCGACGACCGCCTGGAATTCCCCAACCAGCTGCACGTCTATGCGCGCACCGCCGACCGCGCCCACGCGCGCATCCTGCGCATCGACACCACGCCGTGCTATGCCTTCGAGGGCGTGCGTATCGCCATTACCCACGAAGACATCCCCGGCCTCAAGGACATCGGCCCGGTGGTAGCCGGCGACCCGCTGCTGGCCATCGACAAGGTCGAGTTCTTCGGCCAGCCGGTGCTCGCCGTGGCCGCCCGTGACCTCGATACCGCGCGCCGTGCGGCCATGGCCGCCATCGTCGAGTATGAAGACCTGGAGCCGGTGCTGGATGTGGTCGAAGCACTGCGCAAGAAGCACTTCGTGCTCGACAGCCACACCCACCAGCGTGGCGATTCCGCCGCTGCCCTGGCCAGTGCACCGCACCGCATCCAGGGCACCCTGCACATCGGTGGCCAGGAGCACTTCTACCTGGAAACGCAGATTTCCTCGGTGATGCCCACCGAAGACGGCGGCATGATCGTCTACTGCTCCACGCAAAACCCCACCGAAGTGCAGAAACTGGTCGCCGAAGTACTCGACGTGCCAATGAACAAGGTGGTGCTGGACATGCGCCGCATGGGTGGCGGTTTTGGCGGCAAGGAAACCCAGGCCGCCAGCCCGGCGTGCCTGTGCGCCGTGGTGGCGCGCCTGACCGGCCAGCCGACCAAGATGCGCCTGCCACGGGTCGAAGACATGACCATGACCGGCAAACGCCACCCGTTCTACGTCGAGTACGACGTGGGCTTCGACGACGACGGGCGCCTGCACGGCATCAACTTCGACCTGGCCGGCAACTGCGGCTACTCGCCCGACCTGTCCGGTTCGATCGTCGACCGCGCCATGTTCCACTCCGACAATGCCTACTACCTGGGCGATGCCACCGTGCACGGCCACCGCTGCAAGACCAACACAGCCTCCAACACCGCCTATCGCGGCTTTGGCGGCCCGCAAGGGATGGTCGCCATCGAGCAGGTGATGGACCACATCGCTCGCCACCTGGGCCGCGACCCGCTGGCGGTGCGCAAGGCCAACTACTACGGCAAGACCGAGCGCAACGTCACCCACTACTACCAGACCGTCGAGCACAACATGCTCGAAGAGATGACCGCCGAACTGGAAGCCAGCAGTGACTATGCCGAGCGCCGCGAGTCGATCCGCCGCTTCAACGCCAACAGCCCGGTCCTGAAGAAGGGCCTGGCACTGACACCGGTCAAGTTCGGTATTTCGTTCACCGCCACCTTCCTCAACCAGGCCGGTGCGCTGATCCATATCTACACCGACGGCAGTATCCACCTGAACCATGGCGGCACCGAGATGGGCCAGGGCCTGAACACCAAGGTGGCACAGGTGGTGGCGCAGATCTTCCAGGTCGATTTCAGCCGTATCCAGATCACCGCCACCAATACTGACAAGGTGCCCAACACCTCACCGACCGCTGCCTCCAGTGGTGCCGACCTGAACGGCAAGGCAGCGCAGAACGCTGCGGAGATCCTCAAGAAACGCCTGACCGAGTTCGCCGCACGGCACTACCAGGTGACCGAGGAAGACGTCGAGTTCCGCAACGGCCATGTGCGCGTGCGCGACCAGATCGTCAGCTTCGAGCAGCTGGTGCAGCAGGCCTATTTTGCCCAAGTGTCGCTGTCCAGCACCGGTTTCTACCGCACGCCAAAGATCTACTACGACCGCAGCCAGGCACGTGGCCGGCCGTTCTACTACTTCGCCTTCGGCGCCGCCTGCGTGGAGGTGGTCGTCGACACCCTGACCGGCGAATACAAGATGCTGCGCGCCGACATCCTGCACGATGTGGGTGATTCGCTGAACCCGGCCATCGACATCGGCCAGGTGGAAGGCGGCTTCATCCAGGGCATGGGCTGGCTGACCACCGAAGAACTGGTGTGGAACGCCAAGGGCAAGCTGATGACCAACGGCCCGGCCAGCTACAAGATCCCGGCAGTGGCCGACATGCCGCTGGACTTGCGGGTAAAGCTGGTGGAAAACCGCAAGAACCCTGAGGACACCGTGTTCCACTCCAAGGCCGTGGGCGAACCGCCGTTCATGCTCGGCATCGCCGCCTGGTGCGCGATCAAGGACGCCGTGGCCAGCATCGCCGACTACCGCGTGCAGCCACAGGTGGATGCGCCGGCAACGCCGGAGCGGGTGTTGTGGGGTTGCGAGCAGATGCGCAAGGCAGTGGCTGCAGCGCAACCTGCCGAGCCGGAGCTGGAAACCGTGTCTCACTGACAATGCAGGGCCCTGTGGGAGCGGGTTTACCCGCGAATGCGATAGTGGTTTCACCGCCGCATTCGCGGGTGAACCCGCTCCCACAGGGATCGCGACGCGACTATAGAGAGGTTGCATCATGCACCAATGGATCAACGCCCTCGCCGACCATCAGTCCCGTGGCGAAGCCTGCGTGCTGGTTACCATCATCGAGGAGCGCGGCTCGACCCCGCGCAATGCCGGCTCGAAAATGGTCGTCAGCGCCAGCGGCCTGTTCGACACCATCGGCGGCGGCCACCTGGAATACAAGGCCCTGCACATCGCCCGGCAAATGCTCGAAGAGCACCGCACCACCCCGCATCTGGAGCGCTTCAGCCTCGGTGCCAGCCTTGGCCAGTGCTGCGGCGGCGTCACTGTGCTGCTGTTCGAACCCATGGCCGCGGTGCAGGCGCAGATCGCGGTGTTCGGCGCGGGCCATGTCGGCCGGGCTCTGGTACCCTTGCTCGCCGCGCTGCCCTGCCGGGTGCGCTGGATCGATTCGCGCGAGCAGGAATTCCCTGCCCTGATCCCCGACGGGGTGACCAAGGTGGTCAGCGAGGAGCCGGTCGACGAAGTGGCAGACCTGCCGCCAGGCTGCTACTGCATCGTCATGACCCACAACCACCAGCTCGACCTGGAATTGACCGCCGCCATTCTCAAGCGCAACGACTTCACCTGGTTCGGCCTGATCGGCTCGAAGACCAAACGGGTCAAGTTCGAGCACCGCCTGCGCGAGCGCGGCTATGACGAGGCCGTGATGTCGCGCATGCGCTGCCCGATGGGCCTGGCCGAGGTCAAGGGCAAGCTGCCCATCGAGATCGCCGTGTCCATCGCCGGTGAAATCATTGCCACCTACAACGCCTGCTTCGGCCAGCACGATGCTGCCGCCAATGCCGGCCCCATTGCCCAGTTGCTGCCGCCCTCCCGGCGCAGCCAAGCCATTTGACGAGTGTGTTATGACCGTTACCCGCAAAGCCTACCGTGCCGCCATCCTGCACAGCATCGCCGACCCGGCCGAGGTGGGCCTGGAGGCTTCCCATGAATACTTCGAGGACGGCCTGCTGGTGGTCGACAATGGCCGCATCACCGCCGTAGGCCACGCCGCCGAACTGTTGCCGACCCTGGACGCCGATATCCCGGTCGAGCACTACCAGGACGCATTGATCACCCCAGGCTTCATCGACACCCATATCCATTTCCCGCAGACCGGCATGATCGGCTCCTACGGCGAACAGTTGCTGGACTGGCTGAATACCTACACCTTCCCCTGCGAAAAGCAGTTCGCCGATAAGGAACACGCCGACCAAGTGGCGAAAATCTTCCTCAAGGAACTGCTGCGCAACGGCACCACCACCGCCCTGGTGTTCGGCAGCGTGCACCCGGAATCGGTCAATGCCCTGTTCGAAGAAGCCGAACGCCTGGACCTGCGCCTGATCGCCGGCAAGGTGATGATGGACCGCAACGCCCCGGATTACCTGACCGACACCGCAGAGTCCGGCTATGCCGAAAGCAAGGCGCTGATCGAGCGCTGGCACGGCAAGGGCCGCCTGCATTATGCAGTCACCCCGCGCTTCGCCCCGACCAGTACGCCTGAACAGCTGGCGCTGGCGGGCCAACTGCTCAAGGAGCACCCGGGCGTGTACATGCACACGCACCTGTCGGAGAACCTCAAGGAAATCGAGTGGGTCAAGTCGCTGTTCCCCGAGCAGAAGGGTTACCTCGACGTCTACGACCACTTCGAGCTGCTGGGCGAACGCTCGGTATTCGCCCATGGCGTGCACCTGTGCGATGACGAATGCCAGCGCCTGGCCGAAACCGGCTCGGCGGTGGCATTCTGCCCCACCTCCAACCTGTTCCTCGGCAGCGGCCTGTTCAACCTGCCCCAGGCCGAGCGCTTCAAGGTCAATGTGGGCCTGGGCACCGACGTTGGCGCCGGCACCAGCTTCTCGCTGCTCAACACCCTGAACGAAGCGTACAAGGTGATGCAACTGCAGGGCGCACGCCTGCACCCGTACAAGTCACTGTACCTGGCCACCCTCGGCGGCGCCCGCGCGCTGCGCCTGGACGACCGCATCGGCAGCCTGCGCCCGGGTAACGATGCCGACTTCGTGGTGCTGGACTACAAGGCCACGCCTTTGCTGGACTACCGCATCCAGCAGTCCAACAGCATCGAGGAAACTCTGTTCGTGCTGACCACCCTCGGCGACGACCGCACCGTGCGTGAAACCTACGCCGCTGGGCGTTGCGTGCACCAGCGCTAAGGTTCTTTTGCCAGGCCCCGGTACAGTGCGCCGCCGATCGCAGCACCAATCAGCGGCGCCACCCAGAACAGCCACAGCTGTTGCAGGGCCCAGCCACCGACGAACAAGGCCGGCCCCGTGCTACGCGCGGGGTTGACCGAGGTATTGGTCACCGGGATCGAGATCAGGTGGATCAGGGTCAAAGCCAAACCGATGGCGATCGGCGCAAAACCCGCCGGCGCCCGGGCGTCGGTAGCGCCCATGATCACCACCAGGAACATCGCCGTCATCACCACTTCACTGACAAAGCCCGCCCCGAGCGTGTAACCGCCAGGCGAGTGGTCGGCGTAGCCGTTCGAAGCCAATCCCGCAGACAGCTCGAAACCTGACTTGCCGCTGGCGATGAGGTAGATCACACCTGCCGCCAGAATGGCGCCGATCACCTGGGCGATCACGTAGGGCAGCAGCTCTTTGGCCGGAAAGCGCCCGCCCACCACCAGCCCGAACGACACGGCGGGGTTGAGGTGACAGCCGGAGATATGGCCGATGGCGAAGGCCATGGTCAGCACGGTGAGGCCGAAGGCGAAGGCGACGCCAAGTACACCGATGCCGATGGGGGAGCTGGCGGCGAGTACCGCACTGCCGC
Source organism: Pseudomonas sp. ABFPK (assembly GCF_001586765.1). Classification (NCBI taxonomy): domain Bacteria; kingdom Pseudomonadati; phylum Pseudomonadota; class Gammaproteobacteria; order Pseudomonadales; family Pseudomonadaceae; genus Pseudomonas; species Pseudomonas sp. ABFPK. The sequence continues at coordinate 35,577 of NZ_LQXW01000012.1, read as the reverse complement.
AGCCGCCAAGCACCAGCCAGAAGGTGCCGATCAGCTCGGCCCCCATGCGTTTACCGAGGGACATGCTCATGAGTCCATTCCTCAAGAAGTTGAACGCAACGAATGCGCAAGCCCAACTGCTTGATGAAGGTTTGCTCACAAGAATTTAGCAGACACCAGGCTAATGGCCAGAAATGGCTGGGGGCCGCTTCGCGCCCCATTCGCAGCACAAGGCTGCTCCTACAGGGGTTATGCAATGCCTGTAGGAGCAGCCTTGTGCTGCGAATGGGCTGCAAAGCAGCCCCCTTCAGTCAACCAGGCAAACGATCAACCCTTGACCGATACCTTGGGCTTTTTCAGCAAGTGCGAGAACACCGCATGCAGATCGTCCGAGGCACTCTCCTCGTCCAGGTTCAGCTTGCTGTCGATGTGGTCCATGTGGTGCATCATCAGGCTCACCGCCTGCTCGGCATCGCGCGCCTCGATGGCATCGATCAGCTGCATGTGCTCGTCATACGAGCAATGCGAGCGGTTGCCGCTTTCGTACTGGGCGATGATCAACGAAGTCTGCGACACCAGGCTGCGCTGGAAGCTGACCAGCGGCGCATTGCCCGCAGCCTCGGCCAGCTTGAGGTGGAATTCGCCGGAAAGACGAATGCCGGCACCACGGTCACCACGCGAGAAGCTGTCGCGCTCCTCCCGCACCATCTGCCGCAGCTCGTTGAGCTGCTCCAGGGTAGCGTGCTGCACGGCCAGTTCGGTAATGGCCCGTTCGACCATGCGCCTGGAGAAGAACACCTGACGGGCTTCTTCCACTGTAGGGCTGGCCACCACTGCGCCGCGGTTCGGCCGCAACAGCACCACGCTTTCATGGGCCAGCCGCGACAACGCGCGGCGAATGATGGTGCGGCTGACGCCGAAGATCTCGCCCAGCGCTTCCTCGCTCAACTTGGTACCCGGTGCCAGACGCTGCTCGAGGATTGCCTCGAAAATATGCGCGTAGACGATGTCGTCCTGGGTACCACTGCGGCCAGCCTTGCCGGTACGCGCAGGTTTCTTCAGAGGTTGCAGCTGTTCGTTCATGGGCTCTCGAGGCACGAAGGAAAGTATGGCGCCATTGTACACAGGCTGAGCCGTTTCTGCAGGTGGCCTTTTACCTATATAGCCGTTGTACGACGTATTGCGCACACAAAAGATAAAACATTATTTGCTTTATTTGTACACAAAAGCATAATCCACCGAGCAACTTCTTGACCCATAAGTCAACAAACCGGTCAGACGTCTGCCTTCCCTCGCGGAGCCGCCAAGTGCATTGCGCAGGCCCATGGTTCCAGAACAACAAGAAAGACTTGAGGAGTACTCGCTGTGGAAAGCCGCAAATCCGAAGCCCCTACGCTGGATCTTGCTCCACCGCTCGAAACGAGCTGGCTGGAGCGGATTTTCAAACTCAAGCAACACGGCAGCACCGTCAGAACCGAAATGATCGCCGGCGTGACCACCTTCATCACCATGGCCTACATCATCTTCGTCAACCCCAACATCATGGCCGACGCAGGCATCGACCACGGTGCCGCCTTCGTCGCCACCTGCATCGCCGCCGCGCTGGGCTGCCTGCTGATGGGCCTGTACGCCAACTGGCCGGTGGGCCTGGCGCCGGGCATGGGGCTCAACGCCTTCTTCACCTACACCGTGGTCGGCACCATGGGCTACAACTGGGAAACGGCACTGGGCGCAGTATTCGTCTCGGGCGTGCTGTTCATGTTCCTGACCTTGTCGAAAGTGCGCGAATGGTTGCTCAACAGCATCCCGGTCAGCCTGCGCCATGCCATGGGGGCCGGCGTCGGATTGTTTCTCGGGCTGATCGGCCTGAAGACGGCAGGCATCATCGTCGACAGCCCCGCCACGCTGATCAAGCTGGGCTCGCTGCATGAACCGGGGCCGCTGCTGGCTGCGGTGTGCTTCCTGCTGATCGCCATCCTCAGCTACAAGCGGGTGTTCGGGGCGATCCTGATCAGCATCATCGGTGTCACCCTGGCCGGCTGGGGACTGGGCCTGGTGAAATTCGGCGGGGTGATGTCGATGCCGCCGAGCCTGGCACCGACCTGGATGGCCATGGATGTGGCTGGCGTATTCAACGTCAGCATGATCAGCGTGGTGCTGGCGTTCCTGTTCGTGCACATGTTCGACACCGCCGGCACGCTAATGGGCGTGGCGCAGCGAGCCAACCTGGTGGCACCGGACGGGCGTATCGAGAACTTGTCGAAGGCGCTGAAGGCTGACAGCGCTTCGAGTGTGTTCGGTGCCGTGGTCGGTGTGCCGCCGGTGACCAGTTATGTGGAAAGTGCTGCCGGCGTGGCCGCTGGTGGCCGTACCGGCCTGACGGCGGTGGTGGTCGGCCTGCTGTTCATTGCCGCCATGTTCTTCGCGCCATTGGCCGGAATGATTCCGGCCTATGCCACCGCGGGCGCACTGATCTACGTGGCAATGCTGATGATGGGCAGCATGGCGCATATCCACTGGGACGAAGCTACCGACAGCATTCCGGCGATCGTCACGGTGATCATGATGCCGCTGACTTTCTCGGTCGCTGATGGTATTGCTCTGGGCTTCATCAGCTATGTGGCATTGAAGGCAGGTACCGGCAAGTACAAGGAAATCTCCGCCAGTCTGTGGGTGCTGTGCGCGATTTTCATTGCCAAGTTTGTGTTCCTCTGACCCTTCACTGCATCGACGAAGGGCGCTCAGGCGCCTTTTGTCATTTTCGGCACATTTGCAGCAACCGCATATACCGATGTACTGATATTTTTGTCAGGTGCAAGGTATATCAGAAATGGTTACAAATCAGGGGAATCTCACAAGCGTTATCGCCATAGGCATTACCAATGCTCAACATCGCCCTCCTCCCATCGGCCTATACCGCATACGGCTTCACCGGAGCAGACAAAAGGCGGATTGGTTTCAATGGAGAGTTTCGGGATACGGTTTCCGGATCTTACCCGCTCGGCAACGGCCACAGGTCATTCAGCCCCGTGCTGATGAGGTTCGTGAGTCCCGATGATTACAGCCCATTTCTAGAAGGCGGTTTGAATGCCTATGCATATTGTCTAGGAGACCCGGTAAACCTTATCGACCCCAAGGGAAGCAATGGTTTTTTTAAAGGCGTCGCCAAAACGCTCAAGAATATATTCATCCCAGGCGATGCTCCTATTGAACAGTTCTCCCCCACCCGCCGACGCTTGCACGAACAGGTCGACACGTCTTCGCAATGGGGACGAGCGACAGCGGTCATCAACAAGGCAATGGGTAGTAATAGGGATACCAGTATTCCTGACTGGAAGGCTGATAGGTACATCCTGCGATCACAGAATGCTTCAGCAAGTTTGAGCCCAAACAAGAAAAACAGCTTGAGTGAGCCGACGCTATTTTTCGGTTCCAGTTTCGAGTGGGGCCAGGTGGCCGTACAGGCCTTGCAAGGCAGTAACAATGAACAGGCGGGGGCTGCAGCCGTGGGGCTCAGCTTCAACTTTGCAGGTGGGATCATGGCGGGTGCTGGAGTTCATACGAACTACAAAACAGGCCGGATACTGTCCGCGCCTGCAAATCTACAAACCACCATTCGCCAATAAAAAAAGCCCGCCAGTGTGAGAGCGGGCCAAAGGACCTACGAAGATTCTTCTAGCGACCAACTAGCTTCCACGATAGGTCGAATAGCTGTACGGCGAGATCAGCAGCGGCACGTGGTAGTGCTCCTGCTGCTCGTCGATACCAAAGCGCAGCACGACAACATCCAGAAACGCCTGGGCCGGCAGCTGTACACCGCGAGCGCGGTAGTAGTCACCAGCGCTGAACTGCAGCTGGTAGACGCCGGTACGGTAGTCGTCACCCTGCAGCAGCGGCGCATCGACGCGGCCATCGCTGTTGGTCAGGGCGGTGTTCACCAGCTCAAGCTGCTGGCCTTCGACACGGTACAGCTCGACCTTGATCGAGCTGCCCGGGCAGCCATGCGCGGCATCCAGTACGTGTGTGGTCAAACGTCCCATTGCTTGTCGCCTCTTGTTCAATCTGTGGGCAAAAAATACTCAGCCGTCGCACCAGCATAGCGCCTGCGGCAGGCGGGAATGACGTCATTAAGACATTCCAAGCCAAGATTGTACACAATTTTTTCAACCCATCTGTCGCCCGCAGCGAATCTTGCCCCTGAGCGACCCACCGATCGCAAAGACAGGCCTGGTAACGACACCAACATCATTAGCTGACCAATCAGGCAGGTTTCTTGCACTGGTTTTCAAGGTTGCTGCGAGGCGACAAAAGGGAAGAAATGCGGAAAAACAGGCTTACAAAAGATTTCAGAAGTTGTATACAATCAGCCCATCCGGTGGTGCGACATCCCGACGCGGTCCGCCCACCCCCGCACAAACGCACAAGAAGGAAGACTGCAGTGAGCGCTGACTACCCTCGCGACCTGATCGGTTACGGCAACAACCCTCCTCACCCGCAATGGCCGGGCAACGCTCGCATCGCGCTGTCTTTCGTCCTCAACTACGAGGAAGGTGGCGAACGCAACATCCTGCACGGTGACAAGGAGTCCGAAGCGTTCCTCTCGGAAATGGTCGCCGCCCAGCCACTGCAGGGCGTGCGCAACATGAGCATGGAATCGCTGTACGAGTACGGCAGCCGTGCCGGCGTGTGGCGCCTGCTGAAGCTGTTCAAGGACAGTGGCGTGCCGTTGACCATCTTCGCCGTGGCCATGGCCGCCCAGCGCCACCCCGACGTGATCCGTGCCATGGCCGAGGCCGGTCATGAAATCTGCAGCCACGGTTACCGCTGGATCGACTACCAGTACATGGACGAGGCCCAGGAGCGCGAGCACATGCTCGAAGCCATCCGCATCCTCACCGAAATCACCGGCGAGCGCCCGCTGGGCTGGTACACCGGCCGCACCGGCCCGAACACCCGTCGCCTGGTGATGGAGGAAGGCGGCTTCCTGTATGACAGCGACACCTACGACGACGACCTGCCCTACTGGGAGCCGAACAACCCTACCGGCAAGCCGCACCTGGTGATCCCCTACACCCTCGACACCAACGACATGCGCTTCACCCAGGTACAGGGCTTCAACTGCGGCGAGCAGTTCTTCCAGTACCTGAAGGATGCCTTCGATGTGCTGTACGCCGAGGGCGCCGAAGCACCGAAAATGCTGTCCATCGGCCTGCACTGCCGCCTGGTCGGCCGCCCGGCGCGCCTGGCCGCACTGAAGCGCTTCGTCGATTACGCAAAAAGCCATGACCAGGTCTGGTTCGCCCGTCGCGTGGACATCGCCCGCCACTGGCACGCCACCCACCCGTACAAGAAAGAGAACGCCTGATGACCGCCTTCAAGACCCTCAAGCCATCCGCCCTGGACCGCGACGCCTTCGTCAAGGCCTTCGCCGACATCTACGAGCACTCGCCGTGGGTAGCCGAAAAAGCCTATGACCTGGGTCAACTGGGCGAACTGGACGAGATCGAGGCGCTGCACCAGCGCATGAGCGACATCCTGCTCAGCGCCAACCACGCCGACCAGTTGGCGCTGATCAACGCTCACCCGGACCTGGCCGGCAAGGCCGCCATCCAGGGCGAGCTGACCGAATCGAGCACCAACGAGCAGGCAGGCGCCGGTATTCACCAGTGCACCGCCGAAGAGTTCGCCCGTTTCACCGAACTGAACGACGCCTACAAGGCCAAGTTCCAGTTCCCGTTCATCATGGCGGTAAAAGGCAGCAACCGGCACCAGATCCTCGCCTCCTTCGAAAAACGCATCCACAACGATGCCGATGCCGAATTCAAGGAAGCCCTGGCGCAGATCAACCTGATCGCCCTGTTCCGCCTGCTGCAGCTGTAAAGCCGCCGCAACGCTTGAGCCTTATCCAGAACAACGAACATAGAAGAGATATCCGCATGCGCACCCTGATGATCGAGCCCCTGACCAAAGAAGCCTTCGCCCCCTTCGGAGACGTGATCGAAACCGACGGCAGCGACCACTTCATGATCAACAACGGCTCGACCATGCGCTTCCACAAGCTCGCCACGGTCGAAACCGCCGAGCCCGAAGACAAGGCGATCATCAGCATCTTCCGCGCCGACGCGCTGGACATGCCGCTGACCGTGCGCATGCTGGAACGCCATCCGCTGGGCAGCCAGGCTTTCATCCCGCTGCTCGGCAACCCCTTTCTGATCGTGGTCGCGCCAGTTGGCGATGCACCTGTATCAGGTTTGGTCCGAGCCTTCCGCAGTAATGGCAGGCAGGGCGTTAATTACCATCGCGGCGTCTGGCACCACCCGGTGCTGACGATCGAAAAGCGGGATGACTTCCTGGTGGTTGATCGCAGTGGTTCCGGCAACAACTGCGACGAGCATTACTTCACCGAGGAACAGATGCTGGTCCTCAATCCCCACCAATAAGAAAAGGTCGGTCATTCAAGGGCATTGCCCGAGCGGGTGACCGGCAAGAGGTACATACTGTGGAAGCACACCTTCACGAATGGCTGAACCTGAGCATTCGCTGGGTTCACATGATCACCGGTGTCGCCTGGATCGGTGCATCGTTCTACTTCGTCTGGCTGGAGAACCACCTGAACCGAAGCAACCCGCGCGATGGGTTGTCGGGTGATCTCTGGGCAATTCACGGCGGTGGTATCTACCACCTGGAGAAATACAAGCTCGCCCCCCCGAAAATGCCCGAGAACCTGCACTGGTTCAAATGGGAGGCCTACTTCACCTGGATGTCCGGTATTGCCCTGCTGTGCGTGGTGTTCTACTGGAACCCGACCCTGTACCTGCTGGCCCCTGGCAGCACCTTGAGCGGTGCCGAAGGCGTGGCCATCGGTATCGGCTCGCTGATCGCAGGCTGGTTCATCTACGACTTCCTGTGCGACTCGCCTCTGGGCAAGAAGCCAGCGCTGCTCGGTGCAGTACTGTTCGTGCTGATCATCGCGGCATGCTGGGGCTTCAGCCTGGTGTTCAGCGGCCGTGGTGCGTACCTGCACACCGGCGCGATCATCGGCACCATCATGGTCGGCAACGTGTTCCGCATCATCATGCCGGCCCAGCGCCAGCTGGTTGCGGCGATCGAGAACAACCAGACCCCAGACCCGGTACTGCCGGCCAAGGGCCTGCTGCGCTCGCGCCACAACAACTACTTCACCCTGCCGGTGCTGTTCATCATGATCAGCAACCACTTCCCGAGCACCTACGGTAGCCAGTACAACTGGCTGATCCTGGCCGGTATCGCAGTAGCCGCGGTCCTGATCCGCCACTACTTCAACACCCGCCACGACAGCAACAAGTACGCCTGGACCCTGCCGGTCGGCGCCCTGGCGATGATCTGCCTGGCCTATGTCACCGGTCCGAAACCGATGGCCGTCAGCCCGGAGCAAGCTGCGGCGAAGATCGAATACCAGCCTCTGCCTGCAACTGCGGTTGGTGGCAAGACCGCTGCCGAGCAACGCGCCGAGGACGCCGCCAAGGCTGCCGCAGCGCCTGCCGCGCCGGCCGAAGCCCCTGCCCAGGCCACCGCCCAGGCTGGCGGCGAGAGCTTCGACAAGATCCACAATGTCATCCAGGAACGCTGCACCGTGTGCCACTCGTCCAAGCCGACCAGCCCACTGTTCAGCGCCGCCCCTGCCGGCGTGATGTTCGACACCCCGCAGCAGATCCAGGCCCAGGCCGCGCGCATCCAGGCGCAAGCGGTCGCCAGCCAGATCATGCCGCTGGGCAACATCACCCAGATGACCACCGAAGAGCGCAAGCTCGTTGGTGACTGGATCGCCAAAGGCGCCCCGGTCAACTGAAACACATTTGTCGGGATAACACCGCCCCCTGTGGGAGCGGGTTCACCCGCGAAGAGGCCGGCACTCCCGGCCTCTGTTTCAAGACATATGCAACAAGCAAGCATCGAGCGTTCAGCGTCAGGCGGGAACCCCAGGCTCTCTTCATAGCGAGCCTGCCGCCTGAGGCCGGCGCTTGGATCCGAGAATAAAAACAAAACTCGAGGTGCTGCATGTCCGAGTCACGCAAGGCGTACATCCCTGTTGCGCCGCCGCGCGAGCCCTTGCCCCTGTTCCAACTGATCCTGGTTGGCCTGCAACACGTTCTGCTGATGTACGGCGGCGCGATCGCCGTGCCGTTGATCATCGGCCAGGCCGCCGGGTTGTCCCGTGAAGAAGTCGCTTTCCTGATCAACGCCGACCTGCTGGTCGCTGGCGTCGCCACCATCATCCAGTCCTTCGGTATCGGCCCGGTGGGCATCCGCATGCCGGTAATGATGGGTGCCAGTTTCGCTGCCGTCGGCAGCATGGTGGCCATGGCCGGCATGCCCGGCGTGGGCCTGCAGGGGATCTTCGGCGCGACCATTGCCGCCGGGTTCTTCGGCATGCTGATCGCGCCGTTCATGTCCAAGGTCGTACGCTTCTTCCCACCCCTGGTTACCGGCACGGTGATCACCTCGATTGGCCTGTCGCTGTTCCCGGTGGCAGTCAACTGGGCCGGTGGTGGCCAACAGGCAGATACCTTCGGCTCGCCGATCTACCTGCTTGTGGCCGGCCTGGTGCTGGCGGTAATCCTGCTGATCAACCGCTTCATGCGCGGTTTCTGGGTCAACGTGTCGGTGCTGGTGGGCATGGGCCTGGGCTACATCCTGGCCGGCTCCATCGGCATGGTCGACCTGTCGGGCCTGAACGACGCACCGTGGCTGCAAGTGGTGACCCCACTGCACTTCGGCATGCCGACCTTCAGCCTGGCGCCGATCCTGTCCATGTGCCTGGTGGTGGTGATCATCTTCGTCGAGTCCACCGGCATGTTCCTGGCCCTGGGCAAGGTGACCGATCGTGAAGTTACCCCAGGGATGCTGCGTCGCGGCCTGCTGTGCGATGCCGGTGCGTCGTTCATCGCCGGCTTCTTCAACACCTTCACCCACTCCTCGTTCGCCCAGAACATCGGCCTGGTGCAGATGACCGGGGTGCGCTGCCGCTATGTCACCATCGTGGCCGGTGCACTGCTGATACTGCTCAGCCTGCTGCCCAAGGCGGCCTTCCTGATTGCCTCGATCCCGCCAGCGGTACTGGGCGGCGCGTCCATCGCCATGTTCGGCATGGTCACCGCCACCGGGATCAAGATTCTCCAGGAGGCGGACATCGGCGACCGTCGCAACCAGCTGCTGGTTGCAGTGAGCGTCGGCTTCGGGTTGATCCCCGTGGTACGTCCGGAGTTCTTCGCCCAGATGCCCCAGTGGATGGAGCCCATCACCCACAGTGGCATCGCCATGGCCACGGTCAGTGCCCTGGTGTTGAACGTGCTGTTCAACATCCTTGGTGGTGCCGACCGCGCGGTGCACAACGAAGCCTGTCACCAGCATTGAGCCAGACGGGGCGGCGCATGGCCGCCCCGCATTCACACAGGCAGTAAACGCAACACCGTCGGCCCGCCGGAATGGGCCGCCCGGGGCGCCTGCGCGCCAAATAAACCGCCAACAAAAACAATAAGTCCGGGAATCACAACATGAAGCGCATCACCACGTCCCTGTTGCTGGGCAGCAGCCTGCTGGCCACCCTCCCCTCGCATGCAGGCGAATGGCTGCAATGGCACGGCGAAAGCCTGACCTACCTGTACGGCAAGGACTTCAAGGTCAACCCTGATATCCAGCAGACCATCACGTTCGAGCACGCCAACAAATGGAAGTACGGCGACACCTTCATGTTCGTCGACAAGATCTTCTACAACGGCAAGGCCGACGCCAGCAAAGGCGTCACCACCTACTACGGCGAGTTCAGCCCACGCCTGTCATTCGGCAAGATCTTTGACAAGAAGCTGGCCTTCGGCCCGATCAAGGACGTACTGCTGGCCATGACCTACGAGCGCGGCGAAGGCGACAACGAGGCCTACCTGATCGGCCCTGGTTTCGACCTGAACGTCCCCGGCTTCAACTATTTCACCCTGAATTTCTACGTGCGCAACACCGAGGGCAGCCGCCCGGGTGACAACGTCTGGCAGATCACCCCCGGCTGGTCCTACACCATCCCCGTGGGCAGGTCCGACATTCTGATCGACGGCTACATGGACTGGGTCACCGACAATGACCAGACCCGCCGTGGCACCTACCACGCCAACCTGCACTTCAACCCGCAGGTGAAGTACGACCTGGGCAAAGCGCTGAACCTGGGCGCCAAGCAGCTGTACGTGGGCTTTGAGTACAGCTACTGGAAGGACAAGTACGGCATCGACAGCCGCGGCAATCTGGAAAGCAACCAGAGTGTCGCCAGTGCGCTGATCAAAGTGCACTTCTAGAAAACTGACCAAACGCACAAGTTTGTTCCACTCTGCTCCAGGACGGAGCACTTGAGGCAAGGCGCGCAAGCCAGTAATCTGCGCGCCCCCTCGATCAGGGCAGAACGGATTCTGCCTGCGTTTACTGACCGCTCAGTCAATGAATACGGGCGGTTGGCCAACGTGTTGCCAGCCTGAAAGACCCTTTTCATCCGTTCAGAACGAAGTCGAGCAGGAAGGTTTTGCCAGCCCAGGAAAGTTGGCTCAACCCTTGCCAAACAGCTGTGGCCTATCGAAAAAAGCTGACTCAAAAGACAAAAAGCGCCAATAACGAGCGCTGACAACAGATCAATCAAGGGAGCGACATTCGCAATGCGTACCATCAACAGCCTGATCCTCGCCGGCGGCCTGCTGGCCTGTGGCACCACCTTCGGCGGCGACCTGCTGCAATGGCAGAACAACAGCCTGACCTACCTGTGGGGCAAGAACTTCAAGGTCAACCCGTCGATCCAGCAAACCGTGACCTTCGAGCACGCTGATGGCTGGAAGTACGGCGATAACTTCATCTTTGTCGACAAGATCTTCTACCAGGGCCAGAAAGATGAGGGCAACGGCCCGAACACCTACTACGGCGAAATCAGCCCGCGCCTGTCGTTCGGCAAGATCTTCGACCAGAAGATCGGGTTTGGCCCGGTCAAGGACGTACTGCTGGCGATGACCTACGAGTTCGGTGAAGGTGATACCGAGTCTTACCTGATCGGCCCTGGCTTCGACCTGGACATCCCAGGCTTCGACTACTTCCAGCTGAACTTCTACAACCGCACCACCGACGGCAGCCGCGCCGGCGACAACGTGTGGCAGATCACCCCGGTGTGGTCGTACACCATTCCGGTCGGTTCGTCCGATGTGCTGATCGACGGCTTCATGGACTGGGTGGTGGACAACGACGAGAACCGCCGCGGCACCTACCAGGCCAACCTGCACTTCAACCCGCAGATCAAGTATGACCTGGGCAAGGCCTTGCACCTGGGCGAGAAGCAGCTGTATGTGGGTGTGGAGTACGACTACTGGAAGAACAAGTACGGCATCAAGGATTCCGATGCCTTCACCACCGACCAGAACACCATGAGCTTCCTGCTCAAGGTTCACTTCTGATCTGAGTACAGGGGCCGCCTTGCGGCCCATTCGCGGGTAAACCCGCTCCTACAGGGTCCGCACCGGATTCATGGCAGACGCTATACATGTGGGAGCGGGTTCACCCGCGAACCGGGGCGAAGCCCCGGCCAGGCAGCATCAACTGGCCGGCCGAACCGCTCGCCACAATTTCCCCGCAATGCCCACCACGGCCAGCACCACGGCACCGGCCACAACCCCGACACCGCCGTTCAGCAGTGCCACGGTCAACGCCCCGCCACGCCCTTCGCTGAATGCCTCGATCGCATGATGCAGAGGTGCGATGCCATGCACCAGGATCCCGCCACCAACCAGGAACATGGCCGCCGTGCCGATCACCGACAGGCTCTTCATCATGTATGGCGCGGCACGCAGAATGCCGTTACCCACCGCCCTGGCCAGGCGTGATGCCTTGCGGGTCATCCACAGCCCCAGGTCATCGAGCTTGACGATACCGCCCACCAGCCCGTACACGCCGATGGTCATGACCACCGCGATACCCGACAGCACGACGATCTGCTGGGTCAACGGCGAGTCGGCAACGATGCCCAGGGTGATGGCGATGATCTCTGCCGACAGGATGAAGTCGGTACGTACCGCACCCTTGATCTTGGCTTTCTCGAACGCCACCAGGTCGACATTGGCATCAGCCACCGCCTCCTTGAGCGCTTCGTGCTCGGCGTCAGTTTCGGCCTTGCTGTGCAGGAACTTGTGCGCCAGCTTCTCGAAGCCCTCGAAGCAAAGGTAGGCACCGCCCAGCATCAGCAACGGCGTCACCGCCCAGGGAATGAACGCACTGATCAGCAGCGCCGCCGGCACCAGGATGGCCTTGTTCACCATCGAGCCCTTGGCTACTGCCCACACCACAGGGATCTCGCGCTCGGCACGTACCCCGGTGACCTGCTGGGCATTCAGCGCCAGGTCATCGCCCAGCACGCCTGCGGTCTTTTTTGCCGCCACCTTGGTCATCACCGAGACGTCATCGAGCACAGTGGCGATGTCGTCGATCAGTACCAGTAGACTGCTTCCTGCCATGTTTGCCTGCATCCAGAAGAGTGAGTGTCCAGGATTCTAGCCCAAAGCCGCTGCCTTGAGCGCCCGTCGAGCCCGGTGCTACCATGCCCGATCCCTCTTAGAGGTGGCCAGACACGAGGAAGATCCCTGACCATGAGCACCATTCGCGAGCGCAACAAGGAACTGATCCTGCGCGCGGCCAGCGAGGAATTCGCCGACAAGGGCTTCGCCGCCACCAAGACCAGCGATATCGCGGCCAAGGCCGGCCTGCCCAAGCCGAACGTGTATTACTACTTCAAATCCAAGGACAACCTCTACCGCGAGGTCCTGGAGAGTATCATCGCGCCGATCATGCAGGCGTCGACCCCGTTCAATGCCGACGGTGACCCGAAGGAAGTGCTGAGTGCGTACATCCGCTCGAAGATCCGCATTTCGCGCGACCTGCCGCATGCGTCCAAGGTGTTCGCCAGCGAGATCATGCACGGTGCCCCGCACCTGTCGCCGAACCAGGTAGCGCAGCTGAACGAGCAGGCGCGCCATAACATCGAGTGCATCCAGCGCTGGATCGACCGCGGGCAAATCGCCCATGTGGATGCGCATCACCTGATGTTCAGCATCTGGGCAGCGACCCAGACTTATGCCGATTTCGACTGGCAGATCTCTGCCGTGACCGGCAAGGCCAAGCTGGCCGACAGCGATTATGACGCCGCAGCCGAGACCATCATCCGCATGGTGCTCAAGGGCTGCGAGCCCGAGGTAGCCTGACCCCCGGCGCTGGCTTCTACGCGGGTGAACCCGCTCCCACAGGGACACCACGAGCTTCAAGCCTGTGATGATCCTGTGGGAGCGGGTTCACCCGCGAATAGGCCGGAACAGGCAACAGAGATTTAGGCTGCTACACCCGCATCCGCCTTCAACCCCACCTCCTCGATCGCACTGATCGCGCACTGCTCGTCGATATCCGACGTATCCCCACTGATCCCTACCGCACCCAACACTTTGCCGTCCTGATCACGCACCAGCACACCACCCGGCGCCGGCACCACCGGTCGCTCGCCCAACCCGTTCAGCGCGGCAAAAAATGCCGGCCGCTGCTGCGCGTCCAGCGCCAGCAGGCGCGACCCCTTGCCCAGGGCAATAGCCCCCCAGGCCTTGCCGGTAGCCACCTCCGGCCGGATCAGGCTGGCGCCATCCTCGCGCTGCAGCGCCAGCAAGTGGCCGCCGGCATCCAGCACCGCCACGGTCAGTGGCGCGGCGTTGATCTTGCGGCCCGCCGCCAGCGCGGCATTCACCAGGCTGACCGCGACTTTCAGGTTCAAAGCGTTCATGGAAAGGTCCTCTTCTTGTTGTGAGAAGCCCTGAGGGCAGGTGAAAAACCGAAAAGCCAATAGAACACAACTGAATCTTTTTTTGTATACAATAAATTGAAACGATCGTATGCGAGATTGCAAACGCCCGTTTTCACGGGCGCTTGAACGAAAGCGACCTCGTCCGACGAAAACCCGTTGACCTGAGCGGCCAGCCGTGAATACACTCTGGCACAAAGCAAGTTGTATACAATTACAAAATCGATGAGGCACAAACCATGAGCAAAATGAGAGCAATCGATGCAGCCGTTCTGGTCATGCGCCGTGAAGGTGTAGATACCGCGTTCGGCATCCCGGGGGCTGCCATCAACCCGTTGTACTCGGCCCTGAAGAAAGTCGGTGGCATCGATCACGTCCTCGCTCGTCACGTCGAAGGCGCCTCGCACATGGCCGAGGGTTACACCCGTGCCAACCCAGGCAACATCGGCGTGTGCATCGGCACCTCCGGCCCAGCCGGCACCGACATGGTCACCGGCCTGTACAGTGCCTCCGCCGACTCCATCCCGATCCTCTGCATCACCGGCCAGGCCCCACGTGCCCGCCTGCACAAGGAAGACTTCCAGGCCGTCGACATCACCAACATCGTCAAGCCGGTCACCAAGTGGGCCACCACCGTTCTGGAGCCAGGCCAGGTGCCTTACGCCTTCCAGAAGGCCTTCTATGAAATGCGCACCGGCCGCCCAGGCCCGGTACTGATCGACCTGCCGTTCGACGTGCAGATGGCCGAAATCGAATTCGACATCGACGCCTACGAACCGCTGCCAGTGCACAAGCCGTCCGCTACCCGCGTACAGGCCGAAAAAGCCCTGGCCCTGCTCAATGACGCCGAACGCCCGCTGCTGGTAGCCGGTGGCGGCATCATCAACGCCGACGCCAGCGACAAGCTGGTCGAGTTCGCCGAACTGACCGGTGTACCAGTGATTCCAACCCTGATGGGCTGGGGCACCATCCCGGACGACCACGCACAGATGGTCGGCATGGTCGGCCTGCAGACTTCGCACCGCTATGGCAACGCCACCCTGCTGAAATCCGACCTGGTGTTCGGTATCGGTAACCGTTGGGCCAACCGCCACACCGGTTCCGTCGACGTCTACACCGAAGGCCGCAAGTTCGTGCACGTGGACATCGAGCCGACCCAGATCGGCCGCGTGTTCACCCCGGACCTGGGTATCGTTTCCGACGCCGGCAAGGCACTGGACGTGTTCCTCGAAGTGGCCCGCGAGTGGAAAGCCGCTGGCAAGCTGAAGTGCCGCAAGGCCTGGCTGGAAGACTGCCAGGAGCGCAAGGCCACCCTGCAGCGCAAGACCCACTTCGACAACGTGCCAGTCAAGCCGCAGCGCGTCTACGAAGAAATGAACCAGGTATTCGGCAAGGACACCTGCTACGTCAGCACCATCGGCCTGTCGCAGATCGCTGGCGCGCAGTTCCTGCACGTGTACAAGCCACGCCACTGGATCAACTGCGGCCAGGCCGGCCCGCTGGGCTGGACCATCCCTGCCGCCCTCGGTGTGGTCAAGGCCGATCCGAAGCGCAAGGTGGTCGCGCTGTCGGGTGACTACGACTTCCAGTTCATGATCGAAGAGCTGGCGGTGGGCGCACAGTTCAACCTGCCGTACGTGCACGTGCTGGTGAACAACGCCTACCTGGGCCTGATCCGTCAGGCACAGCGTGGCTTCGACATGGATTACTGTGTACAACTGGCGTTCGAGAACATCAACTCGACCGACGCCGCCACCTACGGTGTCGACCATGTCGCCGTGGTCGAAGGCCTGGGCTGCAAGGCCATCCGTGTATTCGAGCCGGCCGAGATCGCCCCTGCCCTGCTCAAGGCACAGAAGATGGCCGAAGAGTTCCGCGTACCGGTGGTGGTCGAAGTGATTCTCGAACGTGTGACCAACATTTCCATGGGCACCGAGATCAACGCGGTCAACGAGTTCGAAGACCTGGCCCTGGTCGGCAACGACGCGCCAACCGCCATCTCGCTGCTGGACTGATCGCCTGACGCCCCCGTGCCGGCCCCTACCTCAGGGCGCCGGGGGCCTTCATCGCTAGGAGACACAACATGCCTCGCTTCGCTGCCAACCTGTCCATGCTGTTTACCGAACAGGACTTCCTGGCCCGCTTCAAGGCTGCCGCCGATGCTGGTTTCAGCGGCGTAGAGTACCTCTTCCCGTACGATTTCAGCGCTGCCGAGATCAAGCAGCAGCTGGACGCCAACGGCCTGACCCAGGTGCTGTTCAACCTGCCGGCGGGCGATTGGGCCAAGGGTGAGCGCGGTATCACCTGCCACCCTGACCGCGTCGAGGAATTCCGCGCCGGTGTCGACAAGGCCATCGAGTACGCCAAGGTGCTGGGCAACACCCAGGTCAATGCCCTGGCCGGCATTCGCCCACAAGGCCCGGACTGCGCCACCGTGCGCAAGACCTTCGTGGAAAACCTGCGCTACGCCGCTGACAAGCTGAAAGCCGCCGGGATCCGCCTGGTCATGGAAATGATCAACACCCGGGACATCCCCGGCTTCTACCTGAACACCACCAAACAGGCCCTGGAAATCCAGGCCGAGGTTGGCAGCGACAACCTGTTCCTGCAGTACGACATCTACCACATGCAGATCATGGAAGGTGACCTGGCTCGCACCATGGAAGCCAACCTGAAACTGATCAACCACATCCAGCTGGCCGACAACCCCGGCCGCAACGAGCCAGGTACCGGCGAGATCAACTACCGCTTCCTGTTCGAACACCTGGACCGCATCGGCTACCAGGGTTGGGTGGGCGCGGAGTACAAGCCGCTGACCACCACCGAAGCGGGCCTGGGCTGGCTGAAGACCCATAACGCAATCTAAGGCTGATCGGGTCCCGTGACACATGCCTGACCCAGTGGGAGCGGGTTCACCCGCGAATGCGATGTTGGCTTCACTGCCGCTTTCGCGGGTAAACCCGCTCCCACAGAGTTTTGTGTCCAACAAGGGGGCCTGTGCAGCTTGCTCCATCGAGATTCAACAAATACAACGAGGTAATCTCTCATGGCTAAAATCGGTTTCATCGGCACCGGCATCATGGGCAAGCCCATGGCTCAGAACCTGCAGAAAGCAGGTCACAGCATCTTCATCTCCACCCACCACGACGCTGCCCCGGCCGACCTGATCGCCGCCGGTGCCGTGGCCCTGGCCAACCCGAAGGAAGTTGCCCAGGAAGCCGAGTTCATCATCGTCATGGTCCCCGACACCCCGCAGGTCGAGAGCGTCCTGTTCGGTGACAACGGCGTGGCCGAAGGCGTGGGCCCGAACAAGGTCGTGATCGACATGAGCTCGATCTCCCCTACCGCCACCAAAGCCTTCGCCGAGAAGATCAAGGCTACCGGCGCTGCCTACCTGGACGCCCCGGTGTCCGGCGGCGAAGTCGGTGCCAAGGCCGCGACCCTGAGCATCATGGTCGGTGGCTGCCCGAAAGCCTTCGAGCGCACCCTGCCGCTGTTCGAAGCCATGGGCAAGAACATCACCCGCGTCGGTGGCAATGGCGACGGCCAGACCGCCAAGGTGGCCAACCAGATCATCGTTGCCCTGAACATCCAGGCCGTTGCCGAAGCCCTGCTGTTCGCCGCCAAGAATGGTGCCGACCCGGCCAAGGTACGTGAAGCCCTGATGGGCGGCTTCGCCTCGTCGAAGATCCTCGAAGTGCACGCCGAGCGCATGATCAAGGGCACCTTCGACCCAGGTTTCCGCATCAACCTGCACCAGAAGGACCTGAACCTGGCCCTGCAAGGCGCCAAGGAACTGGGCATCAACCTGCCCAACACCTCCAATGCACAGCAAGTGTTCAACACCTGCCAGGCACTGGGCGGCGGCAACTGGGACCACTCGGCGCTGATCAAAGGCCTGGAGCACATGGCCAACTTCTCGATCCGCGACGACAAGTAAGTAATTTTTAGCCTTCACCGGCCTCTTCGCGGGTGAACCCGCTCCCACAGGATTTACGCCGTCTTCAGCCTCTGTGAAGTCCCTGTGGGAGCGGGTTTACCCGCGAAGAAGCCAACACCGTTGAACCTGCGACCACAGGTTCAACGGTGGCACCGAGCAACACCCGCCCCTGGTTCGGCCTGCACGGAGGCAGTTCCAGGGGCGTTTTGATTCTGCAGAACAACAATAATTGGGAGCCTGCCATGTCGGTCGATCCGCAAAACCTTCTCCGCGAGCTGTTCGACACAGCCATCGCTGCCGCCCACCCCCGTCAAGTCCTCGAACCCTACCTGCCCGCCGACCGCAGCGGCCGGGTCATCGTCATCGGTGCAGGCAAGGCCGCAGCCGCCATGGCCGAAGTGGTCGAGAAGTGCTGGCAGGGCGAAGTCTCCGGGCTTGTTGTCACACGGTACGGTCACGGTGCCAACTGCCAGAAGATCGAGGTGGTCGAAGCCGCCCACCCGGTCCCCGATGCCGCCGGCCTGGCCGTGGCAAAACGCGTGTTGGAACTGGTCAGCAACCTCAGTGAAGACGACCGCGTCATCTTCCTGCTGTCCGGCGGTGGCTCAGCGCTGCTGGCCCTGCCCGCCGAAGGCCTGACCCTGGCCGACAAGCAGCAGATCAACAAGGCGCTGCTGAAATCCGGCGCCACCATCGGCGAGATGAACTGCGTGCGCAAGCACCTCTCGGCGATCAAGGGCGGCCGCCTGGCCAAGGCCTGCTGGCCGGCCACGGTGTATACCTATGCCATTTCCGATGTCCCGGGCGACCTCGCCACGGTGATCGCCTCCGGTCCTACCGTGGCCGACCCGAGCACCTCGGCCGACGCCTTGGCCATCCTCAAGCGCTATAACATCGAAGCACCCAAGGCGGTTATCGACTGGCTCAACAACCCAGCCTCGGAAACCGTCAAGGCCGACGACCCGGCCCTGGCCCGCAGCCACTTCCAGCTGATCGCCAAGCCCCAGCAGTCGCTCGAAGCCGCCGCGGTCAAAGCCCGCCAGGCCGGGTTCAGCCCGCTGATCCTCGGCGACCTGGAAGGCGAATCACGCGAAGTGGCCAAGGTGCACGCCGGTATCGCCCGGCAGATCGTCCAGCACGGCCAGCCGCTGAAAGCGCCCTGCGTGATCCTGTCCGGCGGCGAAACCACCGTGACCGTGCGCGGCAATGGCCGTGGCGGGCGCAACGCCGAATTCCTGCTCAGCCTCACCGAAAGCCTGAAAGGCCTGCCGGGCGTGTACGCCCTGGCCGGTGACACCGACGGTATCGATGGCTCGGAAGAAAACGCCGGCGCCTTCATGACCCCGGCCAGCTACGCCCGTGCCGAAGCCCTGGGCCTGTCGGCCAGCGACGAGCTGGACAATAACAACGGCTACGGCTATTTCGCCGCCCTGGATGCGCTGATCGTCACCGAGCCGACCCGCACCAACGTCAACGATTTCCGCGCCATCCTGATCCTCGAGACTGCCCAATCATGACGCCTGATAAAAAAGTAAAGATCCTCGCCACCCTCGGCCCTGCGATCAAAGGCATCGACGACATCCGCCAACTGGTAGAAGCCGGGGTGAACATCTTCCGCCTCAACTTCAGCCACGGCGAGCACGCCGACCACGCCCTGCGCTACCAGTGGATCCGCGAAGTCGAGCAGCAACTGAACTACCCGCTGGGTATCCTCATGGACCTGCAGGGGCCGAAGCTGCGCGTCGGCCGCTTTGCCGACGGCAAGGTGCAGCTGCAACGCGGCCAGGCCCTGCGCCTGGACCTGGACAACACCCCGGGCGACAGCCGCCGGGTCAACCTGCCGCACCCTGAGATCATCGCCGCCCTCGAGCCGGGCATGGACCTGCTGCTGGACGACGGCAAGTTGCGCCTGCGCGTCACCGCCAAGCACAGCGACGCCATCGACACCGAAGTGCTGGCCGGTGGCGAGCTGTCCGATCGCAAGGGTGTCAACGTGCCGCAAGCGGTGCTCGACCTCTCCCCGCTCACCGAGAAAGACCGCCGCGACCTGGCCTTCGGCCTGGAGCTGGGCGTGGACTGGGTGGCCCTGTCGTTCGTGCAGCGCCCCGAAGACATCACCGAAGCACGCCAGCTGATCGGTGACCGTGCCTACCTGATGGCGAAGATCGAAAAGCCATCGGCGGTCGAACAGTTGCAAGCCATCGCGGAACTTGCGGATGCAATCATGGTGGCCCGTGGCGACCTGGGCGTGGAAGTGCCGGCCGAAAGCGTGCCGCAAATCCAGAAGCGCATCATCGGCACCTGCCGCCAACTGGGCAAACCGGTGGTGGTGGCCACGCAGATGCTCGAATCCATGCGCTTCTCGCCAGCGCCGACCCGCGCCGAAGTCACCGACGTGGCCAACGCCGTGGCCGAAGGTGCCGATGCGGTGATGCTGTCGGCCGAGACTGCCTCGGGTGAGTACCCGCTGGAAGCCGTGCAGATGATGAGCAAGATCATCCGCCAGGTGGAGAACGGCCCGGACTACCAGGCCCAGCTCGACGTTGGCCGGCCGAAGGCCGAGGCCACCGTATCGGACGCCATCAGCTGCGCCATCCGCCGTATCAGCGGCATCCTGCCGGTGGCGGTGCTGGTCAACTACAGCGAGTCGGGCGCCTCGACCCTGCGCGCGGCACGCGAGCGGCCACGGGCACCGATCCTCAACCTCACCCCGAACCTGGCCACCGCGCGTCGCCTGAGCGTGGCGTGGGGCGTGCACTCGGTGGTCAACGACCGCCTGCGCCAGGTGGACGAGGTTGTATCCACCGCACTGGAGATTGCCCAGGCACAAGGCATGGCCAGCCGTGGCGACACGCTACTGATCACTGCCGGTGTGCCTTTCGGCAAACCGGGGTCGACTAACACGCTGCGGATCGAGACCTTGATCTGAGATTTCGGGGGCGCCTTGCGCCCCATTCGCAGCACAAGGCTGCTCCTACAAAGGGACCGCGAAAACCTCCCGCTGCGCGGTCCCTTTGTAGGAGCAGCCTTGTGCTGCGAATGGAGGGCAAAGCCCTCCTCGTACACAGAAACATCACAACTGCGGAAAACCCGAGGCCCAAAGAGGCCCACCGCGCCCCATCAACCTCACTGACTGCCCCGATGTACACCAAAAATTTCGTCAACCCGTGCCCCGACTGGGCCACGGCGTTACTCAACGGCTTCAGCCAGGTGCTGCTGCTGCGCAACCCCCTGTGCGGCCTGTGCTGCCTGCTGGCCATCCTGCTGACCGCCCCCGGCCTGGTCGGTGGTGCCCTGCTCGGCGCCCTGGCCGGCCTGCTCACCGCCCAGGCTCGTGGCTACGACCGCGCCGACCGCCAGGCAGGCCTGTACAGCTACAACGGCGTGCTGATCGGCATCCTGATCAGCGCCGTGCTGCCCTGGTCGGTCATCCTGCCGCCACTGATCATCGCCGCTGGCGGCCTGTCCAGCATCATCACCCACCAGTGGCGCAAGCGCGGCGGCAAGCTGCTGATCGCCTACACCGCACCCTTCGTCCTGCTTGGCTGGGCCGTATTGCTGATCGCCAGCCCCTCGCCCAGCGGCTTCGTCGAAGCCCAGCCGCTGTACGCGTTGGCGCGCGGCGTGGGCCAGATCTTCCTGCTCGACCAGCCCCTGGCCGGCCTGCTGATCAGCATTGGCATGTTCATCGCCAACCCCTATGCCGCAATGTGGGCGGTGATCGGTTCGGCCATCGGGGGCGGCGTAGCGCTACTCTCGGACCAGGCACAGGCAGCGTGGATGGGCCTTTACGGTTTCAACGCTGCGCTGGCGGCACTGGCGTTCAGCAGGCAAGGTGAAAAGCCGTGGCTGACAGTGCTGGCCATCGCCCTGGCCCTGCTGCTGCAACCGCTGTTCAAACTGCTACCGGTGCCCGGCCTGACCGCGCCCTTCGTCGCCGCCTGCTGGCTGATGCACCTGGGTAATCATCTGGCCCAGCCCAGGCAGCGTGACGCCAGCCGCTTGCACAGCTGAAATGCAACCCCTAGGCTCAGCCCATCGCTTTTGTGGAACGAGCCAATGAACAACCCTGCGAGCCTGCGCGAGCAGCTCTACATCATCGTCTTCCAGACCGATACCGTGGCTGGAAGACGATTCGACAAGATCCTCCTGCTGATCATCCTGGCCAGCCTGGTTACCGTCATCCTCGACAGCATCGACGAAGTGCACCAGGGCTACGCCGGCCTGCTGGCCGGCATCGAGTGGGGCTTTACCGCGATCTTCCTGGCCGAATATCTCACCCGCCTTTACTGCTCGCCCAAGCCGCTGCGCTATGCCTTCAGCTTTTATGGCCTGGTCGATCTGCTGGCGATCGTGCCGGGAATCATCGCGCTGTACTACAGCGACGCCCAGTACCTGCTGATCATCCGCGTGATACGGATGCTGCGGATCTTCCGCGTGCTCAAGCTCAGCCCGTACCTCAAGCAGGCCCATTACCTGATGGAGGCGCTGCGCGGCAGCAAGCAAAAAATCATCGTGTTCCTGGTGACGGTATCGACACTGGTGACGGTATTCGGCACCTTGATGTATGTGATCGAAGGGCCTGAGCATGGCTTTACCAGCATTCCCAAGGGCATCTACTGGGCCATCGTTACCCTGACCACGGTAGGCTTTGGCGACATCGTGCCGAAAACGCCGCTGGGGCAGGTGCTGTCGTCGCTGGTGATGATTACCGGTTATTCGATCATTGCCGTGCCGACTGGGATCTTTACCGCCGAGCTGGCCAATGCCATGCGCGGGGAGCAGTTGCAGCACTCCTGCCCGAACTGCAGCAAGAAGACTCACGAGCACGGCGCGGCGTTCTGTTCCCGGTGCGGAAGCGGACTGTTTCCAAAGCTGTGATGTTGGCGGCTGTGGCTGTGAGCCGCAGCCGACCATCGCACGCTTTGACTATCGACGAATTTGTCTAATTTCTGCATTCAGTCCGTCCTGATTGCTATTGAAACCCGGAGCGCCGCTCCCATTCCACTCTTCAGCTGTAAACCAACTTTGCATCTCTTTTTCCAGCGCAGCAGCCCCAGCCTCATTGGGTTCGAAAGTAGTTATTGCAATCGGCTTTGAGCGCACTCTGACGAAACCATAATTCCCAGCAGCACGATCAGTGGCAGAAAAATTGTAATCCTTCATTGAATCGCCTTTCAGATCAATTATCAACCCACCCTTAACATAAACCTCGCGCCCGGCAAAGTTCTCATGAGTGGCTGTCCTCGGCAACAGATCCGGAGCCTCTCCCCGAGCCAACCTGTAGTGTTTGTAACCATCACCCTGAGCCTCATATACATAAATACTTCTACGCTCATCAGCAGCTCTCTTTTTTAGCAGCTGTTTCAAAAGCCCCGTCGGCAAACTTTTTTCTTTCATGAAGCCGGTTGTACCAGTTCGACGCCACGGCATGAAAAGCTTTGTAATATTTACGCGACCTGAAGGATCCAAACCATTGACCGGATCAGAGGCACAGTAGACATAACTATTGATACCGCCTTTATTGAAAGGACTTAAATTATCAGGGGAAAGGAAGCGCATAAGTCTTGGCGCAAACTGACGATGCCCGTTTCCTAGAATATAACCACTTGTTACAAAATCCAGTCTTTCACCATTGAAAGCTTGCCTACCCTCCATACCGTTGTACGTGCCAAATCCGTAGGGCGTATATGAGAGTTCATTAATTTCATTGACAACCTCCCCATACACTGTCCCTGTATCACTACTCATTAGCAGCTTGGTGCTGGCCCCCAACGACGCAAGCGGCCATCTTGATACAGAGAAAAAATTCAGGTTTTTCTCACCCTCTTCGACTACCAACCTATTTTTACAATAAAAAAATCGAACCCTTCTCATAAATCCCCCTTAAAGCCTTTAATTCTACACAACAATTCTGCCTTGATGTCGCAATGACATCAAACCGCCCCATTAACTCCAATTGCAGGTTCAGGCCTATTCTGGGCACTTTTTATTTGACCTGGCTACTGGTAAATTTATCAGGTCTTATGCCAAAGCCCTCAGCCCAGCGCCTGTCGCCAGCACGCCATCCTTACCAAGATCGCGTATGGTTTAAGTTCGATGCGATCAACGTGATCTGACCTCAACAGCAGCGCTGCTGTTGGCATAAACAAAGTATTTTTTGTTCTTTAACTACCACTACTCCACCCGCTATAGTCGCAGGCAAACTGCCAACACCTTCTCGATAACAAGGAAGCAACGTGAAAAAACTCTTCACCGCCTCGCTGCTCGCCGCAGGCCTTGCCCTGGGCAATTTCGCCCAGGCTGCCCCCACCCTGCTCAACGTTTCCTACGACGTGATGCGCGACTTCTACAAGGATTACAACCCGGCCTTCCAGAAGCACTGGGAAGCCGAGCACAACGAGAAGGTCAACGTGCAGATGTCGTTCGGCGGCTCGAGCAAGCAGGCGCGAGCGGTGATCGATGGCCTGCCGGCCGATGTCATCACCATGAACATGGCCACCGACATCAACGCCCTGGCCGACAACGGCAAACTGGTGCCGGACAACTGGGTCAGCCGCCTGCCGAACAACAGCGCGCCATTCACCTCGGCCACTGTGTTCATCGTGCGCAAGGGTAACCCCAAGGCGCTGAAAGACTGGCCCGACCTGCTCAAGGATGGCGTGCAGGTGATCGTGCCCAACCCGAAGACCTCGGGTAACGGCCGCTACACCTACCTGTCGGCCTGGGGTTATGTGCTCAAGCAAGGCGGTGATGAAAACAAGGCCAAGGACTTTGTCGGCAAGCTGTTCAAGCAGGCGCCGGTGCTGGACACCGGTGGCCGCGCCGCCACCACCACCTTCATGACCAACCAGATCGGTGACGTGCTGGTGACCTTCGAGAACGAAGCCGAAATGATCGCCCGCGAGTTCGGCCGCGACCAGTTCGAAGTGGTCTACCCGAGCGTGTCGGCCGAAGCCGAGCCACCGGTCACCGTGGTCGACAAGGTAGTGGCGAAGAAAGGCACCCAGGCCGCGGCCGAGGAATACCTGAAGTACCTTTGGTCGCCAGCCGCCCAGGAAATTGCCGCACAGAACTACCTGCGCCCGCGTGATGCGACGGTACTGGCCAAGTACACCGACCGCTTCCCGAAAGTGGACTTCCTGTCGGTGGAGAAGACCTTTGGTGACTGGCGCACCGTGCAGAAGACCCACTTCAATGATGGTGGGGTGTTTGACCAGATCTACACCAACAATCAGTAATTGATGTAAGCCTTACCGGCCTCTTCGCGGCTAAAGCCGCTCCCACAGGAACCCCACAGCCCTCAGGTTTTGCACTGTACTTGTGGGAGCGGGTTTACCCGCGAAGAGGCCAGCAAGGGCAACATCAGGCCTGACGGAATACCAGGGCCTTCAAGCCCCCCACCGGGTCCACGTCAGGAAACTCCGGTGGGTTCTCCAGCCGCTCGACGAATTTCAGCGACGGCGCCTGCTCCACCATCCCCTCGATCAGAAACTCTGGCCCGATGCCCGGGTCGTTCACGCATGCCAGCACCGTTCCGCCCTCGCTCAACAACTCCGGCAGGCGCCGCAGGATCTTCGCGTAATCCTGGGTCAGCACAAAGCTGCCGCGCTGGAAGGTCGGCGGATCGATGATGATCAGGTCATAAGGCCCGTACTTGCGCACCTTGCCCCACGACTTGAACAGCTCGTGCCCCAGGTAGGCCACCCGCGACGCATCGTGGCCATTGAGGCGGTGGTTGTCGCGGCCCCGGGACAACGCCGACTTGGCCATGTCCAGGTTAACCACCTGCTCGGCGCCACCGGCAATCGCCGCCACCGAGAAACCGCAGGTGTAGGCGAACAGGTTCAGCACGCGCTTGCCCGCCGCCTGTTCGCGCACCCAGCGCCGACCATAGCGCATGTCGAGGAACAGGCCATTGTTCTGCCGCACGCCCAGGTCCAGCAGGTAGGTCAGCCCATCCTCGACCACCTCGCGCTGCTGGCACGCTTCGCCCAGCAGCCACTGGCCCGGGCTGTCGGGCAGGTAGCGATGCTGGAGAAGGATGGCTTGACCAGTCCACTGTGGGCGCTCGGCGAGAGTACGCAGCATGGCCTCCAGTTCGGCCAGCTGGCCTTCCGCCGGCTCGCGAAACAGAGCGACCGACAGCACGCCTTGCAGCCAGTCCACGGTGACCTGCTCCAGGCCCGCCCAGCAGCGGCCGCGGCCGTGGAACAGGCGGCGGGTTTCCTGCGGGGCAGGGTCGAGGGCGGCGAGCAGGTGTTGCTCCAGGGTCTGGATCGGCGAAGTCATCATGGGTCGCAAGCTGGCAAAAGCGGCATTCTACCTTGCGGGCCTTTTCGCGGGTAAACCCGCTCCCACAGATGCTGCGCACGGTTCGGGCCTGTAATGATCCTGTGGGAGCGGGTTTACCCGCGAAAGGGCCCGCAAGACCATCTCTTTACTCGGCCACAACCCGCGCTGGCCGGAACCACCACCCCTGCTGCATCCCCGCCGCCGCCAGCAGGATCAACGCCACCCCCAGCCACTGCAACGGTGCCAGCCGGTGCCCGAACGCCACCCAGTCCACAAGAATCGCCGCAATCGGGTAGATGAACGACAGCGCGCCGGTCAACGCCGTGGGCAAGCGCTGGATGGCGCTGTACAGCAACACATACATCAACCCGGTGTGCACCATGCCCAAGGTCACCAGGCTGGCCAGCGCCGGCACTTCACCCGGCAACCCGCCAAGCTTGACCCACGGCGCCAGCAACAGCACACCCGTGGCCACCTGGATCAGCGCGATCAGGTGCGGTGGCGTGCCACTCAGGCGCTTGATGATCAACGCCGCGATGGCATACAGGAAGGCCGCCCCCAGCGCCAGCGCAATGCCCAGCAAATAGTCCTCACCGCCACCCTGCCCCGCGCCATGGGCACTGACGATGGCCAGCATGCCGAGGAACGCCACGCTCAGCCAGGTAACCTTGGCCAAGGTGATCTTCTCGCCCAGGAACACCGCCGCCAGCCCCACCAACATGAACGGCTGTACGTTGTACACCGCCGTGCCGATGGCAATCGACGCCCGCGAGTAGGAGGCGAACAGCAACACCCAGTTGCCGACAATGGCCACACCGCTGGCAATCGCCAGCAGGAACGCCGTGCGGCTGATCACGCCCGGCCGCAGGAAGCCGAACCCCGCGCAAATCGCCAGCAAGGTCACGGCACCGAACACGCAGCGCCAGAACACCACCTCGAGCACCGGCTGGCCTGACACCAGCACGAACCAGCCGATGGTTCCGGAAATCAGCATGGCGGCAACCATTTCCAGCGAGCCACGACGCAATGAACTGTCCATCTCAAACCTCCTGTTGACGATGGCGACAGTATGCAAAGGTTGTCGGTTAGCCTTCCAGCGCATAACGAAGGAAGATTGGCCAGTTTGCCTTTACTATCAAGGCAAATAACGCGAACGACCTGATTGAGGTGACCATGACCGATGCCATCGACCAACTGCTGATCAACGCGCTGATGGAAGACTCGCGCCGCTCGCTCAAAGCCCTGGCGCAGATCAGCGGGCTGTCTTCACCCAGCGTCAGCGAACGCCTGCGTCGCCTGGAGGAGCGCGGCGTGTTGCGCGGTTACACCGTAGAAGTCGACCCACGCGCCTTTGGCTACCAACTGCAGGCCATCGTGCGCATCCGTCCGCTACCCGGGAAGCTGCAGGAGGTGGAGCGGCAGATCATCGCCATTCCCGAATTCACCGAGTGCGACAAGGTAATTGGCGAAGACTGCTTCATTGCCCGCCTGCATGTTCGCTCGATGGAGCAGCTGGATACCCTGCTCGACCGCCTCTATACGGTGGCCGAGACCAATACGGCGATCATCAAGAAGACACCGGTCAAACGGCGGTTGCCGCCGATGGATTGATTTCTTCCTGTTTTGGCTCTTCGCGGGCAAGCCCGCTCCCACAGGATTTCCACAGTCCAGGATGCTGTGCGGTCCCTGTGGGAGCGGGCGCGCCCGCGAAGAGGCCAGCACAGGAAAAAGCTGACTAATTTTTGTACACAAGAATGTCACCATAAGTGTCGTTTTTGTGTGCACTTTCCAAGATCACGCCCCAATACGTTACACACTTCCCACAACTTATTCTGACCAAATGATCAACTAAATCATCTTCGAAAAATTTAAACCTGTTCATTTGGTCAACTTATATCCCATTCATTTCATCAACTTATATTTCAACAAGATAGATTCGAAATGATGGCCAACCGAAGTTTGCTTTTTCCTTGGCACGGAACTCGCTTTTGTGTGTTCGTGTTTTGTATACAAACCAAGCAAAACATAAATACACAAGAACCCGCGACGCCGACCCAACATCGGCCGCCGCGCCCCAAACCCTGAGATGCCAACGCTGCACCGACGAGATGGCGAGCCCGTGCGCATGCCCGCTCATCGCAGTCCACGTGCATCAGGAGCCCGCCGGAATGAGTACCAGCTTCGACCTTGCCCCTGAACTATCCGTCGCCAGCACCCACCCCGCGTCCACTCTCGCCGGCAGCCAGCCGGAACTTGCCCTGAGCCCGCGCCTGCATAACCGCGACCTCGCCCCGACGCGCATCGAAGGCCGCCGCTGGGGCGGCTACAGCATCTTTGCGCTGTGGACCAACGATGTGCACAACATCGCCAACTACTCGTTCGCCATGGGCTTGTTCGCCCTCGGCCTCGGTGGCTGGCAGATCCTGCTGTCGCTGGCCATCGGCGCGGCGCTGGTGTACTTCTTCATGAACCTGTCCGGCTACATGGGGCAGAAGACCGGCGTACCGTTCCCGGTCATCAGCCGCATCGCCTTCGGCATCCATGGTGCGCAGATTCCGGCGCTGATTCGTGCGGTCATCGCCATCGCCTGGTTCGGCATCCAGACCTACCTGGCTTCGGTGGTGCTGCGCGTGCTGCTCACCGCTGTATGGCCGCAGATGGCAGCCTATGACCATGACAGCATCCTCGGCCTGTCGAGCCTGGGCTGGGTGTGCTTCGTGTCGATCTGGCTGGTACAGCTGGTGATCCTGGCCTATGGCATGGAGATGGTGCGCCGCTACGAGGCCTTTGCCGGCCCGGTGATCCTGCTGACCGTCGCCGCCCTGGCGGTGTTCATGTACTTCAAGGCCGACGCCCGCATCGCCTGGTCGGTTGCCGAACCGCTGACCGGCTACGAGATGTGGCGCAACATATTTGCCGGCGGCGCGCTGTGGCTGGCGATCTACGGCACCCTGGTGCTGAACTTCTGTGACTTCGCCCGCTCCTCGCCATGCCGCAAGACCATCCGCGTTGGCAACTTCTGGGGCCTGCCGGTGAACATCCTGGTGTTCGCCGTGATCACCGTGGTGCTGTGCGGCGCGCAGTTCCAGATCAACGGCCAGATCATCGACAGCCCGACCCAGATCGTCGCGGCCATCCCAAGTACAGCGTTCCTGGTACTGGGCTGCCTGGCCTTCCTGATCGTGACGGTGGCGGTGAACATCATGGCCAACTTCGTCGCCCCGGCCTTCGTCCTCAGCAACCTGGCACCGCGTCACCTGAACTTCCGCCGCGCCGGGCTGATCAGCGCCACCCTGGCGGTGCTGATCCTGCCGTGGAACCTGTACAACAGCCCACTGGTGATCGTGTACTTCCTGTCCGGCCTGGGTGCCCTGCTCGGCCCGCTGTACGGGGTGATCATGTCCGACTACTGGTTGCTGCGCAAAGGCTGCATCAACGTGCCGCAGCTGTACAGCGAAGACCCGGCTGGCGCCTACCACTACACCAAGGGCATCAACCTGCGCGCCGTGGCCGCCTTCGTGCCGGCCGCCCTGCTGGCCATCGTCCTGGCCCTGGTGCCCAACTTCCATGGCGTGGCGCCATTCTCCTGGCTGATCGGTGCCGGCATCGCCGCCGCACTTTACCTGCTGATCGCCCCACGCAAACACCAATACCAAGACGTCAGCGGCGAATGCATCGCCGTGGACCACAGCAGCCATTGACCAGGGAGGACTACCCATGCGCATTCTGATCGCCAACGTCAACACCACCGAAGCCATCACCGAAGCCATTGCCGAACAGGCCCGTGCGGTGGCAGCGCCCGGCACGGAAATCATCGGCCTCACCCCATGGTTCGGTGCCGAGTCGGTGGAAGGCAACTTCGAAAGCTACCT
Organism: Pseudomonas sp. ABFPK; assembly: GCF_001586765.1. Taxonomy (NCBI): domain Bacteria; kingdom Pseudomonadati; phylum Pseudomonadota; class Gammaproteobacteria; order Pseudomonadales; family Pseudomonadaceae; genus Pseudomonas; species Pseudomonas sp. ABFPK. The sequence continues at coordinate 5,660 of NZ_LQXW01000012.1, read as the reverse complement.
GGCCGCCATCGCGGTGATGGACCGGGTACTGGCCTACGAAGGCCCTTATGATGCCGTGATACAGGCGGGTTACGGCGAACATGGCCGCGAAGGCTTGCAGGAACTGCTGAACGTGCCGGTGGTGGACATCACCGATGCAGCCGCCAGCACGGCGATGTACCTGGGCCATGCCTACTCGGTGGTGACCACCCTGGACCGCACCGTGCCGCTGATCGAAGACCGCCTGAAGCTCTCCGGCCTGTATGACCGCTGCGCATCGGTGCGGGCCAGCGGGCTGGCGGTGCTGGAGCTTGAAGCCGACCCACAGCGCGCCGTGGAGGCGATTGTCGAGCAGGCGGAACGCGCCGTGCGTGACGACAAGGCCGAGGTGATCTGCCTGGGTTGCGGCGGCATGGCCGGTTTGGACGAGCAGATCCGCCAGCGCACCGGCGTGCCGGTGGTCGATGGCGTGAGCGCGGCGGTGACCATGGCCGAATCGCTGGTGCGCATGGGCTTGAGTACCTCCAAGGTCCGTACCTTCGCCACGCCACGGATGAAGAAAGTGGTGGGTTGGCCGATGCGGTTCGGGCGTTAGGAGTCTTTCGCCTGTCCTGGCCTCTTCGCGGGTAAACCCGCTCCCACAGGGACCGCATTGCTCTCAAGGCCTGCGCAGTACTTGTGGGAGCGGGTTTACCCGCGAAGAGGCCGGTCCTGTCGAAGCATCATTCTGGTCAACCGCTGTGTACACAACTTCATCGTCACTCTGTACAGGCTTCCCGGCAGAACAGTACCAGCGGATCAGGTCGGGCAACTATGCGCACCATCATTCAAGCCTTGACGCACGTTGCGGCTGAGCAGGCTGGCCTTGCCGTCGTGCCAGGTCAGGGTCAGGACGTAGAGGGTGTCGAAGTCGTCGCCGCTCCAGTCCTCGGTGATCACCCGCTCCTCACCGAGGGCCTTGCCAGCCACGGCATTGATCAGGTCAGGGAGGTAGCCATGCGACCAGGCGGTGTACAGGGTCGCGTTACGGTACTTGTCGCGCAGCAGCTCTTCGGCCAGCGCGTCGGTGTCGTTGGCGCCATAGTCGATGTTTACCGGCAGGCCCAGGCGAATGGCGCTGGGGGTGATGGTCATCAGCGGGCGAATGTAGCTGTAGCTTTGGTCCTTGCTGCCTTCCTCGACATGCCGCGAGGGGTTGGCAGCGAACACGTAGTCGGCCTTGCCAAAGCGCTCGGGCAGCACGGTCGCCAGGTCCAGCGCACGGTTGAGGCCCTGGCAGTTCAACTGGCCCAGCCCCTCGCCCGGCTTCTCGGCGTGGCGCAGGAACACAAGGGTCTGGGTGCCATCCACCGGTTGCGCCCGGCTTTCGACAGCTTCCAGCGCCAGCGGCACGGCTATGGCTGCAAGCGTCAGGCTCAGCAACCAGTGACGACGACGGCGGAAGAATGTTGGCAACTTCATCAAGACAGGCCCATGTGGCAGAAAGAATCGGGTAGACCCGCCACATTACCCCGCCAACAGCACCGCGGGGCATCCTTGTAGTGAATGCCGTCCTTGGCAACGAGTGAGGGTGAGAGTGCCCTGAACCCGTTTGGTTCCTCCCTGGAGGTGGATGCCGTTCCCTAGGCAAGGCTTAGATTAGAGGATGGGTGTTGCTGAAATGTGTCCGTTCGTTACTCGTTGCTCTCGCTGATTACCGCTACGGTGGCCCGGCTGCTTGTTCCATAGAGACAGAGTCGAGAATGGTTACATCAAATACCTGCTCGATAACCTGCTTGGGGCCTTGATTCAGGCTCCAGGTGAAGAACACCAGAAAGCCCAGCAAGAACACGAAGAGAATCGAGCCCACGAGACTTTGTGCCACACCCGACCAAAATCCTGGCTTGGCCTGCCTGACTTCGCTGCTTGCTTTATCGGAATAGTACTGTTCAAGCTCCACTGCTTGCGCCGCGATCGAGGCATCAAGAAAGCCTTGAGCAAGCTGGCTGGCCTGATTGCGGTAGCTCTCGATCTGCGAGGGGCTGTTGCTGACATCATGGAAAGGGGCCAAGTCTTCATCCTTCGGCTCCCGGTCATGCTTTATCTTGAAAGCCTGGATAAACTCGATTTTCTGCCTCTTGTACAACGAATAGGCAATGATACCGAGTGTATCTTGCTCATTCTCCACAAGAACCGAGTATATGTGGTTGTAACAGCCATCGGCCATATGGCTCTTACCCTTTGCGCAGGCGGGAATACGCAGCCGCGAATGCTGCCTTCAGTTCCGAACGGGTTTTTCGGGAGTTGGTAACCACACTCGCGAGTTCGCGTGGTAACGAGATCTCCATTCGCGCGCCAGATGCCACCAACAGCGCGTTCGCTTCGCGTACCACCCGTGAGGAAAAATGCGATTTCATGGATAGGCTACCCTCTTCACGCAATGAGTCTGCAAGGTTAGCCGTACCCGGGAGGCTCCTCAATCAGACACTGGCCGACAGCGCGTGTAGTCCTTTTCCTCAATCATCCCGTGTCAGCACTTCCAGCAATTCGATCTCGAAGGTCAAATCCGAATTCGGCGGAATCGCCCCCACGCTGCGTTCGCCATAGCCCAGGTGCGCCGGTACCAGCAACTTGCGCTTGCCGCCAACGCGCATACCCATGAGGCCTTGATCCCACCCCTTGATTACCCGACCAGTGCCGATCACGCACTGGAACGGCTTGCCGCGCGACCAGGACGAGTCGAACTCGCTGCCGTCGGCCAGCCAGCCGGTGTACTGGGTGGTGATCAGGGCGCCTTTGACGGCGGCTTTGCCATCCCCCTCCACAAGGTCGATGATCTGCAGTTCTTGGCTCACGGGGCATACTCCAACGCTGGAAACAAAGCCGCCCTTTTCTCAGGAATGCACCGGTTTGGCAAGTTCGCGTGGCGTTTCGTGCTGGCGCATCGATCACAGCACGCCGCCTGAATCAGCCGAGCTGCTCGAAGGCTTCCTGGCCAGTCAGTTCCTTGGTCTGGTTGGCGAAGCAATACCAGGCGGGTTTCTGTTCTACGAAGATCTGCAAGTCGAAATGCCATTCCTGGTCGCCGTCGAGCAGGCCGACCGGCACGGCGTGGAAGTCATTGGCCTTGAGCCGGTAGTACAGGTGCGTGCCGCACTGGCCGCAGAAGCCGCGCTGGGCCCAATCGGAAGACTCATAGACGCTGGGTGCGCGCCCTTCGATCACCGGTGGCTGGCTGCAATGCACCACCAGCAATGGGCCGCCGGTCCATTTGCGGCACATGCTGCAGTGGCAGGCGCTTATATGGGTATTGTCGACGGTGACCTTGAGCCGGGTGGCGCCGCACAGGCAGGTGCCGTGTTTTTCCAGGGCCATGGCTGGCTCCTTGAGCGGAAGATGGGCCAGCAAGTATAGATACCTGTACCGGCCTCATCGCCGGCAAGCCGGCTCCCACCCCGACCGCGCCGTTCTCAGGCCAGTGCAGTACCTGTGGGAGCTGGCTTGCCGGCGAGGAGGCCGGCACAGGCAGCACAAGACAGTTGCCCAAGGTCAGATGTACACCGTACCGCGCAGGTACAACGCCGCCCGCCCGCTGATGATCACCCGGCCGTTACCCGGTACTTCGCACTGCAGCTGCCCTTTGCGCACCCCACCCTGCTCGCAGCTCAGCACGTTCCTACCCAGACGCTCTGCCCATATCGGCGCCAGCGAGGTGTGCGCCGAGCCAGTCACCGGGTCTTCGTTCACGCCAACCCTCGGGCCGAACCAGCGGGTGACGAAATCAAAGCCACGGCCTGCCGCGGTAACGGCGATACCGCGCACATCGAAGGCCGACAGCGCAACGAAATCCGGCTTCAGGGTGTCGAGCAACAGTGCGTCATCGATCACCACCACATAGTCATCACTGCGGTACAGCGCCTGTGCCTGGCCCAGGCCCAGCGCCTGCAACAGGCCCGGCAGCATGTCCACTGCGACCGGATGCTTGGCCGGGAAGTCCATGGCCAGCAGCCCGTCAGCGTTGCGGCTTACCCGCAGCTCGCCACTGCGGGTGTTGAAACGCAGCACCTGCACCTGCTCGCCCAGCTGTTCGAACAGCACATAGGCCGAGGCCAGGGTGGCATGGCCGCACAGGTCGACTTCCACGGTCGGGGTGAACCAGCGCAGGTCGAAGGTTTCGCCGTTGCGCACGAAGTAGGCGGTTTCCGAGAGGTTGTTCTCTTCGGCAATGCGCTGCAGCACGTCGTCCGGCAGCCAGCTTTGCAGTGGGATCACTGCCGCCGGGTTGCCCCCGAACGGCTCGGCGGAAAACGCATCGACCTGGAAGATTTCAAGTTGCATGCACACACTCCTTGTTGCCCGATCGCTGCCAGGCAGATGTATGAAAAGGGTTACTGGCGTACCGGAGTCAACACGGCTTCGCCGACAAAGAACGCCTGCAGGTTGCGCAGCACCAGGGTCACCGTATCGCGCGCCGCCTCCGGCGACTGGCCGGCCACGTGGGGGGTGAGCACGGTGTTGCCAAGGGCCTTGAGGGCATCGGGTACAGCCGGCTCGTCGTCGAACACATCCAGTGCCGCACCAGCCAGCTGGCCATGCTGCAGCGCGGCCACCAGGGCCTGGGTGTCGACCACGCTGGCTCGGGCGATATTCACCAGGTAGCCCTCGGCCCCCAGGGCCTCGAGCACCTGTGCATCGACCAGGTGACGAGTGTTGGCTCCCCCGGGGGTTGCCACCACCAGGATGTCGACGGCGTCGGCCAGGTGCTGCGGGCTGTCGTACCAGGTGTAGGGCACATCCTGGCGCGGCGTGCGGCTGTGGTAGCTGACGGGCATGGCGAAGCCCAGATGGGCGCGCCTGGCGATGGCCAGGCCCACCGCACCAAGGCCGAGAATGCCAAGGCGCTTGCCACTCACCGAGGGGCTGATCACCCGGTTCCATTCGCCCCGGCGGGTACTGGCATCGGCGCGGGGGATGTCGCGCAACAGCGCCAGCAGCAGGGCGAGGGTGTGGTCGGCGACCGCTTCGGCATTGGCCCCGGCGCCGTTGGTGACAGTGATGCCGCGCGCAGCGGCCGCGGCCAGATCGACCTGTTCGTAGCCGGCACCGATCACGCAGATGATCTGCAGTTTGGACAGCGTGTCGATTTCGCTGGCAGTCAGGCCCAGCGGGCCGCGGGTGAGCACGGCATCGATTTCATGGCCATAGCGCTGGATGGCCTCGGCCCGCAGTTGCGGCGAAGGGGCACGGATCAAACGGTAGCCGGCCTGCTCCAGCATGGGCAGGTAATCATCGACGGTTTCCACCAGCACCAGGACTGTCTTGTGCATGCCACCTCCGGGTCAGTTCGAGGCGACATTATGCGGAGTCACCGGCCAGTACAGTCAACCGAAATAAAGAGGTGAAACTGCACTGTTCTGTTCTGCTCTGCTCTGCTCTGCTCTGCTCTGCTCTTGATCTTGATCTTGATCTTGATCTTGATCTTGATCTTGATCTTGATCTTGATCTTGATCTTGATCTTGATCTTGATCTTGATCTTGATCTTGATCTTCGCGACTTCAGGAGGCCGAGCAGAGGTCTTGCGGAGGGAGGTGACGGGCATGGATGCCCGTCAAGCGCTGAGGCCCCATGGATGGGGCCTGCAGCGCGCCCTCCCGGGAGCAAGACCGGCGCGAGGGAACCCCGGAGCGGAGCGCAGGGGCCGG